>NZ_JBLZIO010000001.1:0-464185 GCF_048553315.1 Legionella sp. ST3F1 | reverse complement strand
AACCTACATAAGGTAGCAATCCGCAATAGTCCTTTAAATCAACGTACTCTCCACCATGCGCCGCAACATGGTCGGCAACAAGGGTTTCACATAAACATGATTCGCCCCATCGCCAAACAGTGTTTCCCCAAAGGCTCATCCACATGCGCTGAAATCACAATAATGGGTGTCCTTTCATAAGTAGGATTTGCCCGAATCAACGGCAAAATTTCCTCCCCCGGCCTATCCGGTAAACCCATTTATACCCTGTCAAACTCACCTGCACGTAATATTCTCAATAGTATAAAAAGGCGTATATATGATGGCGATTTTCAAAAGGAAAATTTTGAAAATATAAGAATTATCTCCAGGCCAGACGGAGGCATCGATGTTGTAGTTGAATTAATCAGGCTGTTGCCATAACCAAAAATTTTCTACAAAGTTGAGCACATCACCTAATAGCGCGTTAATTATCATTAATGAGAGATTGTCGGGTCATGACCCGACCTACCAATCAAACCACTCATTTAACTTCGTAATCAACTCATCAACCCCTTCCTTCTTCAATGAAGAAAAGGCTTGTACCGTGACAAACTCGTCCATCAATTGATAATGGCGACGCACTTTTATCACCGCATTTTTAACGTCACCACGGCTTAATTTGTCTGCCTTGGTCAGTAGGATATGGACGGGTAATTCGCGGTTTAAAGACCAGTCAACCATCATCTTATCCAACTCTTTCAACGGATGGCGGCAATCCATTAGCAACACCAAGCCCTTTAGGCATTGGCGCACTTCAAGGTAATGCGCTAAATTTTTCTGCCAATCCAGCTTCACTTGCTGGGCAACCTGGGCATAACCGTAACCGGGTAAATCGACCAAACGCCGTTGGTCATCCAGGGTAAAGAGATTGATTAATTGGGTACGCCCCGGTGTCTTCGAGGTCCGCGCGAGTTGTTTGATGCCGGTTAGGCAATTAAGGGCACTGGATTTACCAGCATTCGAGCGTCCAGCAAAAGCGACTTCAAAGCCCTCGTCAGCAGGGAGATGCTCAACACGCGCTGCGCTTTTTAAAAAACTGGCCTGAGTGTATGGATTTCTTAACATTATTTTTCAATTTCATTTTGGGATTTTTGCTCAGGCAGTGTACCATTAAATGAGATAAAACCTTCGGAAAAAGAATGAAAAAAATCGTGTTTGCGGTTGTACTATTCTGCACATGCGCGATCCAGGCTGCTGAAGTGGCTTCTTCGGTTGAAGAAAAAGCGGCTCTCTGCGTTGCCTGTCATGGTGCAAAAGGAATTAGCACTAATCCTGAGTGGCCAAGCCTTGCGGGGCAACATGCAAAATACCTGCTCAAACAAATGATCGATTTCAAAAAAGGCAGCACTCGTAATGCGCCAACGATGACTGCAATCCTTGCCAACCTCAATGAACAGGATATGGCAGCATTGGCTGAATTTTATGCCAAACTCCCTTTGCCAGAAGGCTCTGTACCAAAAAAATATTTAAAACGGGGTGAGCAATTGTATCGCGGCGGTGACTTCGATAAACATATTACTGCCTGTATCGCCTGCCATGGCCCCAGAGGGACAGGTAATGAGCAGGCGGGATTCCCCGTGTTATCAGGGCAACATGCGCTTTATACGATACAGCAACTTCAAGCCTTTAAAGATCAAAAGCGCAAAAATGATTTGAATTCCATTATGCGTGATATAAGTGCACGTATGAGTCCAGACGATATGGCTGCGGTAGCCTATTACATGCAGGGTTTGCATTAATCCTGGGCTCATAGCTTAAAATCCCGGATTACAGCCTTCGGCTTTCATCCACGCTACATATGTCGTCGGGTCAGGGGCCCGACTTACCTGACTATAAACACAAGCCAGCGAAATGGATAGCTCTCTAATTAGTTCGAAAAAATACAAATACACCTGGGTTTCATGTAAACTGCACGTTCTCAAACATTTTGAAGTGAGAAACCATGTTAAAACGTTTTTTATTAATTGCTTTATTACTGCCCGCGTTAGCTTTCGCTGACGATTTTGTGGCAGGAAAAGACTATGAATTAGTCAACGGCAATACAACAACACAACCCAAGAATAAAATCGCTGTAACAGAATTTTTTAGTTATGGCTGCCCTTGGTGCTATCGTATCGAGCCTACATTGGCGGGCTGGGTAAAGAAACAGGGAAATAAAATTCAATTCTCCCGCGTACCGGTCGTGTTTCATAAAGATTGGAGTTATTACGCCAAGGCTTACTACACCGCTCATGTTCTAGGCTTGGAAGCAAAACTCAACCCGGCTTTGTTTAAGGCTATCCAGGACAATAAGCAGTCACTGAATACCAATCAAGCCATGATTGATTTTTTCACAGCCCAAGGTGTAGCAAATGCGACTGCAAAAAGTGCTTTTGAAAACTCAACCACCATTGATATGAAAGTGACTGCAGGAACAGCCTCTATGGCTCGTTTCCGTATTAACGGCGTACCGGCTGTTGTTATCAATAACCAATACAAGACTGATTTGCAAATGGCAAAAAGTGAAGAACGTTTGTTTAAAATTCTTGATTTTCTGTTAGCGAAAGCCCATCAAAAAACAGCTTGATGTACCACCAGCCACCGGATTTTCCGGTGGCTTCCTATAGCTATTTCACCAGCGCTATAAAAACAGAATTCTGTTTTATATCGAACGCGGGTTAGTTAATTTTAGTAGAGCCTGAGATACCTGGATTTTCCAAACTTAAAATACCGCTGGTAAAATCGTAAGCAAAAATCTCCGCATAGCGTCCCCAGTCAATCATGGTACGCAATACCCGCTCTGATTCCTTTTCACTCAAATAATCTTCCAACTTGCTTAAGAAGCGTTCCTCGGAAACGCGATGGCCTATCTTTTCATCCAGGACGCGGCGAATATAACGTGCCAGAGGTACTTTTTCCAATAAACGTCTGGCAAATAATTGCTTACGCTCTTGCAAATCGGCCTCAGAAAATTGTTTGCCCAGTTCACTCAACTGGATATCCCCATCGGAAACTTTGGCAAAACCCAGAATTTCCAGTGTTTCGAGGATAGGGAACAAATCATCAATGTTCATCATTAACTCATCAGCAAGCTCTGGTAAATCAATACGCTCCTCAAAAGATTTCATCGTTTCGATAAGACCTGATAATTCTGAAGGTTCTACATCCGGCAAACGATAGCCGAGGCCAATTTGCCGCTCGCGTTGGGCACGCCTTGCCTTTTCCTTGGGACCAGTGGTCATCAAGGTATAAATTTTATCAACCAACGCATGGTACTCCGGCGTGTCAGGCTCACGCGGTTGCGGCAATGTAACCTGTAATTCAGCGCGAATGTAACCCGGATCAGAACCAAAAATAACAATGCGATCAGCAAGGGTTGCCGCTTCTTCAATATTGTGCGTGACCAACAAAATACCATTCGTGTTGGTCTTTTTCTCTTGCCATAATTCGAGTAAATCCGATTTAAGGTTTTCTGCTGTCAACACATCCAGCGCAGAAAAAGGCTCATCCATCAATAACACATCGGGATTAGTCACCAGAGCCCGTGCAAAACCTACCCGCTGCCGCATTCCGCCTGATAACTCCTTGGGAAAAGCCGACTCAAAACCATCCAAACCAATGGTATCAATCGCTTCAATAGCGCGATGACGACGCTCCTCTCGACCTACCCCTTGAGCTTCCAGACCGAGCTCCACATTTTCCAATACAGTCAGCCAAGGCATCAGCGCGAAGGATTGGAAAACCATCGCAATACCCGGTACAGGTCCTGTGACGGCTTTACCGCGATAGCTTACTTTTCCTGCCGAGGGTGGTACCAACCCCGCAATAATACGCAAAAGAGTTGACTTTCCGGAGCCCGATTTACCCAGCATGGCGACAATTTCGCCTTCCTGTAATTTAAAATTGACATCCTCAAGCACCAATAAATCTTGCTCAGATGCTTTCTTAAAGGATTTACGACAATTTTCAAGAGCAATAATGGTTTCTGACATCGATGCCTCAATTAAAATGAAAGCGCTCTTCCGCCAAACGATAGAGCGGGCGCCAAATTAGGTGATTAAACGCCAAGACATAGGAACACATCATTGCCGTACCTAACGCAATTTTCGGAAAATCACCGGCAATCGTGCTGGCTTGTATATATTCCCCCAAACCGGTTGCCTTTAACGTGGTGCTCCCCCAGCTGACCCATTCTGCCACAATACTGGCGTTCCAGGCACCGCCTGCAGCAGTAATTGCGCCAGTGATATAAAAGGGGAAAATACCGGGTAACGCCAGTCGTTTCCACCATTGCCATCCCTTCACACCAAAATTATCAGCTGCCAAATAAAGATCTCGCGGAATGGTTGATGCCCCAGCAATCACATTAAATAAAATATACCACTGCGTACCCAGAATCATCAGTGGCGTTACCCAAATTTCCACGCTTAAATTAAACCGTACAATGGCAATTACAAATAAAGGATAGAATAAATTAGCAGGAAATGCGGCAACAAACTGGATGACCGGCTGTATTTTTTGCGCCAGGCGCGGCCGCAACCCTATCCAGACTCCCACGGGAATCCAAATGAACGAACTGATAATAATCAAAACAATGACGCGGGTACCGGTAGCAGCCCCAAGAAGAAACACGTGAACAATCTCGCTGACCTTCAGTTCAGCAAGAATGAATTCCAGCAATAACCAACCACTCCCAATAATGACCAACCAAACGATTGCATACCATAGCCAATCAAGGTGTTTTTGACGGTGAAAATCGACTTCTTTCACCACCTTCGGTCCTCTACGGCGAAAACACCGGGCATTAACAAAGTTATCTTTGACAATATTGAGCCCTTTGCCAAAGCGCTTGGTCAATCGACTGCCGCGCAGCAAATCAATGAGCCAGGATTGATATTCTTCTTCATCCGGTGCCTGTTCCATTTTAAATTTCTCTGACCAGGCTATCAGTGGTCTAAACAGAATCTGATCATAGAGAAAAATAACAATAACCATGGTTAAAATAGCATACCCTACCGCATGCAAATCACGCCGCTCGATAGCCAGGGCAATATAAGAGCCCACGCCAGGTAAACGGATATCCTGATGAGCGACAGCAATTGCCTCTGATAAAACAACGAAAAACCAGCTTGCGGACATAGACATCATCATATTCCACAACAAACTGGACATGGAAAAAGGGACTTCAACCTTCCAAAAACGCTGCCAGGCAGATAGTTGGAACATGGCCGAAGCCTCTTTCAAGTCATGAGGCAAGGTCTTTAACGATTGATAAAAGCCAAAAATTATATTCCATACCTGCGCCGTAAAAATAGCGAAAATACAGGCACATTCTGGCCCTAATAAACTGCCGGGGAAGAGATGAATAAAACCGGTAACGGTAATGGATAGAAAACTTAATACTGGCACGGATTGCAAAACATCGATTGCCGGAATAACAACTTGCTCAGCACGCCTGTTTTTTGCTGCCAAGGTACCGACGATAAACGTGAAAATAATCGACAAGGCCAGGGCAATAAACATCCGCAACACGGTACGCAAAGCATAAAAAGGTAATTTTGATGGCTCAAGCGAAATGGGTAGCGGATCCCCCAATTGATAGGGGCTTGCCATCTGTTTGCCTGCCCAACCAAGAAAAAATAACACAGAGAAAATAAGAATCAGGAGCAACAGATCCCAGCGGTTAATAAAGCGACTGACATTTTCGCGGTTGGCAAAGTAAAAACGACTGTTGCGCACAATGCCCCCTCATTATATTCACGCCATTGAACCGAACTATACCTTATCCAATCAAAAGAGATACCTGAATTTTGATTGGCGATTAAAAAATGGATTTTGCAAAAGGCCTAAGTCACTTATTGAATAACCCAAAACCGCATAAAATAACATAAATACCGGCTTATCGGTATATAGTCTGTCCTTGCGAACCCATTAAATTTAATAATTTATTTTATTTCGGATGAACTTTTTTCAAACAAATGTGTCTAATAAGTGAGCATTCCCCCGAGTGCTCTACTCTGCGTTCCCCTCTTTATGCAGAGTAGTGTCCGTACGAGAATGTCGGACACCCGTTTTCCCCGGCTTTCAGCCGGGGTTTTTTTGTGTTTTAAACCCGTCTACAATTAACTAAAAATCTTTACGAGAGAATACCGTGCGACACATTAAGCGCTATGCCGTATTAATCACCCTTTTTTCCTGCTCTTTGACATGGGCTGCACCCGCTTCGGAGGATACCCAGATGGCTGTATGGGTCAACGAAGCCATTGTCGCTACCTATACATTTAATTATAAAAATTTTATCGAGCGGCAACGAGAAATCGCCAAATATTTTACGGCGACAGGCTGGACGGCCTACAGTGCAGCACTCAATGCGTCCAAACTCCCTGATGCAGTGCAAAAAAATTCTTATTTCGTCAGTGCAGTAGCAACATTACCCCCTGAAATCAAGGTGATCAATGCCGCGCAGTGGCAAGCTGTCATGCCCTTACTCGTTATTTATAGAAACCCTCAATACCAACAAAAACAAAACTTACGGGTCACCGTTAACTTTAACCGGGCACCATCAGGTCAAGGTGTACGAGGTTTTGCTATCAGTAGTCTGCAGGCCCAGGTAATAACGCCGCCTTGCCAATGTCAGCAAGAAGTGGATAGCACCGCTACAACAAGTGGTACCCAATCACCCCCAGGTGCACAATAATTAGTAAAAAAAGTAAGATAATAATCAAATTTAATTTGCGGGGCATGGTAATATCAAGCGCGGCCTGCTCCGGATGATTGGGATTATAAAAAATGTCAATTTCTTCGTCTTTTTCGAAGGCGATCGCCGCACGATAAGCCACTTTACGCGCATATTTACTATTAGGATTATTGTGTGACGTGTCCAAAAAGAGGTATTCACCAATAAAATCCCTATCAAAAACCTGATAAGTATATTCTATTTTCGGCCACAACTGGTGTCCTTCACGAGTCCAGACAAAACGTGTGATACGTCCTTTAGTAATAAGCCAGAATTTGGTTTGCTGTAACGATTGCCGATCCCGCCAGAAATGCCGCAACAAAACCAGTAAAAAAAGTAACCAAAGAAGATCAAGCAGCCAATGCCAGGACACAAGCCAATTCGTCACGGATATTCCTATGAGCAATGATACTTTATCCTAGAGCAAATACCCAAGTTAAGCAAAGGATTCGCTAGCGAGTTTCTGAAGAAATACATTGCTATTTTTAGCCATTCTGCTTATTTACAAGCACACAACTGGAGGACTATGCTTGATATGAGTGGTAATGGACTATCTAACCGCTTAGGCAGTTCAACTTCAGCGGAGGAAGTAATCATGCATAGACTATTTACTATTTTAATACTCATCAGCAGCAGCTTATCCTTCAACGCGCTTGCGCAGCAATCAGGTGGTAGCGGCGGTGGAGAAGATCTCAAAGGGGTTTGCGAATTGTCCGGCGGTAACTGGACCGGTTCAGAAACAGGTAATTGGGCTTGCTGCTGGCCTGATTGGGGTTGCTACGGCTGCGTTGACGGCAATTGCAAAATTAAATGTCACACACAACGCTGTAAAGACGCTAATGGCGTAGGCAGACCAAGCACCAATGAAATATTGTTGCAAGGGATAGCGCCAGCAGGCATGAAAGCACCTATTGTTCCTAAAAGGCCAAAGGCGACTATAAAAAACCCATCAAGCTCAACACTGCAAAAAACGCAGTAATTAATCGGTTCGACATAAAAAGCCTCGTGCTTTTTATGTCGTCCAATGAAAGTCATTTTGAGGGATCATCGTTAATAGCCACCTCTGCTGGCTGAGTGGTTTTATTTAATGCTTGCGTTTGACGTCGACGCATAATAAAGAGGTAGCTGACCACTACAGCAACGATGATGATACCCAGAGACCAAAAGGGCCTGATAGCGAACCAGGCTATTGCCGTTGCGATTGACCAAAGGATAAAACCGCAAACAAAAGCAATCAAGCCCGTACCAAATCCGACAATAGAACCTAATAGGGGTAGTACATCTGCCAGGACAACCAACGGCTTTAATACCAGGGAAAATCCAGCAACCATCGCCAGCAAGGAAACCAGACGCAGGATCCAGGTGATAATTCGATTTTCAACCAGCGCATCATGAATCATTTGGTCCGGTGATTCTTGTCCGGAAGTCAGGAGTATCACCTCTTGTCCAGCTTTAGCCATATAGGGTTGTAAGGTATTTCCTGTCTGTTGGCCAATAATACTAACCGTTTGCGGTAAAACCGCTGTTGCCTTAATGCGTAGATCGCCAATTTGCGGATTTTGGTAATCCTGTCCCCCATAGAGTTGATTATTGACATAATGGACTGGTTTATTGATTTGTTTCTGGATCGCGGAGAGATTCACTTTGGAAAGGTTAACAGGACTTGTTTCACTAATTTCACTAATCAGGCTTTGTGGAAGGAAGAAATCTCCCACAGTGACTGTCTGAGCATATTGCTGTTGGGACTCAACGGGCATTGCCGCAGGATTCTGATGCCCAGCCTGATCGTTAAACGACGAACTATCAAGCAGTTTCTGTGACCAGATTTTTTTGTAATTATACGTTTTTATTGTTTTCTCTGAGCCGCCCATCTGCGATTCAGTTTTCGTTTCTGTATATTCTTTCCATTGATACATTTCTACAGTTCTCGTGAGACCAATGGCGTTTTCTTTAATGCCAAGGAAAGAATCGGTCAGAATATCGTTGGTCGTTGCCAAACCACTGAAATAGACAACCCGAAGATTATTTTTATTATCAATAGGGGCATTAGGAACAGAAATTAATACGCGTTGGGCCTCTACTAGCGATTGAGCCCTGTGCAAGCCATGGCCTTCATTCCAGAAGGTGAGGACAAAAGAACCGATAATTAAAAGAATACCGGAAAAAATACCTATAAAAGCGTCTTTTATACGGCTACCCCAGGAACGCGTACTGATTTCTTCTGTCATCTCAATCCTCCCTGAATCAACTCCATCGCTGCCCGAGTGATAAGTACTCTGCTCTTCACACGCAAAAAATATGCCCGAGAAGCCACGGAGCAGGCATTTCCAGTACCTGGCTCCGTGCTACTTAGAGAATGTCAAACTTAATTGACCCGTGTGTAAGAATTATGACCAATGAAACGTGCTCCCAGGTTTGGCTGCTGATTGTTCTGTGCCTGGTGGGCGACAACCCAGGTTGTGTCGAGTGATTTCTTATTTTCAGCCATATTGCCAATAATACTGAGTGCTGAACCACAGTCAGGGTAATCAACGCTGATAGTAAAAGCATTCCCTGTCAGATAACCAACCAGAGGACGTTTTTGACCAATGGCTTGCTGACATTCTTTCGAAGCAACAGCGGTAGTAAAATAGCCTGTTACATTACCTTCTTTCGCAACAGTTAATTCTAAAACAGAACCCTTTTCATTTTTAAAAACCATAGCATCTGCAGCGAAGCCAGCTTGACTGACCACTGATAGACCTAGTAATGCGGCATAACCTAACTGTTTGAATGACATTCTTTAATCCCCTGTCTAATGATAAGCGCGCAAGAAGAATAATGGATTATCCGATTATTTTCTATCTGCAAACTGCGAAAAATGATGGCGCTCTTAAACAATAAGATTAATGATGTGTATCATCCACTTGTCGTTATAACTCATCTCGGTATAATCATTCGCACCAACGCGCAGAAAAGAGGGAATTATATGATTGCAAAAACACCATTGCATGCTAATCATTTGGCACTTGGCGCTAAAATGGTTGATTTTCATGGCTGGGAAATGCCCTTGCATTATGGCTCACAACTGGAGGAGCACCATTACGTTCGTCAACACGCCGGCATGTTCGATGTTTCTCATATGACTGTTGTTGATGTACTGGGCGCGGGCGGACGACAATTTTTGCGTAAGTTGTTGACTAATGATGTCGATCAACTCGAGCATACCGGACGTGCACTTTACAGTTGTATGTGTAACGAACATGGCGGAATCATTGATGATTTAATTGTTTATCAACGCGCCTCTGATAATTATCGTATTGTCTTAAACTCAGCAACCCGTTTACGTGATCTGGCCTGGATCCGCGCCAAAAGCGAAGGCTTTTCTGTAGGCCTGCAAGAACGAAACGAACTCGCCATGCTGGCTGTCCAAGGCCCGGAAGCCATAACCAAAATAATGTCTATTCTGACACCGGCCCAAAGCGACGGTGTGTCTACACTAACCAATTTCGAATGTGTTGATGTCGATAGCTGGTTTTTTGCCCGCACGGGCTACACCGGTGAAGACGGCTTTGAAATTATTCTGCCCCACGATGCAGCAATTAATCTCTGGCAGTCTCTCTTACAAATTGGCGTTAAACCCTGCGGTTTGGCTGCACGCGATACCCTAAGATTAGAAGCTGGCATGCTGCTATATGGCCAAGATATGGATGAATCCACTACCCCGTTGGAATCCGGTTTGGAGTGGACTGTAAAATGGCCGCCAGAAGATCGCGATTTTATCGGGATGGGCGCTTTATTGTCACAAAAGCAGCAGGGCGTTAAACGCAAAATGGTCGGCTTGATTATGCAAGATAAAGGGATTATGCGTACCGGTCAACGTGTTGTGGTCGACGGACAAAGTGACGGCGTGATTACTAGCGGCACTTATTCACCCACCCTGGGAAAATCGATTGCCCTGGCGCGCGTACCTGCAAATACCGGTGAACAGGTCATGGTTGACATCCGCGGTAAATTAATTCCCGCGAAAGTGGGTAAGCCGCGATTTGTTAAGCGTGGAAAAATATTGTAGGGCGATTGACTTCATCGCTAACGTTTATAATTTAAGAATAATAATGAGGAAAGGATAATGACAGATTTAAAATTTACCCGCACCCATGAATGGCTAAAAAGTGGCGAGGATGAATATACCATCGGTATCACTGAACATGCTCAACAACTGCTGGGCGATATGGTCTTTGTAGAGCTACCTGAAACAGGTGATGAATTTAAAGCCGGAGATGAATTGGGCGTTGTTGAATCTGTCAAAGCGGCCTCCGATTTCTATGCACCAATAAGCGGTATCGTTGTAGCGGTTAATCAGGAAGTGAGTGCTAATCCAGCACTGGTTAACAGCGACCCTTATGGAGCTGGTTGGCTAGTCAAATTAAAAGCGCATAATCCAGCTGAGTTAAATGAATTGTTGAATGCCGAACAATATCAAAACGAGATAGCAGAGGAACACTAATAATGCCTTATATTCCACACACAGACGACGATACGCAAGCCATGTTGGCGAGCATTGGAGCCAAACAAACACAAGACCTGTTTGATGAAATTCCCTCGTCTTTGCTCTATGGCGAACTAAAAAATATACCTGCCGGCCTCAGCGAAATGGCGATGCTAAAAGAAGCCCAACGTTTAGCAGATAAAAACCAAAATGGTATTTGTTTTATTGGTGCAGGCAGCTATGAGCATCATATCCCGGCTGCAGTGTGGGATATTGCATCACGCGGTGAATTTCTAACTGCCTATACGCCTTACCAGGCAGAAGCCAGTCAAGGAACATTGCAGTTACTCTATGAATACCAAACGATGATGGCCGAATTAACCGGGATGGATGTAGCCAATGCGTCGATGTACGATGGAGCCACGGCGCTCGCTGAAGCGGTTTTGATGGCAGTGCGTGTGAATAAACACAGTAAAACCAATCGCGTTCTGGTCGCCGGTACTGTTCACCCCTTATATCGTGAAACGCTGGAAACTGTGGTGCGTACGCAACATATTGAAGTCATCACACTGCCTTTTGATGAAAAAGAAGGGATCACGGCTTTATCTGCCCTGGACAAGTATCAAGGCGAGGATATTACGGCCTTAATTATTGCCCAGCCCAACTTTTTTGGCTGCCTGGAACAAGTCGACGCAATGAGTGATTGGGCCTATGCGAATCGCACAGTGAGCATTGCCTGTGTTAATCCAATTTCGCTTGCCCTCTTAAAACCACCTGGGCAATGGGGTTCTCGTGGTGTCGATATCGTTTGTGGTGAAGGCCAACCCTTTGGTTCTCCACTTGCCTCAGGCGGCCCTTATTTTGGATTTTTTAGCACCCGCATGGAGCATGTTCGTCAAATGCCAGGGCGTCTAATAGGCCGTACCCTCGATAAAGACGGCAAAACGGGCTTCAGTCTTACCTTACAAGCCCGCGAACAACATATAAGACGGGGTAAAGCGACTTCCAATATCTGTACCAATCAAGGTTTGCTGGTTACTGCCGCAACCATTCATATGAGTCTTCTTGGTGCTGACGGCATGCAACAGGTTGCCCGCCAATGCCATCATAACACCCAAACCCTGGTCGCAGCACTGAGCCAGATTGAGGGCGTAGACAAAGTATTTTCAGCACCTTGTTTTCACGAAACCCTTCTACGTTTTAATCAACCCGCTGCTTCGGTACTCCAGCAGTTACATGACGCAGGCATTGCTGGTGGTTATTCCGTCGAATCTCATTATCCGGGATTAAAAAATACCATACTGGTTTGTGCGACGGAGCTCCGTACAGAGGAGGAAATTGCTTATTATGCCAATTCACTCAGACAAATTATGTCTAAGCGAGGTAGTTGATGTTTATTGTACAGCTAACCTACAAAGCAGCGATAAGTGAAGTAGATAAGTATTTGCAGGCACATCGCGAATTTCTGGATTACCATTACAAGCAGGGTTTACTGCTGGCTTCTGGGCCAATGAAACCGCGCACAGGCAGTATTCTTATTGCTACAACCAGGGACAAAGCGCATTTGGAATCCATGTTGCAGCAAGACCCTTATTACCTTGCTGAAATTGCAGACTACCAGATTATTGAATTTACTCCTGTAAAACATCGTGAGGAACTCAAAGACCTCATTCAAGAAACGGAAGGCAAATTATGTTAATCTTTGAACGCTCTAAAGCTACCCGCCAGGCAACCGCCCAGGCCCCCCAAGGCACCGAACAGCAATTTGCTATTCCAGCTCATTTTTTACGCCAAACACCACCGCGTCTGCCAGCCTGCTCTGAATTACAGGTAGTACGCCACTATACCCGTTTGTCACAGAAAAATTTTTCCATTGATACTAATTTTTACCCCCTGGGTTCCTGTACGATGAAATACAACCCTCGCGGGGTGCATAAAGCGGCTTCTATTCCCGGCTTCAGTAATCGCCATCCTCTAGCCTTGGAACAAAGCAGCCAGGGCTTTCTGCAAGCGCTTTATGAATTACAACTTTATCTGACCGAAATTACCGGGATGGCTGGTGTCTCTTTAACACCAATGGCTGGCTCACAGGGCGAGTTTGCTGGTGTAGCAATGATTAAGGCCTATCATCAATCACGTGGTGATACGCTCCGTGAAGAGATCCTTATCCCTGATGCGGCACACGGCACTAATCCCGCTTCGGCCGTGATGTGTGGTTTTAAAGTCGTTGAAATTCCTACAGCAAAAGATGGTGATATCGATCTCGAACAGCTGCGCTCTAAAGTAGGTCCCAAAACAGCGGGCATTATGTTAACCAATCCTTCCACGCTTGGTTTATTTATGCGCCAGATTAAAGAAATTGCTGAAATTGTCCATCAGGCGGGCGGGTTACTTTACTATGACGGCGCCAACCTGAATGCTATTTTGGGTAAAGTAAGACCTGGGGATATGGGTTTTGATGTCATGCATTTAAACTTGCATAAAACGTTCGCCACCCCCCATGGCGGCGGGGGGCCAGGGGCAGGTCCTGTAGCAGTCGGAAAACGCCTGCTTCCCTACTTACCGCTCCCTGTTGTAGTAAAAGAAAAAGAAGCCTACCGCTGGGCAACGAGAACAGACTACCCGCAAAGTATTGGCCGCTTATCCTGCTTTATGGGTAATGCCGCTATTTTATTACGCGCTTATTTTTATACCCGTGTTCTTGGTAAGGAAGGTTTATTGCGCGTCTCTGAGTTTGCTACTCTCAATGCCAACTACTTACTTTCCCAACTAACCCAAGCCGGTTTTAAACCCGCTTATCCTGGCCGGCGTGCTTCCCATGAATTTATTCTGACTATGGGGCAGGAGAAAAAAGAGTTTGGCGTTACGGCAATGGATTTGGCGAAACGGTTATTGGATTATGGCTTTCATGCGCCAACAACTTATTTCCCTTTACTAGTGCCGGAATGTTTATTGATTGAACCCACTGAAACCGAATGCAAAGAAGAATTAGATGGTTTTATCAGCGCCATGCAAGCTATTCGTCATGAAGCACAAATAAATCCAGACTTATTAAGAGATGCACCTCATAGCCTGCCTGTTAAACGTTTGGATGATGTCAAGGCAGCGAGGGAATTGGATTTGAATTATTATGGCCATCATGACTCATAGAAAGCATTAAGCTTATCCAATTCCTTATAAGGGCTGATTCAGCAAGGCACAACCTCTGTTGAGCAAATCAGCCCTTGAATTTTTCCACCATTCAAAGCACTTAAAAAATATATTCATCACAAAACCATAATAAGCGCTATTTATTTGATTATACTTAAAATACGACCCTAGCAATAAGTTATTAATTTGACTCAACAACTGACTCCAATATTGTTTGCACGCCAGGAAATCTATGATGCAGCAGGTTCCGTTTG
The DNA here is from genome assembly GCF_048553315.1 of Legionella sp. ST3F1. Classification (NCBI taxonomy): domain Bacteria; kingdom Pseudomonadati; phylum Pseudomonadota; class Gammaproteobacteria; order Legionellales; family Legionellaceae; genus Legionella; species Legionella sp. ST3F1. Next base: position 449,577 of record NZ_JBLZIO010000001.1, on the reverse strand, counting down.
CGCCTACGAACTCCTGTATCGCAATGGCGATGATTTGCAGTCTAATATTGACCCGCTGGATAATCTGGCAGGAGACAAAGCAACCTCGTTTGTTCTGTCTCATCTTTTTACTAACCTGGGTTTGGATTCAGTGGTCGGTAACCTTCCGTGCTATATCAATTTTACACGCAACCATCTTTTACAGAAAATTCCACTGCTATTGCCGCAAAATAGAGTCATTATTGAGTTGTTGGAACATACGGTTATTGACGAACTACTCTTGGACACCATTAAATTACTGGTTAAAGAGGGATTCAAATTTGCCCTTGATGACTTCGTTTTTCGTGACGACCTAATCCCTTTAATTCACTTAGCCCAGATAATAAAAATCGATGTCCTTAATTTAAATGAGAGCGAGATCAAAAAACAGTTGGCTTTACTTAAAAACTTTAAGGGTCGATTGTTAGCTGAAAAAATTGAAGATAAGAAACAACTGTCACTGTGCAAAAAGCTTGGTTTCCACTATTTCCAAGGATTCTTTCTCAATTTCCCACGCCCCATTCAAGGCCAGGAATTATCAGAGAGCAAAGCTTACTTACTAAAATTATTAGCGGAACTGCATCACCCTGATGTGAAACTGGAACGCGTGGAAGAAATCATTCTGCAGATCCCGAAATTGAGTTACCGCATTCTGCGCCTTGCTAATTCACCAGCAATGTATATAGGAAAAAAAATCGACTCGTTGTTAGAAGCCATTCAGCAGCTCGGTCTTGTCCAAATACGCAACTGGATCAGTTTGATTTTAGTATCAAGTCTGGATGAGGTTACTTATGATTTACTAGAGCGCACTTTAATTCGGGCGAAAATGTGCCAACTATTGGCTCGCTCTTCAGGCCTGGTGAATTCGCAGCAAGCCTATACTGTGGGGATGTTTTCCGCACTCGACACTATTTTAAATGAACCCATGGCCTCTTTACTCAGTAAGATTCCCCTTAGTGAAGAACTCAATGAGGCCTTACTCCACAAACGCGGCATTCTCGGTCAATTGCTCTTGCTAACCCAACATTATGAACAGGGCCGCTTTGATCTGCTTGATTACACTACCTTTACAGCACAGGATTATAGCCAGGCCTATTTAAATGGAATTGACTATGCGAATACCGTCATGGCCGTTATACGTTAAAAATAATCGCAATGGCTTTTCAAGCCTCTTTCAAACCCGTTCAAATGAACAAAAAAAAAGCAACTAATTATTAAAAATGACCAAAGCCTGCTAAAGGTAACTAATTGTTTTTAAAATAAATAGAAAATACTTTGCGTCAGAAAAAAAATAAGTTATAACAGACTTACCTGTATCAGGGACTGACAGGTATGAAAAAGGGCGCGGCTTATCAACTAAGGTCTGTTGACGTTTCTATCATCGTGGCCGAAAAGCATTGATCCCCTGCGTTTCGCTGCTCATTTACTACCCTGTAAACGGTGCTGCGATACTCGTCAATCAATGCATTTCGACTCAGCGAGCGAAATGCCCACAGGCCCTGGAAGGCTGATAAAACAATTTTTTTCATGGAGTGAAAAGTGAACAGTAAAGTGTTTTCACAACGATTTAACCGTGAGCTATCATTGCTGGGTTTTCCCGAGGAATTAGCGGAAAAAACAAAAGCAGTTGCGAAGGTCTTTGGCGTCACACGCCATTTGGCCAATGCAATGATTTTTGGCCATCTATTACCGCCTGCAGAGCAACTGGATAAAATTGCTGAAGTGCTGGAGGTTTGCCCAAAATGGCTGAGCGGCGTAACCGATAGAAAAAAAGCCTATCCTGGGCGCGAAACAGAAACAGGTGGCCGCGAAACAGAGACTGGTCGCGAAACAGAAAGCGTGTAGTCTCCTTGTACTTCAGTTATAATCATACTAGTTCGCTGACTTGTGATATCAGACTCCCTATTGATATCACAAGCTATAATTTACTTCCAAAAGGCTATTTATAATCATGGAATGCTTAACTTACTGCATTGCCAACTCAATTGATTTAACACGTTTAGATCATTACATCAAAACGTCCCTGGTTGATTATCATTCCAATAAAACTCGCGACATCTTAAAGTTTGGCCATAACAGTAAAAATAATAATCATGTAATCTTCGTCTTTAAAAATGGCACCGTCGTTTCCTGGGGAATCAAACGCCATCAAATCGACACCTATCTTAATATCATTAAAAGGTTTGGTGAAAAACCCGTTCCATTTTTAGTGCGAGATGAATTCAGCTATAAAATCGGCGATAAAACCGCCATAGAACCCCATGATTTTTTTGATGTCGATTGTTTAACTATAGATACTGATAGTGATGAGCTAAAATTAAGCCTGTCTTATGGATTTTCCCAATCAGCCAAACTGCAGTATTTTGAAACCATCATTGAAGCACTGATTGAAAAATACAACCCAATGATTCAAAGTCTTTCAAATAAGGGAAAAATGCCTATAAGCCGCAGTCAGATAATCCAGGTTATCGGAGAAATTCTGGGGGCAAAAAGCGAAACCAATTTAATTTCTAACTTCTTCTACCATCCCAAATATTTCTGGCAGCATCCGACGCTCGAAGAATATTTCATCATGATGGAACGTTATTTACATATTCAACGCCGCGTCAATGCAATTAACCATCGTTTAGATACCTTGAATGAAATTTTCAATATGTTTAACGATTATCTGGAAACACGTCATTCCCATACGTTAGAAATTATTATTATTATTTTAATTACAATTGAAATTGTTCTTGCTGTTCTCAATATCCATGTCTGATCACTCCAAGTAAAACACTGAGAACAGTAGGGTTGTTGACACTTCATGCGAGCGAAATGCCAACACCCCCTAGTAACTCTCCCTTATCTTTTGTAGGATCTCCTTTTGCCTCAAGCAAAGCCACCATGAATACCTTAAAATCCCGTCTGCTGGAAAATACCTCGCTGAAAAAAGAATTTTTAGCAGGAGCCACTACCTTTTTAACGATGGTTTACATCGCCTTTGTGAACCCAAGCATCTTACAACATACCGGTATGGACCAAGGTGCTGTTTTCACTGCGACCTGTCTGGTGACCGCCTTTGCGTGTGGCCTGACCGGTCTCCTGGCTAATACTCCCATAGGAGTAGCGCCTGGTATGGCTCTTAATATTTATTTTTCTTACAGTGTTGTGCAAGGACTAGGCGTCGATTGGCAACACGCTTTAGCCATGGTGTTTATCTCGGGAGTCATGTTTCTTTTTATCAGTCTGACCCGCTTACGGCGCCTCTTAATTGAAGCAATTCCCCATAATTTGCAAATTGCTATCTTAATTGGGATTAGTTTGTTGATTGCCTTAATTGCCCTGGAATCTAACCAGCTTATTATTGGCAACAAATATACGTTGATGCATCTCGGCGATATTAGTCGCCCGCAAAGTGGACTTTTCTTTGCTGGTTTTCTATTAATTCTGGTATTGGATTATTACCGTATTCCGGCAGCAATCATTATTGGGATCCTTTGTATCAGTATTCTGAGTTTGCTGCTGGGCTTGACCACCTGGCAAGGTTTGGTTGCCTTACCTCCCTCCATAGCGCCGACTTTCCTGAAACTTGATTTTTCAGGATTAACGAATGTAACTGCACTTAAAGCAATTTTTACCTTTTTTCTCATTGCTGTATTCGATGCAACGGGCACTTTAATTGGTTTGCTCAATCCATCTATTTTTAAACATCAACCCGATTATCAGCATCGTCTCAGCAAAAGTTTAACCGCTGATGCAACAGCCTCCATAGCAGCAGGATTGCTAGGTTCCGCCAGCACGTCTCCTTTTATTGAATCCGCAGCAGGTATTGAAGCAGGCGGCCGCACAGGATTAACCGCGCTGGTGATTGCCGCAGGGTTCATTTTAATGTTGTTCTTTTTTCCATTGGCAAAAATGATCCCCACTTATGCGGTAGGCCCTGCATTGCTTTATGTAGCCTGTTGTATGATGAAACATTTGGGTGAATTAAAACTCACTGATTTTAGTGAAACAGCCCCCTGCATGATTACCATCATGATGATACCGTTTACAGCATCAATTGCTGATGGTATAGGCGGTGGGATCATTCTCTATACCCTCCTTAAATTACTGACGCGCCAGGCGGTGAATCACTTATTAATTATTTTAAGTATCGTATTTGTGATCTTTTTTATGATTAGTTAGATAACCTATTTTATTTTTAGGGCTTGATTTTCGAGCATGGCAGCGGAGCAATCCTACTGGTATGCTGAGCAGCGAAAATCAAGCCATAGGTGCCAAGATTGTAAGCATGTCAACTGCTTTTTTTGTTTGGTAACATCGCCCAACTCACACCGGCAACTACTAAAAAAGCCCCCGTCAGTTGCAACAGCGTGGGTAGATTGCCCTGCAGTGAATATAAACCTATTGTCACAATTGGCATGAAATTAAACATCAAATTAGGCTCCGATACACCAAGTTGATCAATCGCCAGCGTCCAACAGAGATAAGCACTAACCGTAGAACCAAGGATTAGTCCTACTAATGCCCAGACAGGCGTCATTGATGGCGGAAAACTATCCGGCAAGAAACTAAGTCCCAGAGGTAATAAAAAAATTGCTCCTATAGTGACGATAAGAGTAACGTTAACCAGTAATGAAACTTGTTTGATTAACCATCGACGCGAAGCAACGGTATAGAAACTAAAACAGAGAGAAGCAATCAAAGCAAAAAGATCCCCGCCATTCAAATGAAAATGACTTAACCCTTGCGGACTAGCGCCCAAAATAGCAATGACCGCACCAATTATTGAAATCACTATCCCGAATATCGTCGCTGCGGGAGGCATTTGCCTGGTTATTAAACCCTCTAGAATCGCCGTCAACGCAGGCGACAGCGCCATGATAACAGCGGCACTGACAGGTGACGAATAATACACACCCAAAAAGAGAAAACCCTGAAAACAGGTAATACCAATAAACCCCAGTAAAAAGTAATGCAGCCAGTGGCCCTTGAATAGAGAACGACTGGGTTTGTTAATGAATACGGTGATAATCAACATAATGAATGCCGCAAAACCAAAGCGTGCCGTTGATGCTGCAAAAGGGGATAACCAATCCATAGCAAGCTTGCCCCACACATAAGCCGCTCCCCAGAAGAAAACAGCGATGGCAGCTAATAACCGTCCTCTGGTTTTCATGCGCTTCTCCTGTTATTTCTCGGGCAACCTGTATGCCAGGAGCCTCGTTGGGTACCAGGCAATTATAGCCAGAAAAAATAATTCTGTGATGAGGGGGCTGCTACTTTTCGCTAGCTTGAATACCTAGGGCTTGGTATTCGAACATCGCAACGGAACATCGACACGGGTAGGTGAATAACGAGGCACAGAAAATCAAGCCATAGGTGCCAAGACCGTAGAAATGTAAACAGCCCCTAGGACAATTTTAAAAAATCTGACAAGATATGCGTTAACTTATTTATTACCCAGAAAACCATGCTGATCTGTAATAATCATGTAAGTGACACCCAACTAAGCGCTATTGATGACCTGGCTGCCCTATGCCGTGCAGCAGACGGCGGAGTGCCTCCACTCTATCGTCATTTGCTCATTGAAAAAAGAGCGACAGACAATAATGTCTTCTATTACCAGGATAATCATTTAGCGGGGTTTTTGAGTGTTTATTTTTTCTATGAAGATGCTTGTGAAATAAGTATTATCGTTGACCCCACTTATCGCCGACAGGGTATTGCTACACAAATGCTGCAAAGCATCATCCCCCTGTTATTGACAAAGCAAATCAATACAGTCATTTTTTCGACACCGGCAAAGCTCAATGATGAATGGTTATCGAGGCTCGGTTTTCATTACCAAAGTAGTGAATACCATATGCAACGACACAGTTATGAGCCTGTTTTAATTTCCCGCCGTGAGCTTACGATGCGGCCAGCAACTGCGGCGGATATTCCCATTTTATCAGTGATCGATGAAGCCTGTTTTGAGGCTGCCAAAGAAACTGATATGGCTACACGTTTTAACAGCCTGCTCAATGATAATAATTACGTCATCTTCCTCGCTTCACTGCAGGAAAAACCGGTTGGTAAAGCACACATCCGTTGGCAATCCGATGATGCTATTTTGTCTGACATAGCAATCTTGCCTGCTTATCAACGCCAAGGCCTGGGCAGTGAATTGTTAGCCTGGTGTATTAATAATGCCCTGTCTCAGGGAAAAACCCATTTGGCACTCGATGTGGAAACCTCGAATCAGGGTGCTCTTAATCTTTACACGCGCCATGGTTTTAAAACGAAGGATGCGAATGATTACTGGGCTATTTCCATTGATAAGTTGCGTACGCTTTCCTAAACATGCTAGTTTAAACAAGTTTTTTAACATGGATAAATTTCCTCTACTGACTACGGCCTTATGAAAAAATTATTGACTGTATTTTTAGCTCTTTCTGTTCAATTTGCTGTAATCAGTTGCAGCGCTGCAACAAATGAAACGATTACTCCTGACACCCTTATCAAAGAGCATCTACGTCAATACGGACCACAAGAAATGTTTTCCGCTATCCAGGTTTCTATTAGAACGAAGGATAAAATCAGTACTTATACAGCGGGTAATCGCTCGCTTGAGGCAGACAGTCAACCTGTCAGCGCAGATGATCTTTTTAATATTGGCAGTATTACTAAATCATTTACTGCTGCCCTTACAGTGATGGCTGAAAGTGAAGGGAAACTTAAACTTGAGAACCGGCTCAATAATTATCTTTCTGCTTATTCCCATTGGGGCCAATTAAGATTAGACGCCTTACTTAATATGAGCACCGGTATTCCCAATTATTCCGACGCACCTCGTTTTAATTATTTAACGAGTAAAAATCTCCGGCAATATTGGAGTCAGTCAGACCTGATTAATTTAGTTTACTCCACCCGGTTTAACCCTCCCCTCAAACCGGGCTATTTTTACAGTAATACCGGCTATGCTTTAATAGATATGATTCTTAGTAAAGTCTATAACACCCCTTTTCAAAATTTATTAAGCGATAAAATTCTCACCCCTCTAAAATTACAAAATACTTTTTATCCTCTACCTGATTATCCTGCCGAGGTCTTGCAACGCCTGGTAAGAGGATACTCCTATAATGTTTACGAGAATCCTGAATTACTGGGGCAGGATGTAACCGAGAATAATCTAAGTTGGGCTGGCGCTGCGGGAGCCCTGGTGGCTAATAGTGAGGATGTCGTTCATTGGATAGAGCATTTGTTTATTGATGGTAAATTGCTGACCCCAGCCCAGAAAAAGAAAATGCAAACGCTCATTGCTATTCCGACCGGTTCTCCACTGGCTAAAACGGATGTCAAAAACCCACAGGGTTTTGGTTTAGGTATTGTACAAATTTATGATAGCAAAATAGGTCATTACTGGCGCTATGAGGGACAAACCTTAGGTTATCGCGCCTTGTATATCTATGTACCCTGCAATCAGGTTATTATTAGCGCTTTATTTAACAGTGCTACTAATGGTGAAAACGATCACGCCCATTTGCTGGTTGAAGTGCTTTATCAACAAATCCTTAAACAGGATAATACGTTGATTTGTAAAGAAGGCATGGGATCACGAAAAAGCTGAGGATTCGCCTTGACAGATTTTCTGTCGTCCCTTTAGTATTGCGTTTTAGTGTTGCAGGACGACGCCAAGTGGATATGGGCTAAGAGGATATGGAATGAAAAAACGGGTTGTCATCACGGGGATGGAGATCATTTCTTCCATCGGTAACGGGCTGGAGTCCTTCTGGGAAGCTGCAACAAATAGTCAATGTGGTATAAAGCGTATCCAATGCTACGATCCAACCCCTTATCCCACTCAAATTGGTGGTGAAATTACCAATTTGTCCCTGGCTCATTTGCCCGAATTTGATAAAAGCAAGCGCTATCCACGTGTGGCCCAATATGCACTCTACTGTGCTCACCATGCCATAGAACGCTCTGGCTTAACAGCAACTGAGCTACAACAGGCAGCGACTTATATCGGTACAAGCCTGGGCGGAACACCTGAACTTGAGGCAGCTTATCAATCCTTCTACAGTGAAGGGTGGAAGAAAATTCCTGCCTTAAGTGTCATTCGCGGCATGCCCAATTCCGTAGCTAATCATGTGGCTATCGCCTTTGGTCTTGGCGGACCTAATTCCACGATCTCCAATGCTTGTGTCTCTTCTGCAGAAGCAATAGGCAACGCCTATCACCAAATCGCTAATGGACGTCTCACCCTTGCCCTTTGTGGCGGAACCGAATCATTGCTGTGGGAAACCATTATGGCTGCCTGGTGCAAACTTCGCGTCATGTCAACGCAAAATGAAAACCCTGCTTTAGCTAGTCGTCCTTTTGATAAAAATCGTGATGGTATGGTCATGGCTGATGGGGCGGGCATTTTAATTGTCGAAGAATTGGAGCACGCTAAAGCTCGTGGTGCTAAAATTTATGCGGAAATTATTGGCTTCGGCGCCAGTTGTGATGCCTATCATGTCACTGCACCGACTGTGCAAGGACAGGTTCGTGCTATTCAAACAGCCCTGGATGATGCAAAACTGGCGGCAGGCGATGTGCAATACATTAATGCTCACGGTACCGGCACCCAACTCAATGATGTTACTGAAACGGAAACTATCAAAACCGTATTTGGCGATCGCGCCTACGAAGTCCCTGTCACAGCACAAAAAGCTATGACGGGCCATGCTATTGGGGCAGCGGGAGCAATGGAAATCATTGCTACCGTTTTAAGCTTACAACACGATACCCTCTTGCCAACAATTAACCTGCACGAGCCTGATCCGGCTTGCGATTTGGATTATGTGGCAAACCATGCACGTAAGAAACGCATTGATATTGCCCTGTCCAATCACTTTGCTTTTGGCGGTGCGAACGCAGCCTTGTTATTGCGTCGATATTAGCAAACCAATTTGAGCAAAAAATGGTCTTTCTTGTCGTTGAGGAACTCGTTTCCTCAACATTCTTCTGAAACATGATTCGCAACTGAAGCCGCATCGGAGTATAATCGAACTATTTTGCGTAATTATAAGGCCCATTAATGAATGCTTCGTTGTATGAGATAGCTAATTTAGTTCAAGGTGTTGTTGTTGGTGATGAAAAAATTATTATTACCTCTCTCGCCCCGATCAATAATATTACTGCAGGCTCGCTGGTTTTTGCAGATAGTGATGATAATTTCCAACTCGCTGAAAAATCAGATGCTGCAGCCATTTTAGTTAATAGCCAATATAATAGTGAAAGCAAAGCTCTTATACGCGTATCGCATCCTTTTAAAGCCTTTATTCAATTATTAAATCATTTCCATCCTCCGAGAAAGGCAACCCCTGGTGTACATCCTACAGCGGTGATTGCGCAAGATGTCGCCCTCGGCAAAAACGTCTCTATCGGTCCTTATGTAACCATCGAAGCAGGATCTGTCATTGGGGATAACACGGTTATTAAAGGGCATGTCAATATTGGCTATGACGTAATCATCGGTACCGATACCACCATACACCCGCATGTAACCATTTATCACCAATGCCAAATTGGCTCCCGTGTGTCCATTCATGCCTCCACAGTGATTGGTTCAGATGGATTTGGTTATACTTTTACTGACGGTCAGCATTTGAAAGTACCTCACATAGGTCGGGTAATTATTGAAGACGATGTTGAAATTGGTGCAAATACAGTGATCGATCGAGCCACCTTAGACGCAACGGTTATTGGGGCAGGGACGAAAATTGACAACCTGGTTCAAATAGCACACTCAGTGAAGCTAGGCCAACATAATATTCTTTGTGCCTTTACTGGTATAGCAGGAAGTTCAACGAGTGGTAGCCATGTCATTTTTGCAGCTAACGTGGGTGTCAGTGATCATGTCCGGATTGATGATGGGGTGATTCTAGGTGCTCGCGCTGGTGTACCTCCCAAAAAACATTTAAAGCAAGGCAATATCTATTTAGGAAATCCAGCTCGTCCTAAAGATAAAGCAATTGAACAGGAACTCTCTGTCACTCGTATTCCTATAATGCGCAAAAACTTGAAAGGATTGGGTGAAAAAGTTGCAGAATTGAACGCACGTCTGGATCAGTACGAGGCTCAAGAATAATGACTGCACCCTTAATTTTGGTAGATGGCTCTTCTTATTTCTTTCGCGCCTTTCATGCATTACCGCCACTTACCAATTCTAAAGGGCAACCTACTGGCGCCATCTATGGTGTTGCCAATATGGTTAAACGATTAATCAAAGACTATCAGCCTCAGCAAATCGCGGTTGTCTTTGATGCTAAAGGTAAAACATTTAGGGATGAATGGTACCCGGATTATAAAGCTCACCGCCCCCCCATGCCCCAGGAGTTACACGATCAATTTAAACCCATGATTGATGTGCTACAAGCGATGGGTTTACCCTTATTGATTATCGAAGGCGTTGAAGCAGATGATGTGATTGGCACTCTCGCTCACCGAGCCGTCGAACAAAGTCTCGACGTCTTGATTTCAACTGGTGATAAAGATATGGCTCAATTGGTTAATGAGCGGGTCACTCTTATCAACACTATGAGCAATCAACTACTGAATATCGATGGTGTCAAAGAGAAATTTGGTGTCAGTCCACAGCAGATTATTGATTATCTAACTTTAATTGGTGACAGTGTAGATAACGTACCAGGGGTCACGAAGTGTGGTCCTAAAACGGCAGCCAAATGGTTACAGGAATACGAAACACTGGATAATCTAATTGATGCAGCAGATAAAATTAGCGGCAAAATTGGAGAGTATTTACGCTCAAGTCTTCATTATTTACCGCTATCTAAAAAACTTGTCACTATCAAAACAGATGTAGAATTGCCATTAACGCTCTCCGATCTCAGCCCTAAAACAGCGGATAGAGAACGATTAATTGCCCTTGTCAAAGAGTTGGAATTTAAAACCTGGTTAAAAGAACTTTTAGAGCAGGAAGAGCGCTTACAACAATCCAGTCCGACGCCCACCATACAAAGACAACAAGCTGCCTTTAGTGTCATCACCACCGAAATGCAATTTAATGAATTGCTTTGTCAATTAGAGGCTTGTGATCTGTTTTGTGTTGATACTGAAACAACGAGTCTCGACTCGCTGGATGCAGAAATTGTCGGTATAGCCATAAGCATTACTGAAAACAACCCGGTCTATATTCCTTTGACACACAACGATGGTAGTGAGCAGTTATCTCGTGACTCGGTACTAAACCGCTTAAAACCAATTCTTGAAAATCCAGCTATAGGGAAACTTGGTCAAAATTTAAAATACGATTATAACGTCTTTAAAAACCATGGTATTAGCCTGCAAGGTATTGTTTTCGACACCATGCTGGAGTCTTATGTATTAAACAGCAGCGCAGGGCGGCACGATATGGACTCCCTGGCGTTAAAATATTTAGGACATAAGACCATCAGTTTTGAGGACATTGCAGGCAAAGGTGCAAAGCAGCTACGCTTTGATCAAATCCCTGTTAGCAAAGCAGCCCCCTATGCTGCAGAAGATGCTGATGTCACTTTAAAATTGCATAACACAATCTATCCCATGCTTGATGAACGGTTGAAAACCGTGTTACATGACATTGAGATACCTTTACTTACTGTGCTTGCCAATATGGAATACGGTGGCGTTCTTATCGATTTGGAGACTTTGGCAAAACATGGCCATCGCCTTAAAGAACGCATCATTTTGCTGGAACAAGAAGCCATACAATTAGCGGGTAGACCTTTTAATCTAAATTCTCCCAAACAATTGCAAGAAATTCTTTTTGATGAGTTAAAGCTACCGGCTCTGGCTAAAACCCCAACCGGACAGCCATCCACTGCAGAAGCAATCCTGCAAGAACTCGCCTTTGACTATCGCCTGCCAGCAGTTATTCTTGAATACCGTAGCTTAAGCAAACTGGTCTCTACTTACATTGATGCCTTGCCTAAACGTGTTAATCCCAAAACAGGGCGGGTACATACCTGTTATAATCAGGCAGTGGCAGCAACTGGACGTCTGTCTTCCAGCGAACCTAATTTACAAAATATCCCTATACGAAACGAAGAAGGGCGCCTAATTCGCAAAGCGTTTATCGCGCCACCTAATCATGTCTTATTGGCAGCGGATTACTCACAAATTGAATTACGCATCATGGCGCATCTCTCGCAAGATGAAAATCTGCTTAAAGCGTTTGCCAGTGGTTGGGACATTCATTCAGCTACTGCCAGTGAAATTTTTCAGGTTGATTTGGCTGAGGTCACTAGCGAACAACGTCGCCGTGCCAAAGCGATCAACTTCGGCTTGATCTACGGGATGTCGGCTTTTGGCCTCGCTAAGCAACTGGGGATTGAACGCCAGGACGCTCAATATTACATTGATGTTTATTTCACCCGCTATCCCGGCGTACTTGCCTACATGGAGCGTACCCGCAAGCAAGCTCATCAACAAGGTTATGTCGAAACGCTGTTTGGCCGCCGCCTCTATCTGCCGGAGATTAATGCACGCAACTTAATGCGGCAAAAAGCCGCCGAGCGCACTGCAATCAATGCTCCCATGCAAGGTACAGCGGCAGATATCATAAAAAAAGCGATGCTTGCAATTGCTAATTGGCAAAACTCCTCGGGAAAACCACCTGTAAGAATGATGATGCAAGTGCATGATGAACTTGTTTTCGAGATTCACGAATCTGCTATTGATTATGCAACGCAAACCATTCGGGAATTGATGGAACATACCGTGCAACTATCGGTACCGTTAATCGTTTCGATTGGAGTCGGCCATGATTGGGATGAAGCGCACTAAACAAAAGCACCGCAAAGTGAAAATTCATCTCTTTGGGTTATGCCAGGCCAAGCAACATCAATTAAGCATGGAGTATTTCTACCCTTTCACGGTGTTGCAGGGGTTCAAAAGAATCCGAGGCAGCGCGCAATAAATACGACAAAGACATACGGATACGCTCATAATTGACCACTTTAGGCCAATAAGTATACTCGTTAAAAGGCTTGTTATATTGTTTGAAGATTTCAGCAAAAGCATGTCGCATGGTCTCACAATCTGACCAGGCTATCACAGGAAGATGTGGATTGGTTTGCCATAGCGCATCAACCAGCGCAGGACCATTACATTTTAGCCCATCACCAGCCCTTAAATGACCATCCACAATCACCAAAGCAGGGGTATTGTGCCTAAGATCATTGAGGGCACTAAGACTATCTCCTACTACAGTGACTTGCGCTTGCTGACAAACACTTTCAAGCAAACGCGTTAGGCAAAACGCATTAAAAGCACCATCCTCGACAATTAATACACGCATCGCATACTCCCTTTTCAGATAAAGGAAGTATATCGAGTATAACTTAAGAAAAAATTAAGAATAAGCGGGTTAAAAAGCCCGGATACAACGTACCTGTATCAGAAAATCCTTCAAAACAAAATTCTGGCTACCATTCATAAAACTCTGGGCCCAGGCGTCGTTTGCCGAAGTCTCGGTAGAACTCCAATAACTATTAGTGGTAAAGCCGCCAACGGTAGCTCTTTGTAAATAAAGTTGATTAAGCTCAAATCTTGAAGGGAGATACCAGTCCGCATAACACGTGGCGCCAGCAGCACCCGGATCGGCGCAAGCGCTAGTACCATCGGCCTGAATGGCATAATTATAACACACTCGGGCTGCGAAAATATTATTGCCATCCGGAACCTGCAGAGCCATAATCTGCCCCGTATTAGGCCTTCCACCATAGATCCCGTCACTAATGGCTCTGGTCAGTACATCAGTACTATTTCGCCACGTGACCGTTCCTCCTCCTTCATTATCCGCACTGGCAGCAATTAACCCATGCTGACCGGAGGAGTCCACCCAGAACACGACGCCCCCCATCGTCTGCTGGCCAACAGCATAAGTAACTGGTCCATCAATCCATTGAGTGTCATAATCAACATTCGTCACTTTTGCCAGCAACTGTCCTGCAATCCCTCCCGCAGGAATACCGACACCACTTGGACCCTGCGGACCTTGGGGGCCAGGTGTTCCGGAAATACTGGCAATTTGCGACTCAAGCTGACTGACCGCTTGCTGAACTTTTTGATCAACGTACTGTGTTGAAGCAGGGTTTGCTCCATAGACTGCCGTTGTAAGACTCACCGCTGAAACAATACCAATACCCACCATTGTTAGTTTTTTATTCATCACAATCCCTATGATTTGTATGGATTAAACTCTCACTGAACAACCAAGCAATACCCCCTGTTGTATCGGAATATTAGCGACCTGACCTGTCTGCTGAAGTGCATTAACACGAAAATGGGGGTTACTGCCAAAAATTCCCTGATACAACAAACTCAAACTGGTGCACTCACTGATTGAATAAGCCAAACCCGCCTGGACTTCCCCAGCCAATTGCGACTTGTCGTTAATACTGTCGCGATTGTTAAATTGCCAGCGACGATAGGCAACGCCTCCTTTGAGTTGGCCAAAAAGCGCCCTTGTATCCCACAGGGGGGCTTCTAATGTGGCGAGTAAATCAAGGACAGGTTTAACCGTCGATTGAATCGGAAGACCGCCAAGTTCATTTAGCGTAGCCTGGGAAAGACCAAGGCGCATGTCATTGCCATTTTGTATTCCTATTTCCAAGCCCACGATCCATTGCTTATAAATCAGCAAATCTCGGCCAAGAGCAAATCGGCCTATCCCCGTTTGACCATCGGCTTTGTACATATTTTGGTAATCCGTGTACCCCAGACTTCCTGTTATTGACCAAGGCCTTAGTTCCCGCTTGCCAGACATTGCAACCTCATTCATGCCGCCTGCCAACGACGACATGGATAATAGTGATCCAGCTATCAAAAGAAAGATAGAGAAAACTGACCTAACTGCCCTGCTAACAATAGTTTGCAATAAAATTTTGGTAAAGTTCATAACCCTGTATTCCCTTTTATTCCTTTCCTAACAGTTGATAACTTCTTGTGATTGACTCAAATCGTTCAAGTCTGTTTCATCCAATGATCTTGACGCCATTTTCGCTGGCAACCAAAACCTTATCCGCCAGTCGTTTAGCAAACAAACCATTTTCCACGACACCGGGAATACAATTGATTGTGTCTTCTAACCGCCTTGCATCAGTAATTTCCAGGTTATAAACATCAAGAATAATGTTGCCATGGTCAGAAATGAAACCTTCGCGATATTCCGGATCCCCCCCTAATTTAACAATTTCACGCGCAACATAACTGCGTGCCATCGGTAACACTTCGACAGCCAGAGGAAAAGAACCTAAATGCTTTACCAGTTTTGATTCATCAACGATGCAAATGAATTGACGCGCTACCGTAGCAACAATTTTTTCGCCGGTCAGTGCGCCACCTCCCCCCTTAATCATTTCGTACCTTTCGTTCACTTCATCAGCCCCATCGACGTAAAGGGGTAAATCGCTTGCTGAATTTAAATCGATAACGGGAATACCAGCGGCACGTAACCGACTCTCGGTTGCCTTTGAACTAGCCACACAAGCATCGATTCGATGTTTGATGGTTGCCAGCTCATCAATGAAGTAATTGACTGTTGAGCCGGTACCCACTCCGATTATCATATTATCATCCACATAAGCTAATGCAGCCTTTGCAGCTTGTGCTTTCAATGTATTCATTTATTACACTCAACAAAAATTGATTGGAAATCGTATTGGTCTTTTGCTGCGAGCATACACGAGGATATCTGGTCCGTGAAGACGATCAATTATTCCGCTTCAAGCTCCAATACCTGACAAAATTTAATGACCACTGAATTGTGGTAGTAAAGTCCTGGTACCCCACCTGACATTTCGCTAGCTTGAGTCGAAAAGGGTTGATTTACGAGCATCGCAGCACAGTTTACATGAGAGTAAATGAGCAGCGAAGCGCAGGAAATCAACCCTTTTCGACCAAGATAGTAGAGATGTCAACAGGCCCTGGTCTTTATTGACTAACAGTCGGTGGAGCCATACCGCTGGGAGGTGTACTGGTTGTTGCTGCTGGCGTAGTTGTCGATGTTGCTGTGGTCGGCGCGATAGTAGGGACAGTAGGTGGTTCAATAGGAACACTGGCGTTGGTAGTGGTTGATTGAGTAGCTGGTGTTACAGACGCTTTCCCTGTTGAAGTAGAACCACTAGTAGACGTTGTATATTGAGTCGATTGCGACTGCGATTGTGATCTATTCGCCCTGCCATAACCGGCCCCTGTATGATGGCCTGGTTCGTAGGAGCGCTGGGAAGAATCGCTAAAAAGTTCTTCGATACCCTGGCATCCGGTTAATAGTAAGGGAGCTGTACATAATACAGCGACAGTCAGATTCGCAAAAGAAACAATTTTTTTCATGCTGTCATCCTTGAAATTGAGTGATTTAACATCTGTTTAGCCATTCTAGCTGCTGCAAGCCCACTTGTAAAATCAACCTGCAATTTACCACCAAACAAGAAAACGGCAGGTAAAAATAGAACAAACATGGAGCACACGAGTATTCGCATGGACACAGCAATTCTCCCGCTGACAGAGTTCCCGATGAAGTCCAATGTAAATAGTAGGCATAGAGGTGGGCAAGCCTTAGGCTCTGTCGTATACTGAATGACAAATCATTACAAGGACTACCTATGATTTATCAAAACATTCTCGCCACTATAGGACATACGCCTGTGGTAAAAATTAATCGACTGGGCGCCAAACTTGCCTGTGAACTTTATGCTAAATGCGAATTTCTTAATCCAGGCGGCTCCGTTAAAGACCGTATCGGTTATGAAATGGTAAAGAACGCAGAGCGTGAAGGGCGAATCAAACCAGGCGATACGTTAATTGAACCCACTTCAGGCAATACAGGTATTGGGATCGCTCTGGCAGGTGCAGTCATGGGTTATAACGTGGTTATTACCATGCCCAACAAAATGAGTCAGGAGAAACAATCTGTTTTAGAGCGCCTGGGAGCCACCATTTATCGTACTCGTACTGAAGCAGCATGGAATGACCCCGATAGCCATATTTCACTTGCCAAAGACTTACAACGTCAAATTCCTAATTCACATATCCTTGATCAATATGCCAATCCAGATAACCCCAATGCGCATTATCAGGGTACTGCTCAGGAAATCATTGACGATTTTGGTAAGGATTTACATATGGTAGTCGCCGGTGTAGGTACCGGAGGAACGATAACAGGGATTGCCAGAAGACTAAAAGAATATAACCCTGCAATTAAAATTGTGGGTATCGATCCTGTTGGCTCTATTCTGGGTGGTGGTGACGAAATTAAGCCTTACCACGTGGAAGGAATAGGGTATGATTTCTTTCCTGATGTGCTGGACAACCGCTTAATTGATACCTACGTTAAAACAAATGATGCCGATTCGTTTCGAGTTGCAAGAGAATTGATTCGTGAAGAGGGATTATTAGTTGGCGGCTCTTCCGGCGCTGCCATGTGGGGTGCATTGCAAGCGGCAAGTTCTCTTCGCGAAGGACAAAAATGTCTGGTTATTTTGCCGGACTCCATCCGTAATTACATGTCTAAACATGCCAATGATGAGTGGATGAAAGAACAGGGTTTCCTTTAAGGGCCATTTAAAAAAACGGCCACACAAGGTGGCCGTTTCAATGTCATACACTTTTATTTAAGTGCCGGCATAGCTACTCTAAAATCGTCATCGTGTTCAATCTTGGCAAAGACCACCCCTGGATCCAACTGGCCAATACTGATTGCCCGGGCAATGGCATGTACCAGCTCTTTAACGACTTGCTTATCATGGCTATCAGAACCCAACCTGACTGCTTTGATTTTCGCTCCAGGTTTCGCACTCTCAATGGCTTCGAAAAAGCGTTGATTCCCGTGTTCAAGACCTACATATTTTACCCGGCCCTGCAAATAATCACTCTTTGCCATGCCTTTAACATAAATCTCAAGCAATTCTTCTTTGGTCACTTCACCTGCAATGACACTTGCAGTGAGTTGATTGACAGTATTTTCAAATTCCTCCAGCAAACGCTGATCTTCTGCTGCAATTTTAGCCAGAATTTCAGACAAAGGAGGATCCTGAACAGTTTGAGTGACAGGTTGTAACGGTCCCATATTCTTTTGTTGCTCACTAATATTCATAAAGCGAGCTGGCTGACTTACGCGGGGTATATAATGTCCATTCTGTAACTGCATTACAACCTCTGCTGTGTTATCAGAAGAAGCATTATATTGCAGGCGCATAGGCAACTCTTTATTCTTTGTCACCACATGTACTTCGATAGGCAATTTCAGAGCATTAGCCAATGCTGCAATAGCACTCTCATCAATCCAGGTTGTTTCCTGGCGCATCCGTTCTGGCGTTGCTTCCTTATCTTCATTGGCATGCTGATCATTATCCTCGAAAGAAGCAAAGGCCCCGCGATATTTCTCTGGATGTGCACATAATTCATCAACCGCGATCTGGCGTAAAACATAAGCCAATCGACGAGTACATTCCGCTATCGCTAGAGGGCTTCTAGTCATACTTTCCAAGCGATCTCTTGCCGTACGGCCAAAAGGCTGTGGATGAGGAAAATATTCGAAGTAACGCGCAAGCAGTCTTTCAAGAATCTGTTGATTATCAACATTTCTCTTAAATAAATAATCATCAATTAGACAAGCTGCAATCGACCTAAAACCACAATCGCCAGTTCCACCCACATTGACAAAAGCTGGCTCTGAAGAGGTTTTGACAATGGGCTTTGCAACACTGCCAAGTTGGCGCGTAAAAAAGCCTGGTGTCGATGTAACAGACAAAGTAGGCACAATGTTCTCCACGCTATAGTTATGATTCCATTCTAATCAATTAAGGTTAAGGGAATATTAACATTAAATTTACAATAGAATGCACGAATCATGCCCATTAAGATCTTATTAATGGCAATTAGTGCTGATAAAGTTCTTTATTTCCTGCGTAAAATAGGGGCTCCATAAATCATTATGGCCTCTATCAGCAATACTCACTAAATGCTTGGGCTGATTTGCCTGTTCGAAAAGGATCAATCCTTGCTCATAGGGAATAATGCGATCTTGCTTACCATGCAGGATCAATAGAGGGGCGTGGATAGTTTGAATACGCGCCAGAGAATCGTATTTATCCCATGGTGATATCAAAAGCCAAGGGTAGTGAAATCGTGCGACTGCTGACATTGACGTGTAGGGTGATTGTAAAATCAGCGCGCAAATGGGGAACTCCGTAGCCAGTTCAGTTGCCACGCCAGTGCCCAATGATTCCCCATAGAATATCAATTGGCTGTTTCTAACTCCTTGATTTAGCAGAAATTGAACGGCTGCACGGCCATCCTGATAGAGCCCTTGTTCTGTGGGTTGGCCCTGATTACCTCCATAGCCCCGATATTCCAGTAACAATACACCAAAACCGCTCGCTAGAAATTGCCGCACGAAAGGCATTCGGTGGCCAATATGCCCTGCATTACCATGTAGAAATAGCAAGGTAGGTTGCTCTGAGGCGGCGGGTTTGTACCAAGCGTTTAAGCTTAATGCATCCACTGTATGTAGCGTGATTTGCTGCATATCACCTGCCTGGTAGGCATGGCGCTCAGGCTGTTCCCTTGCTGGAAAGTAGATCAAATTCCTCTGCCAATAATAAATAATTAGCAGCGCAATAAGAAAAACGAAGAGAATAGTAATGATCACGTGTTTAAGCATCGGAAAACCGTTTTAAGCACATACAGGCGGATAAGCGAAAAAAGCATAAAATAGACCATTTCACTCTAATAAAGTTATACACTGTATTAAGGGAACGAATGGGAGAGGGTATGACGCCTCAAAACACACCGATACTTCACAGGCCAGGGACTACCTAATTTAATATGTTACTTGCATCCCTTATTGTGATTTGCTCTCTTTTTTTATTTTTGCCCCTCTGGCGACGGCAAATTAAATTACAACGCTGGCGAAAAAGCTTGAGCCTTAATAAGCACTACAAGGTTTATCGACAATTGTATGCAAATGTCGATGGTTTTGCCTTATCTAAAGTAGAAAGGACCAAGCAAGATGCACCGGAATATGTCTATGGAGAAATAGACTTTGAATCCTTTATCGCACTGCTATCCTTAGGCAAACCAGGGCCATCCACTGTCTTCTATGATTTGGGCAGTGGTGTAGGGAAGGCAGTATTGGCTTGCATCATGGTGTTTGACGTAAAAAAAAGCTGTGGCATTGAGCTTTTTTCATCGTTACACCACTGTGCCCAACAGCAACAGCAACGCCTAACATGCATTCGAGACTATGAAACCAAGGCTAACCGCATTAAATTCATACAGGGTAACTTTCTCGAAACCAGTGTTGCCGATGCCAATCTTATTTTTATTAATGCCACCGCTTTTTTTGGCGAAACCTGGTTGGCCATTAGTCAACTTGTTGAGCAAATTCAACCAGGAGCCCTGGTCATTACTACCAGTAAAACACTCCGTTCGGATTTGTTTACCTTAGAGACAGTAACCCAGGTAAAAATGAGCTGGGGCATTGTTAAAGCCTATATCCAACAACGCCAAGATCAAGCGTCACCCGGGCAGGACTGGCAAAAATCAAGGTAAACTAATGTTTTCCCTAGTTGCAAAAGGTAAATTATTTAATAAGATGGATAACAATGCGTTACTATTTAGAATATTATTACAGTTAGTTGATAACATTGAATAATTTCTTTTCGCGTCTATACTTAAATAGAATAAAGAAAGTCGGCACCTGTTGTGTCTTGGTACTGACACCCTAACAACGCGGCTAACCGAGGTGGGTATGATTAAATCGCAACTCATTGCAAACCTTGCTGCAAAAATGACACATCTTCCTGAAAAACAGGTTACTGATGGTATTAACCGAATTCTTGAGTTAATGAGTGAAGCGCTTGTTGATGGCAAACGCATTGAAATCCGGGGCTTTGGCAGCTTCTCACTACATTATCGTCCACCACGCAATGCCCATAATCCTAAAACAGGCGAAAAGGTAGTTACTGAGGCGAAATATAGTCCTCATTTCAAGCCCGGAAAAGAGCTTAGAGAGCGGGTTGACGCATCACGAGGCCATATCCCGCTCAAAGACACCGACGACTAAACGCCGTATGGAATCAGGTGCGCGGTAACGTAACGCCAGTCTGCCCTTGATATTTTCCACCTCTGTCGCGGTAAGATACCGCGCAAACTTCATCGGATTCCAGAAAGAGCATCTGCGCCACACCCTCATGAGCATAGATTTTAGCGGGGAGTGGCGTGGTATTGGAAAACTCCAGGGTCACATGACCTTCCCATTCAGGTTCCAACGGTGTGACATTCACAATGATACCGCAACGTGCGTAGGTTGATTTACCTAAACAAATCGTTAATACATTACGCGGGATACGAAAGTATTCTACTGTACGAGCCAAGGCAAAAGAATTGGGAGGAATGATGCAAACATCGGATTTTACGTCTACAAAACTATTCGCATCAAACGCTTTTGGATCAACAATAGCGGAATTAATATTGGTGAATATTTTAAATTCATCCGCGCAACGCACATCATAACCGTAACTGGAAACCCCATAAGAAATGATTCGGCCTTTATCTGTCTCACGCACCTGTCCGCGTTGATAAGGTGAAATCATCCCATGTTCCAATGCCATTTTCTCTATCCAGCGATCTGACTTTATTGACATGTAATGCCCCGTGTATATTTTGCTAACAAAAAGCACTTTCTACCACAAACACATTTGGAGGGGAAGGGGAAAGTCATTTGCGCGGTTTAATAAAAACTGTGCCGTCTGCATTTATTCGCAGGTTCCCCAGTGAGTTCTTCATTTAGAGATAAATTAAGGGTGAGAAAGGTAAATTTATATCGTCTAATGACTGGCAAAATAATTAACAACAATAAATTGGCAAAAAGAAAGTCAATATGTTTTTTATTTTTTCTTTCAAATGAAAAATATTTTTCAAAGATTTAATCAACGAAGGATCTCAAGTATAGTGGTTATTTTAAAATCTATTTACGCATGAAAAGAATTGATGGGATTGATATTACACGGGGCTTGTTAGCTCTATCGGTTGCAATTTATCATTATATTCAGTTTTTAGATCTCAATTATTTAAAACAGTTTCATGGCATTATGACGGCAGGAATAGCAAGCGTCGATGGCTTCTTCGCTATTAGCGGCTTTGCCTTGTTTTACAGTTATCATAAAACAGATTTTAGTAATATCAAGAATGCAGGAACTTATTTTTATAAACGTTTTGCTCGAATAGCCCCCTTATTCTACCTTTGTATGTTGCTTAATACTCTCCAAGCACCAATAATCCTGCTAATTGTTTCTAGTTTATTTCTAGTTGGTTTGGTTGGAGAGAAAAAAGCGCCATCCTTGTTAAAATATCCTTTCCTAATAATCACTTTCATTCTGCTAATACAACTGGTCACTCCTTTAACCAACCCCAGTGAAAAATTAATGAATGCCAATAATTTATTGTTTATTTTTGGCTTTATTAATACTAATTTAACTCCGGTGAGAGGGGGTTGGTCTATCGGTATCGAATATGTCTTCTATTTTTTGTTGCCTTTTATTCTCTGTTTAACCAGAAATGATCTCAAGTATTTAACTGTTCTTACTTTATTTACAATTTTTTTGGCAGTGGATTACCAGTTTTTAAACAATACTAATCTTTATACCTATAATTCAACCGAACATGTCCAGGAATTAGTAGCCAATTGGCCCCTTTATACAAACCCGCTCAATCACTTCTATTTCTTTATGGCAGGAATTCTTTTATTCATCGTCTATGAGCGTTATCGGACACAGTTGCGTCAAAAACAGCAACTTCTAGTAAAGATTATTTTGATTTTACTCGTTATTTATATGGTATTGGATAAAATTGTTGGAAATCCAAGTTATGGTTTTGGACGTTTTTGTTATTCGCTTTTAACCCTGGCTATTATAAGCCTCACGCCCTTTATTGAGATAAAGAGCACTTGGTTAAGAAAAAAATTAATCATGTTAGGTGATATCAGCTACAGTGTTTATCTAATCCAATTTCCCGTCTATACCTGCGTTATCTATTTAACCAGGAAATTCACTTTGTTCAATAAAACTGAAACTTTCTTCATTGCCTTACTAAGCTTGCTATCTATTTCCTATTTTATTTATAAATGGTACGAAGTACCTAGTAAAAATTGGTTAACAAATCTGGCTTTTTCTCCCCGGAAAAATAGCCTTGAGCTTTCAGAAACAACCTAAATTTTTTTGCTCCAATCATTTTTCATCCCTCATTTACCAGGGGCTCTTCATTATCAATACTGCTTAAATGGTAGCGTTTACCACTTCGATACAATATGGAAGCACCTACGGCCGTTGCAAAAAGGATAGAAGCAAGTGAGCTTAATTTGCCATGATAAGTCAGGCTCACTAACCCCGTGGCTAATAACCCCGATATGCCAAGGCCAGTTGACAATACAGCCATTCGTGAACCCATAGGGGCATCGGATGATTCAATCGCCAAGCGTTGCAGCGATGCGGAAGAAAGCCCAAAACCAAAAGCAAAAAGCATGATGCCGCCAATTAGCCCAAATAAATGCGAGGGGTAGATCAACGACGTGGCCATAGAAAAAAGACTGCCTGCCAATAGAATAAACAATCCCAGCTCAATTAGCTGATTAAGCCTCATTTTGTCTACAAGAAACCGTACTAATCGGTTAGCAACCATATAAAAACCAAAAACCAGTAACTGAAAAATTCCAAAATAAAGTGGCTTATAATGAAATTCGTTAGTGACCAGGAAAGGTCCACAAACTAGCCAGCTCATGAAACCACAAAACATAAGCCAATAGGGCAATAAATAATGCATAAACTGCCAATTAGTCACGATACTTTTATACTGACCTAACACAAAAGGGAGATTGAGTGGTGTGCGTTTGTCAGCCGCCAGGGTTTCTGGCATACGCGCCAGAACCCAACCCGTAATTAATAGACCCCAAACAAATAAAGATAGAAAAATCCACCGCCAATTTGTTAATGTCGCCAAAAGCCCGCCGAGGAAAGGACCTAAAGCAGGGGCAAGAACCGTAATACTGCTCATTGTCGCTAAAAGGCGAACCGAATTCTTTTGGTCATAGAGTTCATGGATACTGGCATATCCGGGAACGATGATAAAACAGATTGTACACCCTTGAAAAAAACGCGCTGCAATCAAAATGCTAATGTTAGGTGCGATTGCACATACGAAAGTGGATAACACAAAAATTAACATACCCGTTATAAAAACCGGACGTCTGCCAACTCGATCGCAAATAGGTCCTATAAATAATTGCATCGACATACCGCCTAAAAACCAAGCAGACAAAGTGAGCTGGACAAGGCTGGTAGAGACATCCAAATCATGCATCATATCGGGTAAAGCAGGCAGATACATATCCGTTGAAAGAAAAACTGCCATTTCAGCACAGATCAGAATCAGGGGGAAAATAAAAAGATTTTTAAACATTCAGATATCCACAGTAACAGGATTGATGGGCAGGCCCCATCAATCAGAGAAAATCACGCTGACATTGCATTTTATTAGTACAAGTACAAAACCTTCCTTGCTTAGAAGGAAGGCTCATAACCAACTTATTAAATATTAATTAGTGCTTGTGGATTAGGCTTTGATAAATAGTCTTCCAATTGCTCTTCACTAAAAAAGCATTTTGAAGATCGAAGCTGCGAATCATGCTTAACAAATGCAATATCAACCTGCGCCAGGGCATTATCAATGGCGCGATAATGGCCTTCTAATACCTCATAACAGCGATAACCTAAATCAACCATGGTTGAAATAATTTCATGAATTTCAGGAGCACCCTTACGAAACTCATGAAAAGAGGTTTCGATAATTAAAATATCAATTTTATCCAAGAGCTCTTTAGAGCCTTTCAATACTTCTAACTCATTACCTTGTGTATCTATCTTCAACAAGCTTGGACGTGCTATTGTTTGGGGAATCAACGTATCTAATCGTCTCAAAGGCACTGTAATTTTTTTCCCGTCAAACGATTCCCCCTCCCATTGGCGTAGGCAACTTGAGCCAGAAATGTCATCGTGGAGAAAAAATTCAATTTCACTATCTTCTGCACCTGCAGCCACATTATGAGTAGTAGCACCAATCGTATTCTCAAGCTTTTTAAGTAAAGGTAAACAGTGAGGTACAGGCTCAACCAGATAAAACTTTGCTTCTGGCAAAAATTTATGAAGCGCGGGCGTACCATAAGCGATCCCGACATCAATAACGGTTTTAATATGAAAATTAAGTCTTTTCAAATGGCCAATAAAGGAGCCAAAATCTCTATTTGGAGTATTCTTGGTTGACAACTTCAGATTAAGAGGAGATAAAAGGCGATTTGCAATTGGAAACAAATAGGATGCCAAAAGATGTTTATTAAATTTCATTGATTGTTCCCTAATCTTTAACTATAAACTGGGTTACAAAATAACCCGGGATTGTATATTATTTTTACCGTAAAAAGAATATCTCGCCTTAAAATTACAGTTATTATTATATTATCAAGGTAGTTTGCATCTATTTGGAGTCATCTTATGCCCATCCAAACACCCATTAATGCCAAACCCAAAAAAAATTCTCTTATTGTCTGTGCGGGCACAGTAACCTGCCACACCGTATCCAGTATGGGAGCAGGTTTCACGGTCTTTAAAGCGTATTTTGACAAGAATCTTCATCACGAAAATCGACCTGGTGGTTGGGTTGCTGCCTTGCAGTTACAATTGGATAATTTTCATCAGCAAAAACAAGAAATGCCCGCTTATAGTCGTCTTGCAAGACAAGATGATTATCTTGGGGGTGTAGCCAGGGGCTTTTCATGACTAGAAATAAACCAACCATTGTCCAACTATTTTTTAGCCAACAGTCGACGAAAGATTTGGTGAATTTAGATGGTGATTTTTGTTTATTCTAAATGGTAAATAAGTAATCTTATTCAGGATGCAGACGAACCGGACTATTAATTCCAGTATATTCAATGATATTGATTACACAAGATTATAAAGCAAGCAAGGTCAGCAAATAATCCAGATCCCATGCAACACGCTTCAGCCTGGATCGTACGCTGCGTTTCTTACCCTCAGGCTGTTTTATTTTTACTAAGTTTAGCAATAGCCGTTTAGTTCTTGCAAAATTTTCAGCTGCTACATCATCATATTTTTTATCTTTATCATCATTAAGATGGACATCTAATTGCCAGTGATATTCATTTTCAATCGACCAGTGGTCGCGTACATAACGACTTAGATTTGGGTTATCCGCATCATGGCTTGTAACGTAATAACGCCATTGTGCAATGACTTCAGGGGTATTTGTGGTAGAGCTTATGGTTTCAGTGGCAATAATGGTTTTTATTCCAGTAAAAGCAAAAGGTTTTGCTTCTTCCGGTAAAGGATAAGCAAAATAGCGCCGTCGTACTGACCGACCATGGCTTTCATCAAAAGCATCCTCAATCAAATTACAGGGTTTTTCTCCATGTTCTTTTGAATAATCATGAACCGCTTGATATAAAGAAGGCTGATTTTTCTTCAAACCAATAACAAAATCACCGCCTTTCTCAATTATCTTTTTTAAGATTTCTTCCTGACAACCGATGGCATCGATTGATATCGTGCAACCTTCTACTGTAAGTAAATCAAGAAGCAAGGGAATCGCTTTTATTTCATTTGATTTACTGTCCGTTCTGATATCTGCAAGTGATATTTTATTTGAAACACTCCAGGCACTTACCATTTGGATGGCTCGTACTTCCTTGGATGAACAACGAGTTCCTCTTAATGTTTTACCATCAATAGGTATTTGATCTTCCGGTGCTTTATCTTTAATGACTATTCCTAAGGTTCCTTCAATCAAAGCGCTCCATGAACTGGGGGCAATCACTGAAAATACACGGCGGAACGTGCTGTAACAGGGGATTCCTGGCGACATATCTATATAATTTGACAACCAGTCTTTTCGTGATTCAGTGAATACAACCATATCATCCCAACTTTCTGCACCACAAAATATAGCGCATATAGACATGAATAACAGGGAAGATAACGGATAAATGATTTTCTCTTGTTCTCGTACGTCTTCAACTGTAGATAAAAAGGCTAATACTTCGGTCATCTGTCTCTTTCGTCAGTTCAATTAACTACGCGATTATACTGAATAGCTGACTAATTTATAGTCATGAAAAGACCCTGGGGGTGTAGCCACCGTACCTGATCAATTCGGGCATAAAGGATTGACCTTTGCCAAAATTCTCTCTGAACAAGATTTGCAAGCACAATATAAGGAAGCAATTAGAGGAGCAGTAAGAGACGCCTTGCTCCTGCAACGCCCTCTGTTTATTCAACCGTTAGGCATTGGTGTGTATGGTTGGGATCCTGAACTCGCTGCAACCTTTTTTGCGGAAGTAATTTGCCAAACCGATCCCGAGGGCAAACTGGATATTAGCATTCCTATCTTTAATCCCTCCCCAGGGTCCAGTAACGAAAAATTCAAACTCCATTTTGCTAGTGAAATGGAAAAGAATGGACATCCCATTAGACGATAAGCAGTTCAAATACTGCGACGTCGCAGAAATCGTTCTCAGATACAAGCGAGAGGTGGACACCGCAGAAAGGGAAAAGGAAAGAGCAAAGAACCCGAATTTTCATCAAGAAAACGTAGGCTCATGGATACGGATGCGGAGTTATCGATTTTTCGTCCCCTCTACACAAGAAGACAGCCTATGAATACGAATATCAGTATGAATGTTTGCCAAAAACAGGTCATTAGGGCAGTTTTACATTTACTCTCCTGTCGACACACGCCAGTAAAACTACCAATCGAACTTACATTATTTGTTATTCATTTTTCGTAAAAATTCTCCCAGTTCGATCGGCATGGGAAAAACAACCGTCGAAGTATTGCTTCCTGCTAAACTGGCGAGCGTTTGCAAATAACGTAATTGCATAGCCTGTGGTTCTTTCACCAGCACTTGCGCAGCTTGTAATAGTTTTTCTGAGGCTTGTAATTCACCTTCTGCATGAATAACTTTTGCCCTTCTGTCCCGTTCCGCTTCGGCTTGTTTCGCAATGGCGCGAATCATACTTTCATCCAAATCGACACGCTTGATTTCCACATTAGACACTTTAATACCCCAACCATCCGTTTGAGCATCCAATATTTTTTGTACATCACTATTCAACTGTTCTCGTTCTGCCAGCATTTCATCCAATTCATGTTGGCCTAGAACAGAACGCAGAGTAGTCTGTGCCAATTGGCTGGTTGCCTCAAAATAATTTTCTACTTGAATAATTGCCTTTTGGGCGTCAACAACCCGGAAATAAAGTACCGCATTAACACGAACAGAAACATTATCGCGCGAAATAACGTCTTGGCTAGGTACATCCATTACCACTGTCCGTAGATCAACACGAACCATTTGTTGCACACCAGGAATAATAATCACCAGTCCTGGTCCCTTAACCCGCCAAAAGCGGCCGAGCATAAACACGACACCCCGTTCATATTCTCTAAGTACACGAAACGCAGCCAGAAGTATGAAAATGACAAGAATTACAAAGAACCCGAAGAATGAAGCCATGATTTTCCCCTTAGGCATCCTTACTGCTGATATTGCAATCAGCGTCATGATTGATCTCTTCTACCTGTAATTGTAGACCCTTGGTAGCAACCACCCTTACGCGTTTATCCGCAGGAATAGGTTGGCTTGCATGCACACTCCAAATTTCGCCTCTAATGACTGCCTGACCACAGGGATCAACGATTCCTAAAGTTCGGCCTTCAGCCCCGAGTAGAATATCAACGCCGTGTTGTATTTTTTGTTTTCTTGATTTAATCGCTATCGTAAACAAGGCAAATATAAACACTATATTGACTGCTGCCATCGCCCAAATCGCTGACCAGGCAATTTGATAACTGGTATGATCACTATCAATAAGCAACACAGAACCAATAATAAAAGATACCGTCCCTCCCAAACCGAGAGTCCCAAAACTTGGAGTAAATGCCTCTGCGGTAATCAGTATAATACCGAGAATAATCAGGCCAAGGCCCGCATAATTGACAGGCAAGAGTTGCAGGGCGTATAAAGCCAATAAAATTGCTACGG
Source organism: Legionella sp. ST3F1 (assembly GCF_048553315.1). Classification (NCBI taxonomy): domain Bacteria; kingdom Pseudomonadati; phylum Pseudomonadota; class Gammaproteobacteria; order Legionellales; family Legionellaceae; genus Legionella; species Legionella sp. ST3F1. The sequence continues at coordinate 420,434 of NZ_JBLZIO010000001.1, read as the reverse complement.
CACCAACAACACCAGGGAGCATAAATCCTGGATTCATCAATTCAAAAAAAATACCGTATATCCCTAAAAGTAAAAGCAAATAGGCCACTGTCGGCTCTGTAATGATCTGTAGAAATCGTGTTCGCCAATCGGGAGTTATGCTCTCTACCTCTGCTTCCTCTGTGTTTAACTGAATTCGTTGGTTATCCTGGATCACGATTAAACCATTTAATTGGGTTAGAAGATCAGCGCGATTTTTAGCGACGATATTAATCACACCGGCTTTAAGAGCCTCATTTGCAGTTAATGTCGCTGCATCCAGAATTGCTTTTTGTGCAAATACGGCGTCACGACCACGTAGTTGGGCAAGGGAGCGAATATAGGCAACCGCATCATTCGTTACCTTGTTGTCCATTGTTGATTTCTGCTTTGTCGTCTTATCTGTCTTATCAATATCACCCAACAGGTTGACAGGACTGGCTGCTCCTAAATGGGTACTGGGTGCCATGGCCGCCACCGTACTGGCATAAAGCAAAAAAGTCCCTGCACTGGCCGCTCGGGCTCCATTAGGTGAAACATACGTTACAACGGGTACTTTGGAAGAAAGAATATCCAGTACGATCTGGCGAGTTGATTTATCCAAACCACCCGGGGTATCCAATTGGATCAAAATAAGGCCTGTGCCATTTTGTGCATCATGGATAGCACGTGACAAATAGTCGGCTGTTGCAGGGCCTATTGCCCCATTAATGTTGAGTTCAATCACTTTCCCAGGTGCTGCAATCACGGGCAATAGAATAACCAGTAAACTTAACAAGACAACTACACGATGTATCAGTTTCCTGCTCATCACATCGTACCTTTGTCAGTCAAAAGCTCGATTAGGTAACCATCTGGATCTTTAACGAATGCTAAAATAATATCGCCATATTTCATGGGGCCTGCATCCCTGACAATGTTCCCGCCCTGGGCTTTAATGCGGGCACAAGCTTGATAGACATCGTCCACGGCAATCGCAATATGTCCGTATGCATCACCTTTCTCATAACTGGTCTTATCCCAGTTATAAGTAAGCTCTAACTGTGCTCCTCCAGGACTATCGGGATAGCCGAGAAAGACCAAGCTAAAACGCCCTTCAGGATATTCCTTATGGCTTATTAATTTCATATTTAGCACGGAGGTATAAAAAGCAATGGATTTGTCCAGGTCTGTAACCCGCAGCATGGTATGTAGAATTCGCATAAAACATCCTGTTCTACCACTTATTTGATTAAGCATAGCAGGATTTTGGGGGATAAGCCGTGTTCTATAGGATTTTAAGGATGACTGTCAAAAAGGTTACCGCGCAATTGACTGCGCGGTAATAAAACTGCTTTCACTCTTTTTTAGAAATACACACCGATTTGGGCAAGTATAGTATCGGAAGATCGACCAGTACCAATTGTATTTTGGTTGACCACGTCTGGAGGTGATGCACCATTAGCGAATTGGTTGATTCTATAATCGTTGTCATGACGGTATTCAAGGCTTTCAACAGTATCTTTCCATATCGAAATGCTATATACGCCAGCCAACCGCCGCTTGGGTAAATTTAAGGCCAAGCTGTCTTTGGTCCACTGATAACCGATTGAGAACGATGAGGGCTTACAAAAACTCATAAAGGTTACGCCAGCCTCTAACTGGATAGCCTGTGGTTTTGCTCCTCGGCCATTAAAACTTAAATCTTGTGTTCTAAAGGCCTTTGTAGCGCCCACCCATTCGGCAGTAAAGTTATAGCGATCGATATTCATGTTCCAATGAACACCTAAACCCGGTACTTTACCTACTCGCTCATTACCATTGGTTATCGAACTAAAACCACCAAAGGTTGTACCAGGAGACGAACCAGTATCCTGCATTCCTGCTGAATCATCAATCGAACCTATATAGCTCGCTCCAATTTCTCCAGCCATATCACCTGATTTGATCGTATAACCCAGGTTGACCCCGCCTACACCCGATTTTCCCAGTGTAGTATCTGATCGGAAACCATAGACAGCGGCGTAAGGTCCAGAGTCATATTGCGATTTATAACCGAGAATGAAAGGCCGAGATTTTGTTCTGGTCAATCGTAAGGTCAAAGGAGAACTGATCATTGCACTGGAGTAACGGCCAAAGGGTACGTATAATTGTCCCGCAGTGAAATAATAGGGGGATTGATCCAAATCACCAATATTGACAAACCCCATGTTTAATTGGAAAGCCGAATTGCTAACGCGGGGACCACTCACCAAAGGTGGTGTTTCATCGTAAGCAACAGACATAAATGCTTCTACCTTATCATTCAACATTGCTGCAACATCAAACTCACTAGAACCTAAATCGATATCACCAGTGGTGTTGCCTGCATAGGAGCGGTTAAAGTTGGCAACAGGTTCAGCTTTTCCACTTAAAGCAATAATAGGGACATTAGGAACCGGGTATCCTATACTTTCATATGCACGGTAAAGACGGCGTCGTTGCTGCATTAAGCGAATATCTCGGTTAATACTTGAAATATTGACGATATAATCTGAACCATCAAAAGCAGGTCTATCACCTGTATAAGGAGCGGTTACTACCGGAGTTCCTGCAATGAAGGTAATTACTTTTCCATCAGCAAGTAAGGCTGTAGGGTAAAAATTACTTGAATCCCGATTGTCATCTACTGTATGAACCGTTAGTGCGCTTGTATGATACGATTTAATTGGTTCATCGCTATGCCGCGCAGGCGGCTTTGCAGACTGAGATCGGCCTACTTCTATCGGCCTTTTGATTACTCTCTTTTTAACTGGTACAGGTTGTCTTGCCCGTACAGGCTTGCTGCTTGATGTCGTTTTGCCAGCTTGCTTGGGTTTACTGGCCTTCTTCACCGCAGGCTTATTCACAGATTGAGTCACTAACTGTTTTTGCAAACGGTTTAATTGAGTCTGTAGTGCCTGTGTCTGGCGTTGTAAACGTAAAATTTCGCGCTGCAGTTGTTCATTATTTGCAGCAAAAAGCGAGCCTGAGAAAATCGCGAGCGCGATCATTATTAATACTTTATGTTTCACGAGGAGTACTCCTGAATGTTTTTTTTACTTCCTGGATAGTTTGGCGAGGCGATTATATCGTGCATTGAACTTATTGGCCAGTGATTGTGCACAATATTTATTGTTTGATTCTTATGGACTTATGAATAGAAAACATTAAAAACAGCAGGCAAAAAAAAAGCCCATTTTCATGGGCCTCGGAAGGAGTATTAACTATCAATTTTAGGCATTACCAACCCATTTCAAACCGAAGTAGGGACCAAAAAGACCAAAATCGCTGTTTGTTGGAATGCGGATAGTGCCAGGAACAACTCCGTTAACCGTAAATTTTCTAGTTGCTAAGGCATTAAAATAATTAACAACCTGGTAACCACCTTCAAGATTGAGCACACCTTGCGCCAATTCATAGGCATAGTTAACACCTACTTTGGCCTCAAGACTTGGAACAATCGATTTCTTACTTGCATAGACATCATTACGCACCAAACCGCTTGGAGCTAAAACAAAGCCAGTAGTATAACGACTTGAACCATACAGAATAGAGGTAGCTGCATTGGCAGTTATACTAAAACTTGAATTCAAGTCATAGGCATAATCAACACCAACAACAGGACCCACACCGTTAAACTCGGAATCACGGGTTTGGCGGAAACCAGCAGGAGCAAGCGCAGCAATTGCCGCAGGTGTTGCTGTATAGTTATTTACAGCATGAATTCGAATGTCTGCGTACTGTAAGCCACCGTAAAAGCGGGCATTTTTTAACAGCCCCATATCGGTATGTTGCCCCAGGACCAAGTTCACTTGATCGAATTTGTTGTCAAGAAACAAATTATAAGGAACATTCGTGGCAGAAAAAGGTGTTACTCCAAAATAACCACTATTCCTTGTATCCACGTCATAGTGCATCCAAGTCATAGTAATATCATTTCCAGTATTGAAGTGATAGGAACCTTCCAAACGATAGCCCCAACCCCAATCACCATCCCATTCCTTAACGCCATTCGTGGTTGTTGTGCTGTTATAATCATAACCTTTGTCAGCATCATAAATTGGCTTTAAATAAAGAGCTTGCACGCCAATATCCCATTGACTTGCTGCACAAGGAACGGTGACATCCCCAGGAGCGCAAGAAGGCGCTGGAGGAGTTGAATACATTCCCGCCGTGGCAACACTACTGACTGCCAAGCCAAGAATAGCTATGGTTGTTTTTTTCAGCATGATCACTCCATTTATCTCAAAAAAAAGCCCATCAACAAGTGATGGGCTTTAATAAAACATTGTCGGTTGACAAATTACACGTTACCAACCCACTTCAAACCAACATAAGGACCGTGTACAGCGAAGTCACTTTCTCTAACGTCAGTTGCATTTACGAAGTGGTTAGCGTTGAAGTAGTTAACCCACATCCAACCAGCATCCAGGGTTAAATCACCTTGTGCCATAGCATAAGTGTATTTAGCACCTACTTTAGCTTCTAATTCAGGGACAATAGCTGTCTTAGAACCAGAGAAGCTGAAAGAAGCTGGGAATACAGCAACGTTGCTGTTGAACTTGCTGTCACCAACCAGGATAGCAGTTGCACCGTTACCATAGATAGCGAAACCATTACCTAAGTCATAAGACATGTCCATACCAACACGAGGACCGAAGCCGTTGTATCTGTGGTTAGTTGAGTTCAAGAAAACGCCTGTAACAGCATCTCTGTAGTCAGTTTCGATACGAGCGTATTGGAAACCGCCGTGGAAACGGATGTTTTTGAACTCACCGAAATCTACGTGTTGACCGAACTCAATGTTAACAGCATCCCACTTAGGCTCGAAACGGTTGTAAACACTGAAAGGACCGAAGTTAGCACCACCAAATGAGAAGGCACCAGCATAAGTGTGAGTAGTTTCATGTTCCCAATGGTACCAGTTAACGTTCAAATCGTTACCAGTGCTGAAGTGGTAAGAACCTTCAATCTTGAAGCCCCATCCCCAATCAGGATCTAAATCACCAAAACGAGTTGAAACGCCGTCAACAACAGAAGGATTCAGACGACGGTAACCGAAGTCAGCATCATAGACGGGCTCAAGGTACAGGGCATATGCACCGAAATCCCATGCAGTTCTTTCGCAAGGAACGGTGACGTTACCAGGGGTACAAACTGGACCCATGGTTCCAGCAAATACTGCACTGCTACCTAAAGCAAGAACAGCTACCGCTGTTTTCTTCAAATTTAACATGCTTCATCTCCACTTTTTTATTATTAATTTCCCGTTTAGCCGTCAAACCACAACTTGGTGTTGACTACAGTACGCAATCATCGCTCTATCCGAGAACGTACATGGACAAATTATCAAGCGCTACTTTATCAAAGTCAACACTATTTCTACAAAATTTCGCTATTAATTCGATAAATAATTTGCTTTACAACACGGCAATGACTCTTTTATGACCACACTAATTAATTCACTATCACTTATTTCAAGTAGCAAATTAATTATGCGTGACAATAAAGAAAAAAAGCCTTTCGTCTAGCAAACCAAATTTTAATATTCATCATAAAAAATAGTTTTATAGAGAACATTAAATATCTTGAATCAATAGGTTGGCTAAGGTTAGTTGACTCTATCAGATAAAGTGTATTCAGCGCAATGATTTTTTCTGAGGATAGGGAGGCTGTTAGCTTGATTTATTTGTATATCTTTATGACCACTCTACGGTTTGCAGCTTTTCCTTCTTCAGTGTCATTTGGAGCTACCGGATTTTGCACGCCATACCAGGTAACTGATAAACGGCTCTGCTGCACACCAAGGCTTAACAGGTAATTTGCTACTGATTTAGCCCGTCCTTCTGACACAGCGTTATTATACGATTTTCTACCGGTGTCATCTGTATAGCCTGCAACTTTCACTCGTTTAACCAAAGGGTCAGCGCGACAATATTCAGCAACTTTCTTTAATTGTTGTTTTGCCGCATCACTTAACTCATCACTGTCCGTATTAAAGAGTAATATACTTTCCCGCACACTGGCATAATCAAAGGGTAGAAGATTCCCCAAACAACGCTGATATTTTGCATACACTTTTTGGAAGTTTGCTGGCGACAACGAAACAGTCACTGCAAAGCCTTGTTCTGACTGATATTGAAATCGTGTTTGGTATCCTTGTGCCAAATAAGTTAATAATTTGATCGCTGGATCGCGTGGGAGATAAAGACCATATTCACCAGGATTTACTGACGTTTTTGCAATGAGATAAGAATTGCCTCCTGGTTTCCAAACCGGAGGGGCAGCAAATACTACAGCCGGTAATCGTCGTTCCACTTGTTGCCATTTACTTAGAATAAAGTGACTTGGCTTTGCAGCGTACTGTTCAAAGTAGGCAATACCATAATTGGGGACAGTAAGAGACAATCCACACCGTAAACGATTGCCACTCATTCGCCAGTTTTCATCGCCCATAGGACTCTCATAGTGGACACTGATACCAGCCAGGCAGCCATTAATGGGCCAACAGTAAAGGAAAATACTTCCTAAAACTCCTGATGTGATGAAGCGCTTAAATGCCATTTTTTGCTCATCCAGTCCACTAAACCATGATATGCTTTCGTATCGGCATTTTTAGAGGAACCTTTACTTTGCAAACTTTAACGATTACTCGCCCGGATGATTGGCACGTCCATTTTCGCGATGACCTGCTCCTGCAGCATACTGCACCGGCAACAGCACAACATTTTTCCCGTGCACTGGTCATGCCTAATCTGAAACCCGCCCTGACCTCAGTTACTGCTGTGTTAGCCTACCGTGAACGCATCATGGCGGCATTGGGCAAACAAAATTTTACCCCCTTTATGACTTTATATTTAAATGAGCAAGTACTCCCCGACGATTTGGCACAAGCTAAACAGCAGCCTTATATTTTGGGAGCCAAGCTATATCCTGCTGGCGCCACTACTAATTCTGAGGAAGGGGCACGCTCGCTTCAGGCGATTTATCCTTTATTAGAAGTCATGCAACAGCAGGATCTGGTCTTGCAAATTCATGGTGAAGTGACTCAAGGTGATATTTTTCAGCGTGAAGCTGAATTTATTACCAGTTGCCTTAGCCCCCTCATTAAAAATTTTCCTAAACTGCGTGTAGTGCTGGAACATATTTCTACCCAAGAGGCGGTAGAATTTGTTAAACAGGCACCTGAAACCGTCGCAGCAACCATAACCCCCCATCATTTATTATATAATCGTAATCAATTGTTGGCCGGCGGTATCCGACCCCACTATTATTGTTTACCTATCTTAAAACGCGAAAGCGACCAACGTGCTTTGCAACAAGCGGCCATAAGCGGTAATAAAAAATTTTTTGCCGGTACCGATAGCGCACCCCATGCTAAAATCAACAAAGAGAATGCTTGTGGCTGTGCTGGCATTTATTCCGCCCCCTTTGCTGTCGCTATGTATGCCCAGGTTTTTGATGAATTAAATCGACTTGCAAAACTCGATGCCTTTATGGGGCGCTTTGGTGCTGAATTTTATCATCTGCCGATTAATCAAACTCAGCTTATACTAAGAAAAGAGGTTCAACACATACCGGATACATTACCTCTCGGACAGGACTCGGTGGTCCCCGTTGCTGCTGGTGAAACATTACAATGGAGTCCGTATGAGCCCACGTGATGTTGCCCTAAGAACACAATTAAAGAGTAGATTTCGTGGTTTTCTGCCTGTTGTTGTTGATGTAGAAACCGCTGGCATCGATCCTTATAAAAATGCTTTATTAGAAATGTGTGTCGTATTAATCGATCTTGATGAGCAGGGTTGCTTTATACCAACGGCCACCTATTTTGAGCATATTTTACCTTTTGAAGGTGCCGAACTGGATGCCAAATCACTCGAGTTTATTCAAGTTGATCCTTTCCAACCCTTACGCTTTGCCGTTGATGAAAAACAGGCTTTACAAACATTGTTTGCTCCTATTAATCAAGCTTTAAAAAAGAGCAAATGCCAGCGTGCTGTCCTCGTTGGCCATAATGCCTGGTTCGATTTACTATTTATAAAAGAAGCCGCCAAACGAACAGAAATAAAATCGCCATTTCATTCATTTACTTGTTTTGATACTGCGACACTGGCCGGATTTATCTATGGTGAAACTGTATTGGCAAAAGCGGCTCAAGCAGCAGGAATCGCTTTCGACAGCAATGAAGCTCATTCAGCAATTTACGATGCCGAGAAAACAGCAGAATTATTTTGTACTATGTTGAACACATGGCGTGATGCACATACCAGTTCTTAAACTGGCATGTGCAATAGGATTAAAGATTGTCAGAATGGGCAGCGAGGTACTCAGCCACTCCTTTAGGAGAGGCTTTCATTCCTGCCTGGCCTTTTTGCCAACCAGCAGGGCAAACTTCACCATGCTCTTCAAAAAATTGTACGGCATCAATGATGCGTATCAATTCATCGATATTACGGCCAATAGGTAAATCATTCACAATTTGTGAACGCACCATACCATTTTTATCGATAATAAATGCACCGCGAAAAGCAACACCGGCAATCGGGTGTTCAACCCCATAAGATTGGCAAATCGTATGAGTCATATCTGCCGCCATGGTAAATTGTACGGGACCTATACCACCTTCTTTCACCGCTGTATTGCGATAAGCATTGTGTGTGAATTGCGAATCAATAGATACGGCCACCACTTCAACACCACGCTTCTTGAACTCGTCCATACGATGATTAAGAGCAATTAATTCTGAGGGGCAAACAAAAGTGAAATCGAGTGGATAGAAAAACACCACACCATATTTTCCTTTCAATGCTTCGTGCAAATTGTATTTATCTGTTATTTCGCCATTGCCTAGCACAGCAGGAACTGTGAAATCAGGGGCTTTACGTCCAACCAAAACGCTCATCTATATTCTCCTTAATGGTGCGCATCACCAGATACGCATATCAATAACCAACTTTAAAGGGCAACCGCATCTCGTAATAATGACTCAAGCTCACCTTGCTGATAAAGCTCTAAAATAATGTCTGAACCACCTATTAACTCACCTTTCACGTACAATTGCGGAAATGTAGGCCAATCAGCATATTGAGGTAAGGTTTGGCGAATATCTGGATTGGCTAGCACGTCAACATAAGCGAAATCGACACCACAAGCATCGATGCATTGTACAGCACGCGCTGAAAATCCGCATTGAGGCATTTTAGGGGTGCCTTTCATGTATAATAGTATAGCGTTCTCGCTAATCTGTTGTTTAATCTTATCAATTGTATCCACTTAGACACCTATTTAAAAAATATAAAAAAACAGCTTTAATTATGGCAAAAATAAGACCAATCAGCAACTAAAGCCACTGGGATAAGGAGGACAATCCCTTGAGTTATCAACATTGAATATGTCTACCATCCTGCTAAACTTAAGCACTCAATCAATATAGGGAGTTTCCAAATGGCTTTTACCTTACCACAATTACCTTATGCAATGAATGCACTAGAACCTCATATTTCGCAGGAAACCTTGGAATACCACTACGGTAAACATCATAATGCCTATGTTACTAATCTCAATAAACTTATTCCTGGTACCGAGTACGAAAACTTAAGCCTGGAAGAGATTATCAAAAAATCCTCTGGCGGCATATTTAATAATGCGGCTCAAGTCTGGAATCATACTTTCTACTGGCATTGTTTAAGTCCTAATGGTGGGGGTGAACCAACTGGAAAACTGGCTGATGCAATTAAAAAAGATTTTGGCTCATTCGCAGCCTTCCAGGAACAATTTACCCAAACTGCGGCAACAACTTTCGGTTCTGGCTGGGCTTGGCTCGTACAAGAAAAAGATGGTCACTTAAAAATTACCAGCACGAGTAATGCCGGTACTCCGATGACTGCAGGACAGCAGGCCTTGTTAACCTGTGATGTGTGGGAACACGCTTATTACATTGATTACCGCAATGTACGCCCGGATTATATCAAGGCGTTTTGGTCCCTGGTAAATTGGGATTTTGTTGAGAGTAACATGCGTTAAGTAACACGCTAGGATTGCTCGATCAGTGTTTTGGATGATCGGGCATCCCTGTTAATACCCAGGAATTCGAGCACCGTATCGACGACCTAATGCGCCAATGCAGTAGCGTTTCGAAAGAAGCCTAATAAAGGAGTTTTTGATGGCATTAATTACCAGTTACAACCCTTTGCCGGTAACCTTTACTCATGGTGAAGGGGTATGGTTGTACGACGACGCAGGCAAAGCCTATTTAGATGGATTAAGCGGTATCGCGGTTTGCGGGTTGGGGCATGCTCACCCAGATGTAACCCGTACCATTCAACAGCAAGCAGCAAAATTACTGCATACCTCGAATACCTTTCATATTAAAGAGCAGGAATTACTGGCTGAAAAATTAGTTAGCCTATGTGCAATGGAGCAAATCTTTATTGCTAATTCGGGGGCAGAGGCCAATGAAGCAGCCATCAAACTTTCTCGCCTCTATGGCCACAAAAAAGGGATTGAAACACCCTCCATTATTGTTATGGAGCGCGCCTTTCACGGGCGTACCATGGCGACGCTAACCGCCTCAGGGAGCCGTAAAGTGCAGGCTGGCTTTGAACCACTAGTTCCTGGTTTTATCCGCGCCCCCTTCAATGATATTGATGCTATACGCACCATTGCGGCAAACCGTGATGATGTAGTCGCAATCATGCTTGAGCCCATCCAAGGGGAAGGCGGGATTTATGCAGCAGAGGATTCTTATTTACGCGCGGTATCGCAACTCTGCAAGGAGCATGACTGGCTTCTTATCCTTGATGAAATCCAAACCGGTAATGCCCGTACAGGTAAATTTTTTGCTTACATGCATGCCAATATTCAACCGGATATCATTACTACTGCCAAAGGGTTAGGCAATGGTATCCCTATTAGTGCCTGCCTGATGAATAAGAAAGCCAGCGACCTGTTTAAACCAGGTAATCATGGATCAACTTTTGGCGGCAATCCGCTTGCTTGCGCTACTGCATTGACTGTTTTAAATGTTATAGAACGTGACAAACTCTGCGATGTAGTGACTCATCACTCTGCCCTGCTTAAAGAGAAATTAATGCTAGAGTTAGGCGAGCATCCCAATGTGCGTGGAATCCGTGGCAAAGGCTACATGTTAGGAATCGAACTTGATAGACCCGCTACTGACGCACGAACGATTGGTCTTGCGAATGGGGTACTTTTCAATGTAACTGCTGATACCGTGATCCGGCTATTACCTCCTCTTATCATTAACGAAAAAGAAATTGATGAACTTGTCCTGCGATTAACAAGGACTATCAGGCAATTTGTCGGACAGTAAGCTTATCACCGCCATTCAAATTCGCGCCGAGCAGGGTCATGGATATTGAAAGGCGGTCACTTTCTATGAAGGCTATGAATTAATATCAGAAAAGAAAAGGATAATAATACTGATTATCCTCCTGATGTTAATTAGGTTTTTTAAAAGAAAGTATTTTATAACTTAATAGGTGCGTCCACGATAAAAATCGCATACCCAACGTAAAACTACCTACCAGGCTTTTATAAGGCTCCTCTAAACGGACAGATTTAGTCAGGTTGCGTAAATACTGGTAGGTTGGCGATATGTTTTTTGTTATATCACAAACCTCCATCTTAAGACCATGCGCGGATGCCAGGCGTCTATAGCTATTAAGGGTATAGTTAAGATTGCACGATCCAAAAAAATTAAATTTTCTAATGAAAGGTAAATTCATTGCCCAGCAGTTAGGAAGGAACAATAGATGCGGTATGAAATCTGATAAAGTGATGCTACCCCCAGGTTTCAGTACGCGATTAGCCTCTTGAAAGAACGTTTTTCTACAAGGGAAATGAAAAATACATTCAATAGCCAGTATGTTATCAAACTCACTATCTTTAAAAGGGAGGGTACAAGCATTTCCCTCTATGAAGTTAACGCTATTATTACCCGATGCCTTTACCAGTTTTTTAGCACGGGCAAGTTGCCGATTATCTATATTTAATCCCGTTAAGACCATACCCGAATGATCACTATTCAACTCGGAAATGGTGCCACCAAAACCGCAACCTACATCCAGGATGGCTTGATCATTTTTGATACCAGCAATCGCGCAGATTTTCTTTGTTAAATTTTGAGCTGCCAAATAATAATCATCATCATTACACTGCGCTTGCGATGGATCAGGCCAATAGCCCCAATGCACATGCTTACCAAAACTCTTTTCAATTGACGGTTCTCTTTGCGCCAATTCCGAAATAAGAAAATCAAAATAGGGCAGCGATCCTTTAGACATTATCCTTAGTTCCTTCTTTTTTTAGACTTAACTCTTTAGTGCCACAGGGATTAAATCGTGGATTAAAGAAAGCTAAATAAGTTTTTAGTCTTCCCCATAACGCACCTTTGCGTCCATACATAAACCTATAAGCCATATTAAAATTTTTAAACTTAACTTTACGCTTTTGAGCAAGATCAGCAAAGAAAAATAGCGGCAAAAAAAAGTGGGTTGTAAACGAAGCATAAAAAGTAAAAAAAAGCAGGATGGTTACACGTCGAATATAACCGCCACCGAAATATTTATATACTCTGAAGCAAACACTGGAATGAGTCATTTCCTCTAATGCATGCCATCTTAAAAAATCATAGATTGCCAATTCATCGACTGGAAAAAGATTGTTCTCCAACGCAGAAGTAGCTAATTCATGTGCATAAAATTCCATCGCTAAAACAAAAGCCAATTTACTTTTAATACTTAGCCTGGATATTAACCAAAATAATCCTTTTGAGTATTTCATCATAAATTTAATAGGGTATTTATGACGCTTTAGATCATTAGTAACACAAGTATGCTGATAGGCATGAGCAATCTCTTCATCAATCAGTTGGGCCCATTCCAACTTAAGCTGTTCATCCTTAATTTTATCTTTAAGTGATAATCCAGCCTTGATCGTGAAACGTTCAACGTCGGCAGTCACTATAATGTAGGTATTACCCAAATAGGTTAAAAACGGCTCGCCCCTTAGCCAATGCGCAGGTGTATTTTCAGCTGCCCAGTTAATTTTTTTTAATTTTCCAGCATTAGTAAAATTTTCCGCTGAGCGCATGAGTCAACCTCAAGTTTTACATAACATTATTATAGAATGCTGATTTATATTAGACCAATTACCCTCAGGACGGCACGCCATCAAATTTCTATGTATCGCCAAAACTGAAGAAAGCAGAGGATTGATTCAATCTATTATCACTGTTTGCGTTGGCGCACTACTTCATACAAGCAAACACCTGTTGCGACGGATACATTTAAACTACTTACAGCCCCGAGCATGGGTAAAGAAAATAAACCATCACAGTGTTCGCGAGTCAAGCGACGCATACCGGTGCCTTCCGCCCCCATTACTACTGCCATTGATGATTTACAATCTGTTGCATAAAGGCTCTCACTTGCTTCGCCAGCCGCACCATAGATCCAAACCCCTGCCTGTTTAATCGTTTCCATGGCACGAACAAGATTGGTGACCCGTACGACTGGAACAGACTCTGCTGCGCCACAGGCAACCTTGCTGACAACAGGAGTAATCGTTGCACTCTTATCCTTTGGAATAATGACAAAATCCACTCCAGTAGCATCTGCTGTTCTCAAACAGGCACCCAAGTTATGTGGATCAGTCACCCCATCTAAAATTAATAAAAGGCAAGGTTGTTTACTTGCTGCCAGTAAGGCGGGTAAATCGTTCTCGCCATAATCAGGTAAATTCGCCGCAATAGCTACCACCCCCTGATGAACAAAATCCGTAAAACGTTGGTTCATTTTTTGGATTGATAATTTTTCTACGGGAATTTGGTATTTGACCGCTGAATCAAGTATTTCTTCCAGGCGCTTATCAATACGTTCCTGATTAATAATTAATTTTTTAGTTGCTTTCGGGCGATTGCTAAGGAGAGCCGTGACCGCATGTACGCCATAAATATAATGCTCAGTCATCTACGGCCTCTGTTTCTGCGGGCTCAAAATCGATTTTTCGTTCGTCTAAATCAACGCGTGCCACTAACACCGTCATTTTGTCACCTAAACGGTACACCTGCCCACCGCGCTCTCCAATTAAGCGATGCTTTACTGGATCAAACGCATAATAGTCATTTCGTAACGACGTCACATGAACCAAACCTTCCACGTAGATCTCATCTAACTCAACAAAAATACCAAATCCTGTCACAGCCGAAATGGTCCCTTGAAAAATTTGTCCCAACTTATCTTGCATGTACTCGCATTTAAGCCAGGAAACGACCTCTCTTGTTGCTTCATCAGCACGCCGCTCAGTAGAAGAACAATGCTTACCTAAACGACTCATGTCTTCGTCACTATAAGTAAATTCTTCCACACTATTATTATCAATCAGATGGGTAATAGCACGATGAATCAATAAATCCGGATAACGCCTAATAGGTGAAGTAAAATGCGTGTATGCTGGATAAGCCAGACCGAAATGACCATCATTTTCTTCAACATATTGTGCTTGTTTCAATGAGCGCAACATGACCGTTTCAATAATATGTTTCTCTGGCCTGTTCTGTATGGCAGCCATTGTTTTTTGAAAATCTTTAGGATGAGGTTTTTTACCACCACCAAGCTGTAAACCAAGCTCACCAAGAAATAATCTCAGCGCAGCAATCTTCTCTTCATCTGGCAATGAATGAACACGGTAGAGTGTAGGGATTTCTGCTTTTTCCAGAAAACGCGCCGTAGCCACGTTAGCCGCCAACATACACTCTTCAATCAGACGATGTGCATCATTACGGATGACTGGCACAATTTGTTGTATTTTCCTATTTTCATCAAATTCAATGCGTGTTTCCGTCGTCTCAAAATCGATTGCCCCCCGGTTTTTACGTGCCTGCAATAAAACATTATAAAGGTTGTTTAATGCTTGTAATGCCGGCCATAGCCCTTGATGTTGTTCATCCGTCTTTCCTTCTTGTAACCATTGCGCTACTTGCGTGTAAGTAAGACGAGCCTGTGAATGAAAAACAGCACGATAAAATTGCGAACGGGTTATTTTCCCGTCGGCGGAAATGGCCATTTCCGCAACTACGCAGAGTCTATCCACTTTGGGGTTAAGAGAACAAATACCATTGGATAACGCTTCTGGCAGCATGGGAACGACCTGGCCAGGAAAATAGACTGAATTACCACGCCTTGCCGCTTCCTTATCCAAAGCAGAGCCTGGCTCTACGTAATGACTGACATCAGCAATTGCCACATAAAGCTGATAACCACCTTTGGGTTTGGCATAACAATAGACTGCATCATCGAAATCTTTGGCATCTTCGCCATCAATCGTGACAAAAGCTAATTCCCTTAAGTCAGCACGTCCGTTTAATTGCTCTTCACTCACCCGCTGTGGAATTTTAGCGACCTCTGCAATAACATCATCAGGCCATTCAGCAGGAATGCCATGCGCATGAATAGCCACTTCAATTTCCATACCTGGTGCCATATGCTCACCAAGGATATGGATCACTTTACCAATCGCTTGATTACGCTTACTGGGAAAAGCAATCACTTCCACTAATACCATTTGTCCATTTTTAGCATTCGCAGCAAATTCCAGTGGAATGGAAATATCTTGCGTCAACCGCTTATTATCAGGAATAACAAAGCCCACACCGTGTTCGGTAAAATAACGCCCTACAACAGTTGAATTTGCGTGCTGAATAACCTCATGAATTTTCCCTTCAGGACGTCCACGTCGATCAACACCGGTTTGATACGCGAGAACCAAATCACCATGCATCACTGTTTGCATCTCTTTTGCAGACAAGACCATATCCTGCCCTTCATCGTCAGGGATGAAAAAACCAAAACCGTCTGGATGACCTTGTACGGTACCACGTTGCAAATTGATACGTCGCAAAAGACAAAAACGACCGCGGCGATCCTGCATGATTTGACCATCGCGTAACATGGCTTTTAAGCGGAACCCCAGGGCCTCCTGTTCACTAGCCTCCTCTACCTCAAGTTTGGAGATTAATTGATTACGCGACATTGGGCGGCCAAATTCTTCCAGTACCTGCATAATCAATTCACGACTAGGTATAGGTATCGCGTATTTTTCTTTTTCCCTTTTATAGAAAGGATCTTTCGATTTTTTACTCACATTCACCACTTTTTTATAGAAATTAATTTGAGTTTATCACTTATTGCGACGAAGCTGGTAATTCAAAACCACGACTACCTAAATGAGCAGTTAACGCAGATATGCTCATATCTTCACCAGCCCAAAAAGTACCCGTTGTCTGTGCGGGCATCGTAATTGATGACCATCGACAGGCTGAAATAACCCCGGTACAGGGAACTTGCTGCTCATGACCTGGTTTTGATTCAATGCAAGTCAATTCAAATGATTCTTTATCGAGAGCGAGGGCCGACCAATTACCAGCCTGTAAACGACTGCTCCATCCCGCACTGGCACTGGGATCGGAAACCGGATGAGTGATCCATAAATCCGTTTTAGATTGATTATGAATCATAACTAAAACTGGTTTTTCCGCAGAAAGCATCACTGACTCACCGTCTACGGTTATAGGTTTACAAGATACGGGCATATTTTCATCAGCATTTGCTGTATTCATTAATAAAACAAGCACCAGAGAAAAAACAAATCTCATACCACCTCCCAATATACTGACTTTTACAAAAGCTACCTTGGCAATCATACCTAAGTAAAGTAATCTTTTCTAAAAATTAAAGGATTTCAATGTGAGAAAAATTATTTTATTGCTCACCGTTCTTCTATTATCTCCTCTATACGCGCAAACACTTAATATTGGCATCTTACCCTATAACCCTCCTTTTGAAATGGAGGCCGATCAGAAAAATCATTTTTTTGGTTTTGAAATTGATATCATGATGGAACTTTGTAAGCGTATGCAAACTGATTGTCATTATATACCCTTAACATTCGCTGAGATATTCACGAAACTTCTAGCCAATGAAATAGATTTGGGGCTTGGTGCCATTAGTATCACAGAACAACGGCGTATTAATTACTTGTTCTCTTTACCCTATATGAAAAGTACAGGGCAATTTATTACCAAGATTGACTCTCAAATTCACGGCATTGATGATATTCGCAATAAACGGGTAGGTTCTGTAGAGGGAAGCCTATTTAAAGCGATAGTCCTGGAAAAATTTAATCATGAAGTGGTCATTATCGAATACCCAACGCTTGCTGAAGTGTTTCAAGCTCTGGCAGATGACAAGATAGATATTGTGATCGCAGATGGAGGGGCGGCAAAATATTGGGTCGTAAGCAATAGTCACCTATTTAAGTTAGTAGGCAATGAGATACCTATTGGTATAGGATATGGCATAATGGCTAATAAAAAGCATAAAGAGTTAATTGAAACAATTAATAAATTACTTTTGGATATTGAAGCAGACGGTTCTTATCTAAAAATCTATAAACGTTATTTTGGTTAAATATTGTTAATGAAAATATGGGTTGATGCCGACGCGTGCCCCAACGCTGTTAAAGACATTCTTTTTCGAGCAGCAGAAAGAACAAGAACTCATTTAATTTTAGTGGCTAATACGTTTTTAATAATTCCACGCTCACACTTTATTACCACTGTTCGCGTTGAAAAAGGGTTTGATGCTGCTGACAATTATATCGTGCAGCAAGTAGTTGCTAATGACCTGGTCATTACTGCTGATATCCCTCTAGCTGCTGCCATTATTGCCAAGAAGGGACTTGCACTCAATCCGCGGGGAGACTTGTATACTGCTAATGATATTAAACAGCGTCTGGGCATACGGGACATGATGGAGCAACTGCGCTCGGGGGGCGCTAACATTGGAGGGCCTGCAACCTATGGTGCCAAAGAGAAAGCTTCTTTTGCCAATGCCCTAGACCGAATTCTAGCCCAAAAAAAATAATCTAATCGTTCCTTTTTCTAACTTAAAGATAAACAGAAAAGTCAACAGACAAGCACTCCTTTTAAATGCATGTTAATATACCCTCTTTTTGAATTACCTCTGGCGGAGTGTGTCATGAGCAATTTAATCCAGGTTACTGAAATTGCCACCCTACAGCAAGATAGCATTGTACGTTGGAAAGCAAGTGGTGTTGTCTTGACTCAACACGGTTTTTTACGTCTGGTAGAAGAAAATCACGCCTTCAATTACCAGTTGTGGCTGGCAGAAGATAAAGCCAGACGCGATGATGCAGGCTATGAATTTGTTTATCGTGCCAAACGAGAAATTGATCATTTTAATCAACAACGCAATAATCGTATGGAAGCGATGGATGAATGGTTATTTACTGCCTTACAACCCGCCAGTCCCACGGAGTGTCCTGTGCATTCTGAAACACCAGGCATGATGATCGACCGCCTATCTATTCTCGCACTTAAAGCTTACCACATGGCTTTACAAAGCAAACGCATGGATGTTGATGATACTCATCGTCAAAATTGCCAACGCAAATGGGAAACCATTATTGAACAGCAAAAACAACTGATTAACTGTTTACAGCAGCTGCTAAAAGAAATAAACGGCAAACTACGAACGTTTAGAGTATACCATCAATTTAAAATGTATAACGACCCTGCATTAAATCCTGAGCTTTACATAGTACGGTAAGGTGACGGCAGGATTAAATCATCAGAGGCACGAAGAGGCACATTATCGCTAGCCGGGTGCTCTTCGAAGAAGAAACTGGAATAACTTTTTGCGCGTATAAGGCGGGGAAGCTGGGTAGTTGTACGAGGGGGCACTTCAGGAGCCAAAACCTTATTTGAGGATAAATCAGCATTAGGAACCGTCGCCGTTAGATCGGTAGCCAGCAGGTCAGGGGCAGAAGCAGAGAAGAAAGTCATACTCCTTCTTACATTGGCATAATTATGGCCGAATATTGACATTCTATGACGATGCCCGCTACCCGCATCAGGCAACTCTGATTTTCCATCAGCCACAGCGGTTTTAATTTTATCAAGAGGCTCACTACCAACATCAAGTTTCTGTTGATCAGCCATAGCGGAATCCTTTGGCGTTGCTTGCTCCTCAGGATCAGCATCGACCGGCGGGCGACCTAACCCGCGCGCAAAAGCTCGAAGAGCCAGTATTAGGGCATGGGCAATAGCACTAACCATCATTAAGCCCATCATGATTGGCGTATCATGATAACGGCCTTGCTCATCTACTTCTTGTAACGCATAGAGAGCAAATCCTATTGCCTTAGTCCCTTTACCTATACCAGAAAAAAAGGAGCGTCCAACCTCAAACAATGCCAGAATCAAAGACTGAGGCAGACCTTCCACTTTCTGCCCATCCGCAACAACTTGCTGAACCCTGTCTAAATTTCCTACGTCGCAAAGACGGTTGTTTTCCTCTTTGAATTGACTCAATATTTTCGATATATCGAGAAGCTTGTCGTCAAAGAGCTTCTCTTCTTGCTTTATAGCATAATGGTTACGGGCAACCTCTAGCGACTGTGCTACAAAACCCGCAAGACAAATCATGCCCAATAGGATGCAAGTAACCAGTAAATTTGGCGGAAAAGCCGTTGAGGATAAAACAAGCAACGTTGATACAGCAAACATGGCGCTGGCAAGCGCACCATAAGCTGCCAGACCATTTCTTAATCCGGCTAAAACGGCAGCGGGATAGGATAAAGAAGATAAAGAACGAAGTTCCTCACGCTGATTTCTAAACTTTTCCACCGCTGCAGTAATACCCTCAGCAAGTTTCTTTCGTCGCAAGACAAGATCTGCAACTTCCTCTTCCCTTGCTTTGGAAATGTCTGTGTTTAAAGACGCAAGCTGGCTCACTAACGATTCTATCCCTTTACCTTGTATGGCCAACTCAACCCTTAGCTCGGAGATAGAGAGTAACTGTTGAAAATAATATTCTTCATAAATACGTGTTGCTACACAAGCTAGAAAATAGATCGCACAAAATACGCTCATCGCTTCCAGCACAGCAGGCGCCAAGCTACAAATACCCAAAACACCAACATAGAGATAAAGGCCGTCAACAATGCCGCCATAACCGGCTGAGAGTAAAGCCATTGTCCGCACCCGCTCAGAGTGCTTGTTTATTTTCTTGCGTTCGGCAGCCATCCCCTCTTCAGATAATCCGGGACCTTTCTGGATCGCCGAAGCTAATGTGGTATTCGCTTTCGTCATGTCTTTACGGTCTTGACCGACCAGCATGCGGAACCACAAGCGGTTAAGTACTGACAAACCGCCTAATAACAGGCCGACAGGAACGATAAGATGGCTCAAATCCTGGGTTAAATTTAATAGCTCAAAGACCATAAGAGTGCTACGCACCCCTTTGTAAGCATTTTTTAGCCCTTTCATGGCATCACGGCCATAAGGCCACACTACCGCTATATAGCGCTTAAATAAATTGGCATCGTTATCGCTGAAGTGATTAGCCAGCATGGAAAACACAACGAGACTTACTGAGGTTGCCGCAACTGCCTCCATCCCTTCTTGCGACATCATCCAGTCACGCATCGCGTCTGCAGAGGAAATCTCACCGGTAGTAAAAAGAAGATCAAAAAGATATTTGATCATGCTGTAGGAGAGGCTCAAGCCATCTATGGCCCCATAAAAAACATAGACAGCGCCTGCGTTGTGCAGTCGAGCTGCTAACTCTACTGGGCGTTTATTACTCATGGGCTAAGATCCATAAAAAATGGAACTTGTTTGCTGAACAACCGAAAATAGCCTCGCGCGTCATGATTAACCATGGATAACGGCTAAGATGACAGAATTCTACGTAATTAACTGCTAAATAACAACTTAAATTTTCATTTTTGCTTGAAATTAAGGCACAGAGAATCAACCAACCCTGGCAGCAAAAAAATAAAACAGCCCGAGCGCCAAACAATTGGCCGGTTACCGGAGCAGATACTTGTATATCAATCGTTTTTTCTATTACAGTTAGGCAATTTTTTCAGACCCAACTAAGTTAATATGATTCTAAGCAGGGAAATTACCTATCAAGATCACGCAACCATTTGTCGTGGTTTCATCGCCTATGATAATAACCTCACAAATCCAAAACCTTGTGTGATGGTTGCCCATGATTGGGGAGGGCGTAATGAAGATGCCTGCAATAAAGCCCAAAAATTAGCCACAATGGGTTTTATTGGCTTTGCTATCGATATGTATGGCCAAGCACAATTGGGTCAGGACAAGATAGAAAAAAGAGCATTAATGACACCACTTGTACAAAATCGCAAAAAATTGGCTGCCCGTATCCTTGCGGCTTTCACTACAGCGACCCAATTACCCCAGGTGGATAAGACAAAAATCGCAGTAATAGGCTATTGTTTTGGTGGTTTATGCGCATTGGACCTGGCTCGTACTGGCGCTGATGTAAAAGGAGTCGTTAGCTTTCATGGGATACTCACCGCACCAGAAGAAGAGGAGGAGCGGAAAAAACTTAAAGCCAAAATTCTGGTTTTACATGGCTATGACGACCCTCTGGTTTTACCTGAACAAGTCAATCAATTTGCTCAGGAAATGACAACAAGAAAAGCCGATTGGCAAATCCATATGTATGGCCTTACTGCCCACTCCTTCACTAATCCAGAAGCGAACGACGATGAGATGGGTCTCCATTATAATGAAACCGCCGATCGCCGTTCCTGGATCAGTATGGAGTTATTTTTAAACGAACTATTTGCGAATTAATGTGAATTCGATATAAAAAATAGATCCTGTTTTTTATATCGCTACACCAAGGTTAGTTAACCAGAGTCTGTTGGCATTTCGCCAGCTTGAGTCAAAAGCGCTGTCAACAACCCCTAATTGTCATAAACTTAGTAAAGCCAACGCATTAGTACGACACAGAGCCTCTTTTCGCTCGCTTGATAACCCCAATTCAGCAAAAAGATTTGCCGAATAATTAATCCAGTCAGTAATATCCATTTGACTGGTTTGTCCAAGATCAGAACTATAAATAACCCGCGGTACCTGGCGTAAAACCTTTGCCAGATCATCGCTATCCTGATGACCCAGTAAATAAGTAAGTACCGTTTGTTCAATCCAAACAAAATCATGTTGACTAATTTCTTGTAATTCTTCAGCAATTAAAGCCGTTAAGGGGTGGGCAGGCTGATTTAGTAATAACGCAGGAACCCTATACCTGACGCAAGCATCAAGCAAAGCGTAGGTTTCGTCCTTGGAAGCATGACCTGTCGATAAAACAAGGGGATAATCCCGTGTCATTTTCAAAACGTCGATGACTTTTCGCCTGAGGCGTTTTCTCTCATCAAAGACTGTTTCTCCAACAAAACACTGCTCACTTAAAGCCGGATGAACCAATTGCCGAGGTAATTTCGATTGAAATTTGCGGCCTGTAATTGTGGGAAAATGCACGATCATTTTAGCAGGTATCAACGGTTGATACTCTGCCAGAGCCCTCAGAATAACGCGATAATCTATCCCCCCGGCAATATGATTTAAAACTAAAGAGGGTAGAACTGGTAATCCTTGTCTTTGTGCCAGGGTTGCTTGAACGCTCGTAGCCCCCAAATGACTCTTTAAGACCACAATTCCTTGTAAAGACTGGTAAATTTTTCCTGCCTCAAGCGCAGTTAAACGCCGCTGATAAAGATCGGGCTCAGCATGATAATGAATATCTATAAACTGGTAATCTGCCAACTTCTGCAAAAGTTTACTCATCACTATGTTTTAGCCAAGGTTGATCATAACGATAATCCTTACGTGCCTGCTCCAGGCTGACTCCTCTTTGAACGGCCGCATTAATTCGTTGTTCCGTAATTTTTATATTGTGAGCTTTCTCAATGATTTCTGTCACTAAATAAGCAGGGATAACCAAAACACCATTATCATCAGCAAAAATAATATCGTCGGGCTTGATTGCGATGCCGTTAATGTTCAACGGGCATTGTTCATCTGCCATGTATACACGATTTTTACCCGAGCGCATAAAGTAACCCGTAGAAAATACCGGATAGCTGGCATCGCGAATAAACTTCACATCTCTGACGGCACCATTCACTATAGTCCCACTAATGGATTTTTTTAGGGCAACCTGGGTTAAAATCTCCCCCCAGGTGGTACAATCATTTCGTCCCTGATTATCAATAACAATGACTGATTGAGCAGGAACCGCATCGATATAATTTGCTGCCCCCTTAAATGCATCTGGCTGCTGCTCGTAAGGTAGATATTTAATGGTATAAGCAGGACCTATTACCTTCACGCCCGGGGATAACGGTTTAAGATTGGTTATAGCCCCCTCCACACCACAAGCATCAAGTGCATCCGCAATTTCGGCAGAGTTAAACCTCTTCAATGCCTCGATCTGTTGCTTTCGCTCTACTGCTCGAATACGGGGAGCTTGTTCTTTCTTTGGCATGTCAGTTTCTTGGGCTTGGTTTAAGCAGTGCTCAATAATAGCCTGTGCCATCTCCTGGGTAGTGGCATGACCACCTGCATCATACGTTACAAATTTACCTTGCCGCACAATGGCTGCAACGGCCTGCTTAATCTTTTCTGCGGCTTCCGTGTAACCAAAGTGATTCAATAACAAACCAATCGTTAAAAACATTGCACTCGGATTTGCCCGGTTGCTCCCGATGCGGGGCCCACTACCATGTACTGGTTCAAAATAACAACCTTTGATACCAATATTCGCACTTGGCGCAAAACCAAGACCGCCCATTACACCGGCCCCTAAATCAGATAAAATATCACCAAACATATTTTCTGCAACAATAACGCCAAATTCTTCTGGCCGTCTCACCAGCCATAAAGCCATTGCATCGATATTTAAAATGTCGGCTGTAATGTCTGAATACTGGCTGGATACCGCCTCGAAAAGTTCGCGGGCAAAATCACTGCTCTGGCGTAGAACATTGGGTTTATCCGCAAAGGTTACTCGTTTGATCCCTTGCTCATTTGCGTATTTGAAGGCAAACTCAAACAAACGTATTAATCCTACCTTGGTCTGTAAACGCAACGTACAGCTAATTTCATTTTTTGCAATTTTTTGCCAATGTTTATTTTCATCCAAGAGACTATGCAATTGGGTAGGCAACGGATAATAGTCAAAACCAGAATACAAGCCTTCCGTATTCTCACGAATAATACAAAAATTAAAATCCTTTACATCCCTCTTAATATTAAAACAAGGTCTAACATTCGCGAAAAGATCCAGTTTTTGCCTTAATTGGATAATTGGAGATACATAATTGAGATTAGCCTGCTTAAACTCCGGGGCTAGTTCTTGTAGAGCCTCCCGTTTTGGTTTGCTGGTAATCGCCCCAAGCAGGGTGGTATCTGACTGGTTAATTAGTTTCCATGTCCTTTCAGGAAGGGGATTCCCTTCTTGTTGCCAAAAGGACCACCCAATTTCACCAAAATTTAATTCCACCGGGATCTGAAGGGCTGTAAAGACAGGTATTGCTGCCTCAATAACCTCAACACCTATTCCATCACCTGGTAACACTGCTATCTTGAGTACATTCTTAGGTTTCACTATTTAATCTCTCCAAGATTAGTTTTTTGCAATAAGAGGGATTGTCCTGTAAAACACGCATTCCTGCCTGTGGCACAATGCATAAATCACCTATTCTTGGAGCCAAAACATTTTCCTTATTGACTAACGCTGAGCATTCACCTATCAAATGTAAATGATCAACCGTCGTTTGTTCTAAAATTGCGGTTGCATCGGTATCTAAAACACGTTGCAAACCGAAAATCAACCGATTAGCTGCATTCATCGCCCTGTTTTCTGGAAGAACTTGCAAAGGGGCCTCATAGGGGGAAAAAACGTCTTTATATAAAGAAATCAGAGCATCATTTACTCGATTTGCTTTACAAAGCGCAATAACATCACCCAGTTTTTTTTGCAGTGCCTTATCAGCAAAAGTCGGGGTAGAAAATAAAATAATGGGTTTTTTGCTGTTAGCAAATAAGGGAAAACATTGCTGCAAAATAACCCCGCCAAAAGAGAACCCAAAGAATGCATCATAATTTGCTAACCATTTTTTGAGATGATCTTGCCAAAGCTGATAATAAACTTCATTGGAAGTAGTGACAGAAAACGTCTCGTTGATTGCTAATGGGTCGATAAAATCGATCTGGTACACTACCTCTAAAAAGGAAAGCGTACTGGCAATAGATTCAATATCAGATTGCTGGGGCATAACCGGAGCAATAGTTAATATTTTTTTTCTCATATTAATCCCAAATTTAGATTAAGCTAGCAGAGCATATAAAAATAGCGATTGATTTGACAGGAAATGTTTATTTACCAGCCTGTTTTCCCCGACTACAATAAATTCAGCGTATCGGTAGTTTCTTTAAATTTCTTCATTTCTGCCGTTGAAAAATCAGAAATGCCACGAATGAATTCGTCCATTTCAATCTCTTCACTACCGATCCCCAGAACCTTACGCACATAATTTGCTGCCATTAAAACAGGAGCCAATCGGTATTTTTTAATATTGATGGCATGTAGATACGCCGTAAAAAACTCGGTTCTTAAGTTGCCTATACCCTTGCCCATACCAGCAAGTGACGCATCGATATAGTGTGCTCCAGCATTGATTGCTGCCAACGTATTAACCTGGGCCAATCCTAAATTATCATGGGCATGAAAACCCAAAGGAATCGAATATTCCCCGCTGTATTTACGGTAAATCTGGTCAACTCTTGCAGGCAATAGACTCCCATTTGAATCAGCGAAATAAATCATATCTGGCTTGTGTGGATTAACTCTCGCTACGACTTCATCCAACTCATTTTCTTTATAATGTGAGGTATGAATAAAATTGACTGAGGTTGCTAAACCATATTGTTTTCCCATATCAATGATTGGACAAGCCTCTTCCACATCCCCTTTGACAACACAAATTCGGAGTAATTGGACACCACAGTCCCTTAATTCCTTAATATCGTCTGCCGTTACATTCTTAGGGTGCGCCATTACGGCAGTTTTTGCTTTTTTTAGCAGGGAAGTACAAAAAAGAAGATAATCCTTTCCACATAACCCTGCTTGACCAATATTCTCAATAGGAGCAATCGATCCATTGCGGTAACCAATTTCAATATACTCAATACCGGAGTTATCGAGGGATGTTAAAATGGCTTGCAGCTCATTTTTTTTAAAATGAAAGTTAGTTCTATGCCCCCCATCTCTCAGTGAAACATCTAACAATTCTATGGTATTCATGATTACTGCTGTCCAGTTACTTTCAGGCTTTCACAACCAGGGTTTAGTTTGCCAGTAACTTAATAGGGATAAGTCCTGAAAAAGCTAAAAAAATTAATCTTGTTATAGTCTATATAGCACATACCGCTAAGAAAGGGGCAGCGACGATTATCGACCATGAGACCTCATGGCAAATTATGCAACTAAATTTACCTGTTTGTCTTCATAATGACTAACAATCTTGCACAAATTCTTGTAATCGAGTAGCTTGACCATTCTGCCTTTCCTCATTGATTAATTCTATGAATAAATTAGCAATCGTTACTGGCGCAAGCAGAGGCATCGGGAAACATGCCGCCTATTATTTTGCCGAACAAGGTTTTGATTTGGCTTTAATTGCCAGAAATAAAGCGTTATTGACTAAAGTCAGTAATGAATTAACTGACAAATTTGCTATCAAGACCAGCGTATTTGCTCTCGATGTAAGCGACTATGACGCCGTTTCCAAATGCAGTAAGCACCTTGCCTCACACTATCCAACTATCGATGTTTTATTTAATAACGCCGGCTGTTGGTCCCTTGGTGGTAGTGCAATCGAACCCGATGAATTTAATGCCATGATCGATGTCAATCTGCGTGGCGTTTATAATATGGTACATACCCTTGTTCCTTACATGAAAAAACAACAATCAGGCTATATTTTTAACATGGCATCCTACGCAGGCAAGCGGCCTGTCGCACGTTCAGGTGCTTATTGCATGACCAAGTATGGTGTAGTAGGTTATAGCCAATCCCTAAGTCTTGAGTTATGTCAAGACAACATTAGAGTCACAGCCATTTGCCCCAGCGTTATTGACACCGATATGACTAAAACGATGCCTGATTTCCCAGATGAAGAAAAAATTCTCTGCCAGGATATCATTGAAACCATTCATTATCTTCTTCAACTAAGTCCTAAGGTTTATATTGATGCGGTGATTTTAAAATCCAGTTTTTTGCTTAAGGGATTAAAAGAATAATTGCCTTTCGATACCGTCTTTATTAAGGATAATTTCATGCTGTTCCAGGAGGTTAATTTAGAAATAAGTTCATCTATATAGGCTGAATTGATGAGGTGGTTAAAACGCCTATCAAAGATATTTTAACGCTTAATGGTTGTCTCAAACCGACTTATTGTGTCCAGAAGATTACTGGGCCTTGAGGAGTCTTACCCAAATTAATAGACAGCTTATTTTTAACGACCCAAGAAAGAATCTATACTGCACATCATGGTAGATTTCCGAGCAAAAATCCGTATACTACTACTTGCTCTGCATTTGCACGATCTAGCTCTGGGCGTAAGCCCACAAATCTGCTAGTATTGCGGGTATTTTTCACGATTATTTAAAGGTTTTTTTAATGCGTTGGCGTAATTTATTTGTTCTAGTTTTATCAATCTTAGCGGGATGCTCCATGGCAGCAGATGAAAAAAAGATTTATGGCTATGTTGAAAAAGCGACTCTGATCGATAAAAACATGACTTTATCAGCCAAATTAGATACCGGAGCGAAATCTGCTTCCCTTAGCGCTATTGATATTCATGAAGTAGAAAAAAACGGCAAACCCTATTTGCGCTTTAAAGTTCCCGGCAAAGAGGGTGAAGTCGAATTTACCTGCGAATACCTGGGTAAAGTTAGAATAAAAGTGCGTGCTGGGGAAAATTTAGCCGCAGAGCCAATCAAGCGGCCGATCGTTTTGATAAATGTTAAAATTGGTGAAAAAATTCGTGCGATACCTGTTAATTTAACCAATCGCAAACGCTTTAATTACCCACTACTTCTTGGTAGAGACGCAATTATTGCTTTTAATGGACTGGTTGACCCAAGTCATGCCTTTATGATGAGAACCGAGAAAGTAGAAAAAAATGAAGTCAAATAAACGCCATGTTTATGGCTTAATCATCACCCTCTTTTTAGTAGGAATAGGGCTGTTCTTTTACCGTCATCTTGTCTTGGATGTTCCTTTAACTGATACAGAAACAGTGAATAGTTGGATGGTGGAAGCCAATTTGCGTTTCACAGCGGAACGTAATACACCGGTTAAGGCAAGCTTTACCATTCCCTATATGCCTCCCTATTTTGCGATTCTGGATGAATATTTCGTTTCCCATAATTATGGGGTAACGACGAATCTGAATGGTTATAACCGTCAAACAGTATGGTCGCTCAGACGTAGTAGCGGGGCACAATCTCTTTACTATCGCGCTATCTTTCGCGAAATAGATAACAATGAGACTTCATTAGGCAAACCACCTATAGTAAAAGCGCAACCGCTTCTTGAAAACCAGAAGTCGGCCGTTGACACCATTACCAATCAAGTACGTCAATCCTCTGCTGACATTCAAACCTTTGCTCAAGGAACCATTAAGGAATTAAATAAGAAAGACGGTAATGCAAGATTATTGGTGGGCAATGAATTTAATGATGAAAACGTTATAAAAGCTGCGATTACCATCTTAAATCAGGCCCGAATCTATGCCATGCCAGTCAAAGGCATTTATTTGAATCAACAAAATAAAGCTGACTTTAAGTTGTTTATGGTGGTTTACAATGGAAAAGATTGGGTTTACATCAACCCTCGCACAGGTGGGGCTGGTTTTCCCAAAAATTTCCTTGTCTGGCAGTATGGCTTTGATCCACTCTTTGAAGTGGTTGGCGGTAAAAAACCAATCTTTAGTTTGACGGTTTCTCCTACTCCTATTAATGCTTTAACCATTGCCAAGGCACGCGGCCTGCAAACTGATTCGCAGCTACTCCGTTTCTCCCTGTTGCAATTACCCGTTAATGTCCAGGAAACCTATAAGATTTTACTTACGGTACCCATTGGCGCTTTTATCATTTTGTTACTGCGTAACTTTGTGGGTTTGAAAACGTTCGGAACCTTCATGCCCGTATTGATTGCGCTCGCGTTTCGTGAAACACACGTGGTTTGGGGAATCACTCTTTTTACTATTATTGTTTCATTTGGCTTACTGGCACGGTTTTACCTCGATCAACTCCGTCTCCTTTTGGTCCCAAGATTAGCCGCTATTCTTACTGTTGTTATTTTGCTCATGATTTTTATCTCGGTGGTATGCCAAAATTTAGGTTTGGATTCTGGTTTATCCGTGGCTTTATTCCCAATGGTTATTCTCACCATGACCATTGAACGCATGTGTATAACCTGGGATGAGCGCGGAGCCTCCGATGCAATTAAATCAGGGGTAGGCAGCCTTATTGCAGCGGTGATTGCTTTTGGTGCAATGAATTACCCCCCCATGCAGTATTTAATTTTTGCTTTCCCTGAATTATTACTGGTTCTTCTGGCGTTGATTTTATGGTTTGGCCAATACCGCGGGTACCGAGTTACGGAATTGTTTCGCTTTAAAGTACTTGGCGGGGAACACTAATGTGGAATTTGTACCGCCGCTTATCCCAGCGCGGCATCCTGAGTATCAACCAACGAAATAGTGATTACGTTCTCAAATACAATGAACGCAAACGCTATCCCCTGGTCGATGATAAATTGCAAACCAAGCGACTGGCAATGCAAGCCGGAATAGCAGTGCCTCGCTTATATGAAACGATTGAAAGCGAACATCAAATAAAGAATCTTGAGCAAATTTTGCAACCCTATAAAGATTTTGTCATTAAACCAGCGCATGGTGCAGGAGGCGATGGCATCCTGGTGGTGACTGATCGCGTTTTTGGACGATATCGCCAAATTAATGGCAAATTAACTACCGTGCAGGAAATGAGTTATCACTTATCCTGCTTATTATCGGGCGCCTATAGTTTAGGCGGCCACAGTGATTACGCCATTATAGAACATCGTGTCGTTGTTGATCCTGTCTTTAAAGAAGTGAGTTACGAAGGGATCCCTGATATTCGTATCATTACCCTGGTAGGTTATCCAGCCATGGCCATGGCGCGTTTGCCTACTCGTTTATCAGGCGGTAAAGCGAATCTGCACCAGGGTGCCATCGGAGTAGGTATTAATTTGGCCACAGGCAAAACGCTGGGCGGTGTATTTCACAATGACGCGATTGACTTCCACCCCGACACCCTGGCCCCCATCGTTGATATTACGGTACCTTATTGGGACAAGATTTTAGAAATTGCTGCCAGCTGCTATGAGTTAACTGGCTTGGGTTATTTAGGTGTTGACATTGTCCTTGACAAAGAACATGGGCCGCTTATGCTGGAACTCAACGCTCGCCCCGGCTTAAACATTCAAATCGCCAACCGCGAAGGCGGCCTTAAACGCTACAGACAAATTGAAGCTCGTGCAGCAGAAGGACAAGAGTCTGTTGCCGCACGAGTCGCTTACAGCAAAGAGCAATTCGCTCGTTAAGTTAAACCAACTAAAATTTGCCTACTTGCTTATCTAGACTTAAAGCTTGCATCTTCGTCTTCGCGACGACTGAGCTAATTTTACAGGCAAAGCACATAGGGCTTATGAGAGACATTTTGATTTATTAATGGGCTGTCTTTATAATCGACCCCATTATAGTATTCAGAGGTCTCATAATGTCTACCCCGGGTAGAAATACGGAGCAACCTGCTAATGCTCTACAAATTAATGTCTTAGCAGACTTACCAGTTCTCCCTGCAGTCCCTCCTGTAGAGGCCTCTGCAGAGCCATTAAGAGACCCGCTAGCCCTGGCTGAGGGCGAAATTGCTGTTGACAAAGCGAGTGGTGATTTTTTTATCGCACTGTGTCAAGAGGGCATTCATTCTTTTGTTATGCTTGGTATCATGCAAGATAGCAAGCCAAAAATTCTTGCTCGAGTGGGAAAAACGAATGCCGTCGATAAAGATTATGATGAGAATTTTGGTTCACAATGTAAATTGGCACTGAAACAATTATTTTCACAAGCCGAAGCTGAATTACGCAAAGAATCACTCCATCCCTATGGAAAAATCAGTTATGCAGCCTATGCGATAAGCTACAACCAATACTTGCAATTCACTAAACTCATGGCCTTAGTACATCGGAAAGAGAACGATGGTAAACGATCCAAAGCTATTCGATGCTATCTACCGGCCAGAGAGGTAGGGACAACGAGTATTTTGCAATTTAGTAAAATTATCCAACAGGATGAGTTTGGCCCAGAAAACACCGAGCAAGAAAAAAGACTAATTGCCTCTACTCATAATTTAAAAATAGCCAATACCTGCAGGCACACAGCCATTGAATTAATTGCCTATGTTTTGGGAATAAATAAGTTAAGAGATAATATTTCCAGATTCTTTTTTTGGGGACTACCCTTAGCATCCACTTTCACAGGCGGCGACCCCGCTGATCCTTTTTACGTTTTCCCTCTTCCTCCCGCCGCCTATAAAGCGGGGAAAGAAAAAACGGCATTATTAACCAAAATATATACTCGAATGGAAGCGCTTTTAACGAAAGCACCCTACGAACAAAACACCAGGGATAAATTTAAAGCGTTAAAAGAATTGTATATTGAGCAAGCGGGTTTTTCTTCAGATGATAATATTACTGATGCCCTTAGGAGTATCCATCAGTGGAGAGCAACTTATAAGGATGTCATTAGCCAACTAAGGCAACAAAGCTTTTTAGGCAAACTACTCACCCGCAAGTCATCCACAGAAGCCATGGCAGATGAAATTGAAACCGAATTTACCTCCATCGCCAGAAGAGCGTCTAGCAGCCTTATTTAAGGCTGCTAATGACGAAGACCATTATAGTGAAGCACTGCGAATACGCAGGACCTCCGTAACCAGCAATTTAAAATAGTCATACGACATATAAAAATCGCCCTGATCACCGATTTTATCACCCCAGGAATTACGCAATGTCAGTAAGCCATGATGCTCGTGCCCTCTATTATCAACAGCCACCGCATTATCATCATAACCAGTAATAACCATCTGATGGCCGGCAAAACTGGGGTTCAGCAAAATATCCAGAGCAATTTCAGGTGTTAATACCCAGCTGTCCTGTGCAGCTTTATGAGTTCCTACCGCCCCTATTGTCCCTATATCAAGATCTACTAACAACACGCCCAAAACCAATCGATCACCGGCTCTTAGACTGGCTTTCACGTCATTCAGTGTTTTCCTGCTATCAGTACGATCCGTAAAGGCTTGATAAACATCTAATATCGGCGACCAAACAATATTCTTTTCATCCAAACGCTCACTAATTTGATGAAAATCCTCAACATTCATTGTAGATTCTGCCGGAGCATTTTCATAAAGAGGATACTCTAACATACCAGCACAACTATGAGCCGCCTGTTGCTCCTTGCTCACTATACCAAAAATCTCTATTTGGCTCATGACTGTACGCCCAAAGGCCCCTTCCCAGCCACTGATAGCGTAACCTGATTTTTCCAGGTAACTACCCAGCTGTAACTGACATAATTGACTAATGTAATCTCCTTTGTTTAAAGCAGCATCGATTGCTGCTGTGCAGGCAAACATTGTGCAGGTACCATGGACCCCCTGATTTAATACTGGCACATTATTCATTCCAAGTTGGATCTGCATAGGGTAGTTAGCCGCTATAGGTTCCTCGGCGGAAGGAACCAATTGCTTGGTATCAGCCAATGCATTTTGTGCCTTATGGACAAGCTTTTGCCTGGCACGTTCGGAAAGTTTTACTTTGAGTAAGGTAATTTTTTTTATCTGGGGTTTTGGTATTACTACTGCGCGTCGAGTAGTTTTCATGGTCACTGGGGAAGACGAGTTTGATTTAACTATTTTGGTAATTGTTCCTACGAGTTTAACATCTTCAGCGGCTAAACTACCGCTTACTGCCATCAATAAAACAGCGAGTCGTGCTAGCTTCATATAGCTCTCCAAAAATTTACGAAATCCTTTACCGCGGCGCGAGTATATCACATGCGCTTTATGGGGGTGAAAACTGTCAGGAGATTCTATGCACTGTCGATTAGAAACGATCGGGTTTGGCAAAAAATTGGCCACTAAACTATAGTGATCAGTATAAGGATAGACTTGGTTTTATTATGGATAGATTAAAACCACCCTCAGTGAAAATAGATAACTATTTGTTACTATTAGAGAACTCTTTACATGCCATTCCATTTAATATCTTGGTAGCAGCTCTGCTTTCTTTTGATTTATTTTACAACCAAATTCCATTTTCCTTCATCCTTTACTGGTTTATTGCAGTAGTCATCACCAGTGTAATCCGCTTTGCTTACTGTAAAAAAGCACTCAAACAAAAACAATATCTATCAGGGCCAAACCATTCCCTATTTATTTTTTTAGCCCTTACCTTTCTAAACGGCTGTGTCTGGGGATCAAGTTATTTAATTTTTTTACCTCTTCTTACCGGAGTTCATGAAGGTGTGCTTATTTTGGTGCTAGGTGGTATGGCCGCTGGAGGAGTCGCATCGTTATCGGCTTTTCTCCCTGCTTATTACGTTTATATATTACCCATGTTTTTACCGGTTATCATTTACAACTATTCCTTTCTGCAAACCGAAAGAAGTATTTTGGCAACCATGTTTTTATTATTTGTTGTGATGCTCCTTGTTATTGCCAGAATTAATTACCATTTAGTGAATAGCGTTTTTCAATTAAATACTCAAAAAGATTTTCTGATTAATGAATTATCTATCTCTAATAAAAAATTAGAAAAATCAAATAAGGAAATTCGGACCATGTCAGTTACCGATGCCTTAACCGGTTTATTCAATAGACGTTACTTTGATACTGCCCTGGCTAGAGAATTGGATCGTGCTACACGTAACTCTTACCCTCTAATTCTTATCTTGCTTGATATTGATAATTTTAAATACCTTAATGATACCTTTGGCCACCCTTACGGGGATAAATTTTTATGTTTGGTTGCAGGCGTGCTAAGGAACTCTTTACGCCGCGCCAACGATCTTATTATGCGTCTGGGAGGTGATGAGTTTGCTATTATTGCGGCAAATATGGGTATGCAACAGGCAAAGAATCTATGTCATTCCATAAGAAACGCGTTTGCCAAAAAAAATGAACATCTCAATATCACCCTAAGTATGAGTATTATCTGTATTGTCCCCGGACATAAGCCCGATCTGAACAGAATTTTCTCAGCAGCTGATAAAATGCTTTATAAAGCAAAAGAGCATGGAAAAAACCAGGTCGTATCACAAGAAATCTAATGCTGTCCTTAGTCAGGATTTAAGACCGGGAACAGAAAAGCGCTGTCTATCCTGCAAACGTAATGCCGTTAATTGGCCACCCCATAAACACCCAGTATCAATAGCATAAATCGATGGCTCCGAACACCGTCCGCCCAATGCAGCCCAATGACCAAAAACAAGATCCGCATCAATCTTTTTACGGCCTGGTACAGCAAACCAGGGAATTAACCCGGCAGGAGCCTGGGCAATGGTTCCTTTGTAATTGAGAACAAGGCGCCCCTGATTATCGCAAAACCGCATACGGGTAAAATAATTGGTAATAACACGTAATCGCTCAATACCTGCCAGATCTGATGACCAGTAATTAGGTTCATTGCCATACATTTCGGCTAGATAGCTACGATAATCGGCACCAGACAAAACCTGTTCTAACTCCAGGGCACAGGATTTTGCCAACGCTAAATCCCAAACAGGAGCAATCCCTGCATGACACATGACAATATTTAATTCCGGTTCGTGGTATAAAATTGACTGCTGGCGTAACCAATGCCCAAGTTCCTCAACATCACTAGCAACTAAAATATCATGCAACGTATCATCATGATTACTCCCGGGATGACCGCCAAAAAGCTTACCTAACAAATGCAAGTCATGGTTACCTAACGTAATCCGCGCAGAAAGAGGTAAATTTTTAATAAAACGCAAAACAGCCAGGGACTCCGGCCCACGATTGACCAAATCCCCCACAAACCATAAACGGTCAACCTTCTCATCAAAATCGACATGAGCAAGTAGGCGTTGTAAGGGTTCATAACAACCTTGTACATCGCCTATTACATAATCAGGCACCGTTAAGTACCCCTGGGCGTATCGAAACCTGTGGAGGAGAGGCGACTGGTGCTGCCTGCCATTGGCCCGCAAGGGTCAAATGCTGTAAAGCATTGGCAATATGTGCATTTTGTTGTCGGGTAAAATGGTTATTAAATTGAGCCTGATTGATCAATTCAGTTGCCGAAATCGCCACCGATTTACCGGTATTCAAGTTATGCAACTGAACCTGGGCAGGAAGCGCAACAGCATAATTCACAAAAACAATACCATTATGCATTTGTTGATTAGAGGTTTGCTCAAAACGCGTGGAAACACTGCCATCCGCCGCCACACTATGTAAGCCTAAAGATAAAAAGCCTTTTTGTATCGCCTGCCAATTCTTATATTCGGGATGTTCTCGCACAAAGAGTTGGAATATCTCTGGTGTCATCAACATACCACCTGGCACCATGAATAAAGGCGCTTTATTGACATGAATACGACCTGCCTCTAAAGCTCTGGTGAGCCACTGAATAAACTCTACGCCAATCTGCTGTTCTATTTCAGCCACTGATTCAGGTGCACCACCGGTAAAAGTACCCACTCGTCCATAGCGATTACCACGTGAACCATAATTCCGCAGCATCATTTGGTTAAAATACCGCTGAATAGCAATTGCATCTGCACGGATTAGAATCGCCCCCAACGTTCCCGCGGCATGAACGTCTTCATTGAGCAAAGCAAGCCATACAGCCAATACTTGCGGATTTGCAGCAATCCAGGCGAAACCACCAGCAGGCATTAACAATCGCGCTATCAGTATATTAAGGCGACGACGAAACTCATCATCCGATTCTTTTTGGAATTCATAGCTATAATGACTCCCCACCGCCACAAGGCTTTCCAGTAAGGGATTCCACTGCTTTAAAAACTGGCCATTGTTATCATATAAATCAAGGCTATAATCGATATACAGTTTACCTGCACCTTGTAAGATAGCGGCAGAAAACAGCGCGTATTGCCACAATTTCTGCTCCTCTGATAATTCGGCTCCGCCTTCTTGTACAAGGTACTGGCGAAAAAGACTTAGCGCCGCTTCCGTGCGATTTAATGCGTGATCCAGCAAACCACCTTGTTGCGAATAGTAACTATTAGAAGTGTCAGGCAAATTTTGGCAATGATTAATTAGATTATGCACGAGACTCAAGCACAGGCTGTCGAAGCGCACCTCTTCCAGAGCGTTCGCCTCACGAATTTGCAACATGAGGGTCTTGCGCTTTTCTTCCGCTAACATGAGCGCGGCAGGCGTAATACGCGTCAAATCCTTGAGTGGTTTGGCATTCAACGATCCTGCCTTTTTTCCGGGACGATGAAACAAATCAACCTCCAAATTCAGCATTTATTAATATTTTACACTAATTGACCATAAATTTCGCTAGTCGTACGTAATCTATCACTGCTATTTGTTCGGGACGCGAAAGAGGATCGAGCCCTAATTCTGTTATTTGGGTTGCGCTAAATAAGGGTTTTAAATTATTTGCCAACGTCTTACGCCGCATGGAAAATGCCTGTGCGACTAACCGTTCAAGCCTATTAGTATCCACTATTGGATAAGGGGATGATCGGTAGGGTGTTAAACGCACAATGGCTGAATCCACTTTAGGTTGAGGGTGAAACGCCTCTGGCGGCACATCAAACAAATGCTCCACGTCACAATGATATTGTACCATAACGCTTAGTCGTCCATAGGCTTTCGTTCCAGGCTGCGCCGCTAAGCGCATAACAACTTCCTTTTGCAACATGAAGTGCATATCCTCAATCCATTGCGCATAATCAAGAAGATGAAGCAGTAGAGGGGTGGAGATATTATACGGTAAATTACCTAAAATGCGCAGCTCTTTACCCCATTGACTATAATCAACCGTTAAAGCATCGGCAGGCACTATATCCAATTTTTCGGTAGCCGTAGGCAAAGTAGCCAGATGGGCTTGTAAATCAGTATCGATTTCAATCGCTGTTAAATGATTGAGCTGTTTTAATAAAGGCTGCGTTAATGCACCTAGCCCTGGACCAATTTCAACGACCTTATCGTCCTGATGCAAATGCGCAGCATTTAAAATATCACTAATAATATGCCTGTTTTTTAAAAAATTCTGGCCAAACCGTTTACGGGGGCGATGGTTCACTTCTTCACCTAAAACAAAGAAAAACTATATTAACATTTTTTAGTGGACCCTAGTTTATCCTTAAAATCATTTTTTTGCTTGCCAATCAATAAAAAACTATCACTTGGCGAATAGCCATGTTAGGTTACTGAGTTAGGTATCGAGAAGAGAAATAGGGCTCATGTTAAGTCATTTGTTAGAGCTTCGTAAACGTGCACTACATATTATTATTACTTTTTTCTCTTTTTTTTTATTGTTTTTTTTCTGTGCAAATGATTTATTTCATGCTCTTATCTCTCCGTTAATCAATGCCTTACCAAAAGAAAATTCGTTAATCGCCACACAAATTACCTCTCCGGTATTAACCCCTATCAAACTTGCAGGGGATGCCGCCATGTTGTGCACCGCACCTTTTGCGCTTTTGCAATTATGGTGTTTTGTCGCCCCAGGGCTTTATCGTCATGAGCGTTACAATTTACGCGGGGCACTGACAAGTAGTCTTCTATTATTTTGTTTGGGGGTTTTATTTTGTTTTTATTTGGTTTTGCCCTTTATGTTTCAGTTTTTTGCCAAAGCAGTCCCTTTAGGCGTTAAATTTATGCCTGATATGACTTATGCCCTCGATTTTATTACCCGAATGCTATTACTCTTTGGTTTTTGTTTCCAAGTACCACTTCTCTGTTTAACCCTGGTTCGTTTGGGATGGCTTGATATTCAGGTATTGAAAAAAGTGAGGCCTTACGTCATTGTCGCTGCGTTTACCATAGGCATGCTGTTGACCCCGCCCGACGTTTTATCCCAAATTATGCTGGCTGTTCCTCTTTGCCTTTTATATGAGCTAGGCATTATTTTGGCAAAATACACCCCAAACAAAGTAATTAGTAACTATGATGAGATAGCCAAATAACCCATTTGTTCCAGGTCGGACTAAATAGCAAAACAACACTTAAAATAGCAAGCACACTATATCGATTAAGATAGTAAGCAAAATTTCTTACAGGGGCATAAGTGGGTTCTGCTGAAATAAGCCAACAACGGATGGCTACGCAAACCGGCAAATAAAGAAGAATTATAATTTCACTAAAGATCCTTGCTTCCATGAAACTACCAACCAGTAATAAACCAAGAAAATAACACAGGCTAACATAACGAATGGGTCTATATTGCGGGGGGATAAAGTCATAAAAAGCAAACCAAAATAAGGGTAACCCCGCAAAACAAAAGATAAATAAAAAAATATGCTGCTCATTGAACAACCATAGCAAATTAACTTCAAAATAAGTGTAGGAAGAACCACGAAAGTACCATTCCATTAACTGCCCCGGAATGTCCTGCAAACTCATCACAATAAGAAAGCGTGCCGAGAAATAAGCCAAGATCGCAAACAATAAGGGTTTAAAAATTGTCCGTGGATGTTGCCAATAAAGTGCAGGAATCAATAAAACCAGCAAAATACTGCTCTCGCGATTAAAAGTGGCTAAAAACACCCAAGGGATTAGGTAAACCCATTGCGCACGCAGACACAATAAAAAGCCTGTAGCCATAAAAAAAAGCGCGGCAGAATCACAAGGGTAAAAAAAAGTCGCATCGCCATCACTGTTAAAACGGTAATTAATGACTGTTATCAAAGGCAAAAGCAGAATAAATAGCCAACTTAGTAACTGGGCTACCCGTGGCTCAAATTCATAAGCAAGTAATTTAGTGAGGGCATAATAGAAAAGGCTCACAAACAGCCATTCCAGTAAAAAGAATAATTGATCGATTTCCATGGGCAGCATATACGCAAGAAAATGAGCCAAGGCAGGGACTAACATTCGCTGTCCATAAGGCAAGCGAACCGAAAAATCGATTAATTCCGTAAGTGGTGCTTCAGTATAGACCCCCGTAAGGGTGGTATGAATGTAAGCATAACTAAGAAGGAGGGCAACCGTTACAAAATGCATCTTATAGCGCGCGATATCCTTATTCATACTTTTTATTGCAGCAAATTCAAGATTTATCGAGGCTAACCGATATCAGAGTAAAAACGCAAGGACTGGCTGAAACCAGGAGAACGCGATGAATAAAACAGCAAAATTTAATGTTGGTGAGCAGGTAATTCATACACAACAGGGTTATCGTGCTGTTATTATCGATGTCGATCCACTTTTCCAAGCGTCTGGCCGTTATAATCCACAGGCCGTTAAGCGGGCCTTTGCGACCCGGAATCCTTGGTATCGCTTATTGGTTGATGAGAGCAGTTTGATAACGTATGTAGAAGAATGCTTACTAAGGAAAGCCCCTAACTCTTCAGCAATTAATAATCCTCTTCTTGGTCATTACCTGAATGAACGACAAGGGAACTATTACAGTAATGCAAGCCGTCATTAGGGTCTGTGACCTGTCTACTATCTTGGCCGAAAAACGCTAATTTTCCGCGCTGCGAGGCTCGTAAATTAACGTTTTTCGACTCAAGCTAGCGTAACGTCAACCGGTCCTGGACAGGCTTTGCTTTTGCACTATCTAGGTATGTCTTAGTATAAAAACTAATAAAGCAACAAAGCCAATGAGCAGAACACCTAATAAACCCATCGTGGAAAAGCTTTTACTGAGATTTTCACGACTAAATTGCTCGGGACGACCTTTGATACTGCGATATAACACCCAGACAATTAACCCTGCAGCTAACAATCCTAATAGTTGATATAACGTTTCCATTTACTAGCTTCCTTTTTCTTCAAAACTAAACGCGTCTGCGAATTGTTGTGTACGTGGTAACCCAGCAGCCACTAAAAAATCTCTGATGGTATAAACCATATCAAAAGGCCCGCCAATGACCACCTGCCATTTACTCAGGTCGTTAGGGTGATGCTCGAGTACTTTAGAGATTAGTGTTTCTTTATTGGTGTTAGACAATAAAGAAAAATAACGAAAGCGTTCCACATGGGCCTGCCATTGTATAACCTTCTCATCGAGATACAAATCGCTTTGCGAACGTGCACCCCAAAATAACTCAAAGGACCGTTTATCGCCACTTGCCAGCAACTGCTCTATCATTGCTTTAATGGGCGCAAATCCTGTACCTCCGGCAATAAATAAAATAGGCCGTGTAGTTTGTAATTTGTCCAAGTGACAATCACCCAGTGGTAACCGAATGGTCACTACCCCGCGTTGCCTGATTTCAGCAAGTAGCCGTTGATTACTGGCATTACCCTGGCTATGACGTATATGTAATTCATATTTGCAGGAACCTAAGGGGGCATTAGCAATTGAATAACTTAATTCTTCACCGCCAGATAAAATTTGCAAATACTGTCCTGCCTGGTAATCAACATACCGCTCAGGCAGCAAAATAACTTGTAAAATAGTATCGGTGAGGGGAGTGATACTCTCTATTCGTGCACTAACAACAGTACTACTCATGTATCCAATTCCAATTGAGACCAGTAGTTATCGACTCGTTCTAAGACCGCTCTATCCATAGTAATTGCCGTACCCCATTCTCTCTGAGTTTCTCCTGGCCATTTATTGGTTGCATCCATTCCCATTTTCGAACCCAAACCAGAAATTGGAGAGGCAAAATCAAGATAATCTATCGGTGTATTATCAACCATTACCGTATCGCGCAAAGGGTCCATACGAGTAGTTATAGCCCAAATTACATCCTGCCAATTCCGTGCATCAATATCGTCATCACAGACAATAACAAATTTGGTATACATAAATTGTCTTAAAAAAGACCAAACTGCCATCATTACTCGCTTTGCATGGCCAGGATATTGTTTTTTAATGGTGACAACCGCTAAGCGATAAGAACATCCCTCTGGAGGCAAGTAAAAATCCACAATTTCTGGGAATTGTTTTTGTAGTAAAGGAATAAATACCTCATTGAGAGCCAGGCCTAAAATCGCCGGTTCATCAGGAGGCCGACCCGTGTAAGTACTGTGATAAATAGGCTTATCGCGATAACTAATTCGTTCAACAGTTAATACAGGAAAAGACTGCACTTCATTATAATAACCAGTATGATCACCAAACGGGCCTTCATCAGCCTCTAAGCCCGGCTCAATAAACCCTTCCAAAATAATTTCGGCACTGGCCGGCACATGTAAATCACTGCCAATACAGGTAGTAAGTTGGGTACGTTGACCTCGCAATAAACCGGCAAACGCGTATTCTGACAACGTATCAGGGACAGGCGTAACAGCTGCCAGCAAGGTTGCCGGATCAGCACCCAACGTTACCGCAACAGGGAATCTCTCACCGGGATAGGCTTTCTGCCAGGCTTGATAATCCAAAGCGCCACCACGGTGTGACAACCAGCGCATTATTAGTTTATTTTTGCCGATTACTTGTTGGCGATAAATGCCTATATTTTCACGTGGCTGATGGGGCCCTTTAGTAGTGACTAATCCCCAAGTAATAAGTGGTGCAACATCACCCGGCCAGCAGGTTTGAATGGGCAAGCGAGCTAAATCGACCTCATCTTTCTCCCAAACATGAGTCTGGCATGCTGCGCTATTGACGTATTTGGGCGCCATATTCAACGCTTGTTTGAGCAGCGGTAATTTACTGAATGCATCTTTAAAACCCTTTGGTGGTTCAGGCTCTTTTAATGCCGCTAAAAGTTTGCCTATTTCACGCAAGGCTGTAATAGTTTCTTCACCCATACCGAGTGCTACCCGTTCAACGGTACCAAACAAATTGGTCAATACAGGCATCGTACTGTTCTTAGGATGAGTAAACAGTAATGCGGGCCCTCCAGCTCGCAAAACCCTATCACTGACAGCCGTCATTTCAAGATCTGGCGATACAGGATAAGCGATACGCCGCAATAAGCCGCGAGTTTCTAACTGCTCGATAAAGTCACGAAGATCAGCATATTTCATGAGTAAGAATTCGGGAAAATTAATTGCGTTGATTAGGGTACAGGCGACTTCATACAAAAACAAAGGGTAAACCTAAGTCGCCTGTATATCCGCAGGAGCGGGGTGAAGCAGGGCTACGCAAATAGCGATTCCCAGCAACACCGAAACCACATTTATTCCTGGCGTTTCATCGCTTCAAAAAATTCTGCATTTGTCTTGTGATTTTTCATGCGCTCTAGTAAGAACTCAATGGCATCACATTCATCCATCGATTGCAGAATCTTACGCAGAATCCAGGTACGATGTAATTCTTCCGGACTTAATAACAGGTCTTCACGACGTGTACCAGAACGATTGATATTAATGGCAGGGAATACACGGCGCTCAGAGATACTACGGCTTAAGTGGATTTCCATATTACCGGTTCCCTTAAACTCTTCGTAAATCACCTCATCCATCTTGGAACCAGTATCCACCAGCGCTGTTGCTATAATAGTTAGGCTACCACCTTCTTCGATATTACGTGCAGCACCGTAAAGACGCTTTGGTCGCTGTAAAGCGTTAGCATCCACACCACCTGTCAGCACCTTTCCTGATGAAGGAACAACGGTGTTATAAGCACGTGCTAACCGGGTAATAGAATCCAGTAAAACAACCACATCCCGCTTATGTTCGACCAGACGTTTTGCTTTTTCGATAACCATTTCCGCAACCTGTACGTGGCGATTCGCTGGCTCATCGAAGGTACTTGCTACCACTTCACCTTTTACCGAACGTTGCATTTCGGTAACTTCCTCTGGACGTTCATCAATTAATAACACAATCAGATAACATTCAGGGTAATTTTTCTCAATCGAATGGGCAAGATTCTGCAACATTAATGTTTTACCCGCTTTCGGTGGAGAC
The DNA here is from genome assembly GCF_048553315.1 of Legionella sp. ST3F1. Taxonomy (NCBI): domain Bacteria; kingdom Pseudomonadati; phylum Pseudomonadota; class Gammaproteobacteria; order Legionellales; family Legionellaceae; genus Legionella; species Legionella sp. ST3F1. The sequence continues at coordinate 377,335 of NZ_JBLZIO010000001.1, read as the reverse complement.
ACAATAAGGCCACGCTGACCACGGCCAAAAGGAGCGCAAAGATCAACAACACGAGCCGTCAGGTCCTCTGTACTGCCATTTCCTTGTTCCATGACCAACCGCTGGGTGGCGAATAAAGGCGTCAAGTTTTCAAATAAAATTTTACGTTTAGCGCTTTCTGGGGAGTCGAAGTTGATTTGATCGACTTTCAGCAGAGCAAAATAACGCTCATTGTCTTTAGGCGGTCGAATTTTGCCTGTTATGGTATCTCCAGTCCGCAAACCAAACCGTCTTATTTGGCTGGGAGAAACATAAATATCATCGGGCCCTGCCTGGTAGGAGCCGTCTTCAGATCGCAAAAAGCCAAAACCATCGGTTAATACTTCCAAAACGCCACCGCCAAGAATATCTTCTCCTTTGTGCGAATGCGCTTTGAGGATGGCAAAAAGAATATCCTGTTTACGCATGCGGGCAGTATTTTCAGCCCCCATTTCTTGAGCGATATTAACAAGATCGGCAATGGGTAATTGCTTAAGTTCACTAAGATTCATACTTCTCACTTGATGTGTTGGTTAAACGAAATGGATTTCCGAGATAATTTTAGGAAGGACAACTTGGCATCACTCTAAGTTCGCCAGACTTACTTTACCCATCTTATACTATACAGCAACAATATTAGTAGCGCTATAAAACTAAATTGGGTTAACTTGAAGTGGCGGCTCTGAGTATAGCCACATATTGAACTAAGAGCCTAACATAGCTTTTCCAAGAGATCCACTGTTTTTTTATCTCTCCATCTTTAATTATAAGCTGGAGAGAAGATGGAATTGATTAAAATCAGGCATTACTCTCAACAAAAGCACTTAATTGCGACTTGGAAAGCAAACCCATTTTTACTGCTTCGACTTGGCCATTTTTAAATAAAATAAGTGTTGGAATACTCATAACGCCATATTTAGAAGGCGTTTGTGGGTTTTCATCAATATTGATTTTGGCAAAACTGATACTATCGCTGTGACTAGCTGCCACCTCTTCCAGGATTGGTGTTAATGCACGGCAAGGACCACACCACTCAGCCCAAAAATCCACTAACACAGGCTTGGTAGAATTCAATACATCCTGCTCAAAACTGCCATCAGTGACTGTCTTAATATTATCGCTCATGAAAAACCTCTTGATTAAATTGTCTGACTAGCATTATAGATCACCGCCGATAGCTTGCAACACGCTAATCGCTGCAATTGCCGCTGTTTCTGTACGTAATACCCGTGGCCCTAAACATAGCGGCCTAAAATTAAAAGAAAAAATATGTTCGATTTCTTCTTGGTTAAATCCCCCCTCAGGTCCGATTAACAAAGCAATATCTGCCTGGGCAAAATTATAATCTCGCCAGGTCTTTGCCGCCTCAGGATATAAGATAAATTTCAAGGAAGCCTGCTCTTTTTGTAAATAATCGTCTAAAGAGAGAGTCGGTGTAATAACAGGAATTTGATTCCGTCCTGATTGTTCACAAGCGGAAACCGCAATCGCCTGCCATTGTGCAAGCTTCTTTTCCATTCGCTCTTTGTCTAATTTCACAACCGAGCGCGCCGTAATGAGAGGAGTAATCGCAGTAACACCCAATTCCACTGCTTTTTGCACGACAAGCTCCATACGTTCACCCTTAGAAACAGCCTGGGCTAAATGAATAATTCGTGGCGACTCCCTATTAACCATTCGTTCTGTTAGCACAGTAACAAGGACTTTCTTTTTGTGCACACTGCTAATCGTTGCATCAAACTCACGATTATCCCCACAAAACAGGACAATTTGTTGGCCTGGCTGCATACGCAACACCACGCCGACATGTTGTGCCGCCTCAGCGGATAACTCGAACTCCTGACCACAATGATAAGGTCCAGGTTGATAAATACGAACAACTCTCACTTTCACTCACAGCAAGCCATTTTGCCTTAGTATACGTCAGATTTCATGGAGTTAAAGCATGGTCCGGAAGGCCGTATTTAAAAATGCATTCCATTCCATCCTCTTAGGTGAAGGATCAATTTAATTACCTATTCTTATAAAAATTAATTAAGTGACCGGATGCTCTATGCTAGAATTTTGCTTTTATCTAAGGGGAAATAATGACGATGGCTAGCACGCGTATCGAAACAGATAGTATGGGCGAAATTGCTGTTGACGCCGATAAATACTGGGGAGCGCAAACAGAGCGTTCTTTGCATCATTTCAATATTGGCCGCGATATTATGCCAATTGAAGTATCACACGCCTTCGGTATTTTGAAAAAAGCAGCAGCGCTTACTAATCTTGAGCTTGGCAAATTGCCCAAAGATAAAGCTGATTTAATTGTTAAAGCAGCAGAGGAGGTTAGCAGCGGTTCATTAGATGAACATTTTCCGCTCCATGTCTGGCAGACGGGTAGCGGCACTCAATCCAATATGAATGTTAACGAGGTTATTTCCAATCGCGCGATTGAAATGGCAGGTGGCATCAAAGGCAGTAAAACACCAATCCATCCTAATGATCATGTTAATATGTCACAATCCTCAAATGACACATTCCCCACTGCGATGCATATTGCCGCGGCAATTGCCTTTCATAAAAAACTACTGCCTGCGGTACGTAACTTGCGTGATGCCTTGGCTGCCAAGATGAACAGCTTCAAAGACATTGTAAAAATTGGCCGTACTCATTTACAAGACGCTGTACCACTAACCCTGGGACAAGAATTTTCTGGTTATGTCGCGCAATTGGACGCTTGTATCCATCGCATCGAAGGGGTAATGCCTGAACTGTATGAATTGGCGTTGGGCGGCACCGCTGTCGGTACAGGCTTAAATACCCATCCCCAATTTGCAGTTAAAGCGGCAACCCATATCGCCACCATTACCAAACTGCCTTTTATATCTGCCGCCAATAAATTCGCAGCCTTGGCTTCACATGAGCCCCTGGTAATAGCCCATAGCACACTGAAAACCCTAGCCTGTGCATTAATGAAAATTGCTAATGATGTACGTTGGCTGGGTTCAGGTCCACGTTGCGGCATTGGCGAGTTGATTCTACCTGAAAATGAGCCTGGTTCTTCGATTATGCCTGGCAAAGTTAACCCTACCCAATGCGAGGCAATGACCATGGTTTGCGCTCAAGTAATCGGCAATGATACGACGGTTGCTATTGCTGCCAGCCAGGGTAATTTTGAGCTAAACGTGTTTAAACCAGTGATTATATTTAATGTCCTGCATTCATTAAACCTGTTAGCCGACACCTGCCATTCATTCCAAGAGTTTTGTGTGGAAGGTTTACAAGCGAATAAGACCACCATTGATTACTACCTCCACCACTCTCTCATGCTGGTAACCGCCTTAAATCAGCATATTGGTTATGATAAAGCAGCTAAAATTGCTAAAACCGCTCATCATGAAAACATTTCATTACAAGAGGCAGCCGTAAAACTGGGATTTTTAACAGCTGAACAATTCAATGACTATGTTAAACCTGAAGAAATGGTAAATCCTCGCTAAGTGGTCCATTTCAATGACACTCAGGCCAGGCCTGAGTGTCATTGATTACAGAAACAACAAGCTGCTAACCCGGTTTATTTCACCCTCGATTTCCTGTTTCTAACTCCTGTAAACAAGAACGAAGCAAGCTGACATTATCGCTAAACACCCAATGCAGACCACGATTTAACTCTCTATATAAGCCAAATTTTGAATCAACAAGACCCACACCAACCCGCTGATTAGCTGAGCGCAGTTGTTTAATTTTATTATTATTCAATAGTAAATAGTGACCCAAGACCCCAGCGTAACACCTCTTTAAGCTGAGCTGGCAGAACTGGGTAACATTGTTATGCGCCGCAACTAACAACATCACTTCACGTGGCAACTTTGAACAAGAAGCAAAGAGGGGTTCATTCAAACTAAGTAGATGATAATCAATGCAGGGGGTCAATGGCCTTAAGGTAGAAATCAACGCGGCTTCCTCAGTAAAAGGCGCCTTAAGCTCAACAAATAAATGAAGCCGTTTGCCATATCGATCAATCACTTCGGCAAGGCTCGGCAGAGTAGGGACCAATTTACGCAAAGCCGTAAAAGTTAAGTCTCTGATGGCGAGATCCTTGCCCCAAAGCCGCCTTAGGGTAGGATCATGGTTGACTACCAAAACACCATCTGCTGTCGCATGAATATCAAGTTCGATACCCCAGCATCCTAAGGCCAAAGCGCGTTGAAAGGCGGCGTCAGTATTTTCTATTAATTGAAGTTTTTTATCATGTGCACCCCGATGGGCAATAAGGCGAACCTCTGACAGTATGTTCTTATCTGGTTTTTTTCGTGGTAGAAAAGCAAAACAACAATCAACCGATTTTTCAATTAAATTAAGTATAGCCATCTCATACGCCCGCAAGAGTATCCACTAAAATTTCTACCAGACTTCACCTCATAGACCAAATTAATTGATCTATTTTTAAGAGCAGGCCCAATAAAGATTGACAGCTTAACTGATCTTGAGTATTTTAGCGACCTATGCCGAGGTGGTGGAATTGGTAGACACGCTAGCTTCAGGTGCTAGTGGGGGTGACCCCGTGGAGGTTCGAGTCCTCTTCTCGGTACCATATTAATGTTAAACCGTTTAAGCGCTCACGAGCGCGTTCTCTCAAAATAAAGTGATCTTTTTCTTCAGTAGCTTTTAAAGTACACTATGCTTTTTTAAAATCAATACGACAAGTCTCAAAATATGGATATTTTTACATAATGCAACTTACTTCTACCAGCAGCTGGAAGGCATTACAGCAACATGCCGATGCTCATAAATTTAGACTGTTAAATGATTTTAACTCCAGCCTACCTACCCAGGATTTTATGGCGAAAACCTGTGGCATCCAACTTGATTATTCCTATCAACACATCACTACAGAAACATTACCTTTTCTCTTTGACTTAGCCAAAGAGCGGGAGTTATTCACCAAAATAAAGGGGCTGTTTCAAGGAGAAAAAGTTAATAGAAGCGAAAACCGACCAGCCTTGCATTCCGCGCTTCGAGCACCCGCTGGTACCCCTATTTTTGTAGATGGACAGGATGTGATGCCTGAGATCTTAAAAGCGCGCCAAACTATACAGCATATTGCAGAGAAGATTAGAAGCAAACAATGGCTTGGTTTTTCTGGGGAGCCTATAAAAGATATCGTTAACATCGGCATCGGTGGATCAGATTTAGGCCCTCGATTTTGCGTTAATGCCCTAACAGAATATATTAGCCCTAGCCTGGGCCTACATTTTATATCAGACGCTGACCCCTCTAACTTTCAATATACACTTCGCAATTTGAAACCAGAAACCACCTTATTTATTATCTCTTCAAAATCTTTTAGCACTCAAGAAACACTCTATAATGCTAAAAAAGCCATAGAGTGGCTAGGAAACAAACAATATGTTGCAAAACACGTAATAGCCGTAACAGCTAATCAGGAAGAAGCAGCTCACTATGGGATTAAGACTATTATCCCAATTTGGGAATGGGTAGGGGGGCGCTACTCACTGTGTTCCGCAATTAACTTAATCACCGCTATTGGTATTGGCTTTGACCTGTTTAGCGAGCTTCTTTCAGGAGCTCATGAGATGGACAACCATTTTCAATACAGTCCTATTTCAACGAATTTACCCATACTACTGGCACTTTTAGGTATCTGGAATAATAATTTTTTACACATTAACAATTTACTCTTTTGGGTTTATTCCAAAAATCTTGAACTGTTTGTTCCCTATCTTCAACAACTCGACATGGAAAGCAATGGTAAATCTGTTGACATACATGGACGTATAGTCAATTACAAAACGGGTCCTATCGTCTGGGGTGGCTTAGGTAATCAAGCGCAACATAGCTATTACCAATTACTGTCTCAAGGCACACATAAAGTTACAGCCGATTTTATTTCCTTAAAACCCAATAACGGGCAACTTATTAATGAACTATGTAATTTAAAGATGACCTTATTGGCTAAAGGTGAAACTGGTTTTGATAATTATTCTGATTTTACTCCCGGAAATATGACCATGAATCACCTCCATTTAGATTCGTGTTCACCCTATACTATTGGCGCACTGGTTGCCCTATATGAACATAAAATTTTTGCGCAGGGTGTTATTTGGGGCATTAATCCCTTTGATCAACCTGGCGTTGCCAAGACCAAACGTAAAATGAATCATGCTGCTGCGATTTAAGAGCTTAGAATTAACCGTTTCTTTTTAACTCAAATCCCCCTAAAAAGCTAATGTTAAAAGACGTGTTTTCTTGTAAGCTATACCTCCAGGAGATTCTGCACATAAAGCAAAACTTGGCGTCCTATTATTTTATCCAGCCTCAAGCAATTGCAGGACTACTGCAATACAAAGGGTTTAATGACAATACGCTAATTGCAGAAGTAGTTATCCATACAAATTTGTTCTAATTCAGCATGAATATCTTCCACAAAAATCCAAGAGGACAGGTCTATGATTATTTCAGTGTATGGTGCGGGATATGTCGGCTTGGTTTCTGCGGCCTGTCTTGCAAAAATTGGGCATCAGGTTCTGTGTGTTGATATTCATACCCAGCGTATTCGTGATTTGCAAGAAGGCCGGTGCCCTCTTTATGAAGAACAACTTCCTGAATTGATACAAGAACAATTGCGAAACGGCTGCTTACAATTTACCACCTCATTAACACAGGCAATACAACAAAGCAGTTTGCATCTAATTGCAACCGGAACGCCTGAGCTGCCTGACAAAAGTGCGGACTTATCCCAGGTATTCTCAGTAATTGATTCTTTTATTAATGAAATTTGCTCAGACGCAACATTAATAATCAAATCCACTGTCCCTGTAGGAACCGGCGATAGGATACAACAGCGAATTTCTGATGGGTTATTGCGCCGCCATGCGTCCTATCGTGTTCAAGTAGTCTCCAACCCTGAGTTTTTACGGGAGGGATGTGCTGTCAATGACTTTCTATATGCCGATCGCATTGTAGTTGGCGGAGAAAGATCTGCACTCATACCATTACAAGAGATGTATAAACCGCTGACCGATCAAGGCATCCCTCTTCTCTGTATGAGTAGACGCTCCGCCGAATTGACGAAATACGCAGCCAACGCCATGCTTGCCTGCCGAATCAGTTTCATTAATCAAATTAGCAGTATTGCAGAAAAAATGGGGGCTCATATCGATGACATTCAACAAGGAATAGGATTAGATCACCGTATTGGCCCCCATTTTTTACAAGCGGGCATCGGCTATGGCGGCTCCTGTTTTCCCAAAGATACTCGCGCCTTACTCCACACGGCAAAAGCCATTCAGGCCGAGACAAGCCTATTGGAAGCAATCGAAGCGATTAATCAAGTACAAAAAAAATGGGCCATTGATATATTATCCAGGCATTTTGATCAGGGCCTCGAGAATAAAACCATTGGTATCTGGGGGCTGGCGTTTAAACCAGGCACTGATGATATGCGGGAAGCAAGCAGTTTAGAGTTAATACGTGCACTCCTAGAGGCTGGCGCAACGGTACGGGTCTATGACCCAGCAGCCATGGACGCTGCAAAAATCCTTTTCACGGCAGAGTCCGCCATTGTATGGTGTGACGATGCTGACTCTGTTTTGAACCCTAACCTTGATGCGTTAGTCATTGCTACGGAATGGCCTGTATTTAAACAAATTCCCTTAAAGGTCCTGGCACAAGCACTTCGAAATGCCCCTCTCATCGATGGCCGCAACTGCCTGGATTGGTACCAGGTACAAGAAGCACAATTTGCCTGGTATTACTCTGTAGGAAGGCCTGTTCTCCGCAATGGGAACGTGTATGAGACTCACCATTAAAACACTGTTTTTCAGTGATAAGACCAGGATTACCCGCTTTTCCTATTAGGATTTCAACCTAGGTCCTTTAGCATTTCCAAGTTAGGTCAACGCTAAGCCCCCCTGGAGACCATCGATCCGATAGAATGCCATGGGGGAGTGCTCAATTAATTTAATACTGTAGATTGCCCGATGGCGTTTGCTCTGCTGACATGTCGTGTTCGAATTCAGCAAGCATCGTTGTTTTACCCCATAACGGACCATAATAGGCATGCATTTTGAAAAAACCCAGGTTAAATATATTCGTATAGGAAATATTGACCGCATCCTGAATTGAATGGAGTTTATCAAACCTATCGGTACGATCATTATCGTATTCATCCTTTAGGTCTATCGGATTATTAGCCCCTGGATACGGTCCATACCAAGTCCACTTTTCGGATTGATAACGTATTAATGTTCCGAGATCAGAAAAATCTGCCCGGGACAATTTTCTCATATTTTCCCCGCCATTCTCCTGGTCAACACTAGTAACCCCAGGTTGTGATATAGCTTCCTTCAACGTAATTAAATCATCGAGTCGAACAAGTGCCAACCTAATTTGAGTCGCTTTGTCCTGACTGAATTTGTCTCCCGCAAGCGCCAGCTTATCAATTTGGATTTGACATTTCGCACTTATAATTGGGAACCACGTTTGACGAGCTATTGTCCCTGTATTGACGTGGGAAGCCCTGATAGTGATTAGATGTGTTTTCGATACTGTACCTTTTTGCATTTTGATTTCCTTATCTTGCGTGGGGAGAAGTTAAATACTCTTGGATGTTGAGGTAAAAAATCCATAGCAGTGTATACGCATCATGCCTGGCAATAGTCTAGAACACATTGGGGCGGTTGGATTTTAACATTCTAAAATCGGCAATTCAACTATCATTATCTGTATTGTCAGGCATCTTCTGCGCTGTAATCAATTTAATCCTTCACTCCAGCCAACGCTTCGCCATAACGCATGCTTGTTCCGGCATGCAGAGTATCCAGCCAATCCACACGCCGACCATCAGCAAATAAAAGCACCACCGTAGAGCCCAATTTAAAATATCCCATTTCGTCACCTTGCCGTATATTTTTACTGGAGGTGATTTGATTGGCGGAAAAATATTGTTTTTCCACGGAACGCTTGATATCCCCACTCCAGCGGGTACCAATAGCGCCTACAATGGTCGCACCGACTAAAACCATTGCCATTAAACCAGCCCTGGTATCAAAAAAAGCAACTAAACGCTCATTACGAGCAAACAATTGAGGTATAACACGCACCGTAGAAGGCTGGACAGAAAATAATTTTCCCGGCACATAAATCATTTCTTTTAACGTTGCATCAATAGGGATATGAATGCGGTGATAATCCTTTGGTGACAAATAAAGCGTGGCGAACCGGCCTTGTGAGAATTGCGCGCTCAAGCTTTCTTCACAGGCCAATAACTCTGTTGTCGTGTAATAGTGTCCTTTGGCCTGGAAGAGCTGTCCTCTTTCTATACCCCCCAACTCACTGATAACCCCATCGACCGGAGAAATAATATCGGCTTTGGCAAAAGGCCGGCATTCAGGCTTTAAATGGCGAATAAAAAAGTCATTAAAACAAGCGTAATGATTGGGATCTTCTTCTCTTGCCTCTTTCATATCCACACCATACTTTTGGATAAACCACCGAATCAGCGTATTTTTAATGGCAGGAGTACGTACATTCGCCAAGAAGCCCGCCAAATGGGTAAGACCTGGTTTTGGTATCAAATATTGGGGCAACGTTTTTAAATAGTCATTAACCATAGGAAGCAAGTAAAATAAAAATCAGTTGCGAATAATACCGTGAAAGACTGTCATTATCATAGCCTTGATACTTAAATGATGGATTACTACTATAGGTTATTGGCAAGATGTTGCGACATTGGGTGTCGTTTCATTCATTTTCTTATAAATTTCTGCGTATGCCTCCAAAGAATTAAGAAAAACCTGCCTATTCAGCTTATCCATTTTCATTATCGTAGTGTATCCTGGTGGGAATTCATTTCTGTAACGACTAAAATCTTCCTGCATTGCCTTAATAACTCTTTTAAATAAGAACGTGTTTAATGAATTCTCATTGACCTTTCCATTGGCAAAAATATTGGCAAGAACTTGACGATTACTGGGACTCTGTTGGTCATAAAGATAACCTCGTACCTCGGGTCCTCTTCTTTTCTGACTTAGAAAATTAAGCCTGTAAGGCTCATATTCTCCCAGGGCAGCTTCAACCATTTTTTGAAAAGCGCTTACATCCATACTGTTAATCCACCTATAGACCGCGCTATTAAATTGGGCCATATTTTTATGCGTATAAACATGCGTAAAACGCTCATCATTGCGTGCAAACTTTGTTGCGCTACAAGTATAAACAAGCGCATCAAACTCACCGCGCTCACAAGCATCACGCACACCCATCAGATTAACATCCACCTGACCAATCGTGTCTTTGAGCATTTCAGGGATCAAATGAGTAATGAGCAGCGTATTCAAAGAGGTGGTTTCATGTCCGCCTACACTTAAAATAGAAGCCAGGCAATTAGCACCGTCTTCGTCACAGTCTTTTAAATAAAGCTGCACCTCTTCAGCCCGTGAACGGTTTGCTACGATATTCCATGGACTGGGCTGATAGCATTCCTTAATAATTGCCAAAATATGGCCTTCAAGAATCTTTTTATCCAGCGCATTGGCCCAATCAAATAAAGCACTTAAACAAGCATTAACGATTTCTTCTTCTGTATGGGAACGCTTCAGTAAAGCAGGGTAATCATGTCTTACGCTAGTGAACAATTCTGCATCGGTAGAACGCAAATGACGTTGAAAATGCAATCCACCATAGTAACGCTGTAACTCTTCAACAATTTTAACAAATTTAAACGCCCAGGTACTTCTACCGAAAGTCTTATAAATATCTTTTTCGTGGTCTCTGATTATTTTTGCCAAACCATCGCAAAAAGCCTGATTATTTTCTATCGTCAGTTCCGTTAAATTTAAACGATAGTACTGATGAGCATATTTATTTAATTGCTCAATGAATTGTTCCAGAATATATAACCCTTGACGTAAGCTACTATTTGAATCGCATTCTATCCGCCTTGATTCACTAAGAGATGCTGTTTCACCAAGGAGCTGCCAAGCTTCTGTTAATGAACTCAACTCATCGATCATCACCGACTCACCTAGTGCTAAAGGCAAAGACTCGGTTGACAAATTATTGGCTAATTCATGGGCTAAAATACGCGCTTCAAGAATAATGTTATTCAATTGAAGCACATGTGCATCGCGCCAGATTTTATGGTAGCGCTGTTCCAGCGTTTCCAAATTGTATCGTCCTTCGGGACCTACACAATAGGCATCCAAAGGTCTCGCATCACCGGTTTCTGGCGTTATGGTTGTAGTAGTGGATTTCTTCGATTGATACTGGCTCCAACAATGATCCATCCTTTTATTTTGACACGTTGCCCAGTCCTTAATCTCATGATAAGCCGACGGTCTATTACGTAAAAAACTGCTAAAAGGGACGACAGGCACACCACTTCTGTTCTTATCACAGCCAATATAGAATACTACAGCACGATAAAACTCATCATATTGCTCTTGTAAAACTGCCAGCATGTGATCAATAAACAATTGCTTATCGGCTTGTTCCGTAAATAATTGAGGATGGCTTTTTTGAAGCTTCCCTTTCTTTTCATCGCCAAGAGAAAAATAATCTAAAGGTAAATCGCCCAAATACTCTTCTAAACGCGCACGCAACACACTCGGGTCAAAAGTGAGCAACTCCTTTAATAAAGCCGCAAAAAGCTGCTCTTGAAAATGAACCGTCTTGTCACTAATTTCTGTAGACGGATTCTCGGCTAAGGCTTGAAATGCAGCGTAAGACATGCAACGTTTATTAACATTAAGATTGCCCGGGAGCGCATTAGAAGGCCAATGTGTTCTATCGTCAAGGATTGGAAAATTATCCAAATTCGTCGACTTTAACCTCATTCCTTTTTCCGGCGCCTCCTTGAGAATGCCATCAATCAAGCGTTGGCCTTTAATAATAGACGTTATATGGTAAAGAAACATATCCCAATCAATCATGCCGACGAGGCCAATATTACCAGGATGACGATCATCACATTTGTAGTGGAAGGCCGCGACCAGCCATTCAACTACATTGTAGCGCAGTAACGAAGCCACAGAAGGGCATACCTGCTCCCTCTTTTGTGGATCAGCAGGAATTGTTTCCAGTGAACAAAGCAAGGGCTTAAAGTTGGGTAAACTAATCGATATTGAACCTACAATTTTACCCTCATCATCAAAAACAAGACGATCCTCCGCCGCACGATCACCGAGTGCAAGACGAAGTGCTACACTGACAGCAACAGAGTACTTGGCAAGTAAGGCTGGATAAGTGCTATCCAAAGGTTTGAAAAATCCAGTCTTTGTTTGGCCATCAACATCAACAAATTCAACTTCCGAAACCTCATGACCAGAGGGCGTTGTAGCTCCCAAAAATTTTAACTGTTTATAACGTAACGCCTTCACTGGCAGGGTCATTGATCCATTCCTTAGAGTCCGATTCCAGAGGAATATTCATATTAAGCAGAAATGGAGACCCAGTTCAATGGTATTATTATGACAATATTGAATCGTCATAAATTAATTTGATGATTTAATGGACTCGTTGAGTTGTCTTTTTGAGTTACAAAAAGTCTTTGTGAAATTAAATTTAGCTTTAAGGATAACAAAATCACTTAAGGTTTAATTTACAACTAATAAGATTTTAAAAAAACAATTAACTTAAAATTTAAACCTTAGATTGCTCTTAATTTCCGTTAATCGCATTGGTTTAAGAGATCATTTTTATCGTTATCCAATACAATAAACACAAAGATTCCTATCCTCAGCATAGTCCTATAAGATAAGTATTAGAAATCAAGATAGGTAACCAGACCTGATTCAGGACATTCGTTATTAAAAGGGAAGTACTTTATGGTTAACAAACAAACCCCTATGGAAGGCTTTAACCCGGTCAGATGGGCATTTATTGTTATTTATCTTATTCTTACTGTTAGCTCTGTTTTTTGGCATTCCCCGCTGGCTTGGGATATTGTACCCATCGTACTGGTCTTTTCTATTTTTATTGCGGTCTCGCTACATGGCAAAGAACGTTATGGGATAAAAAATCTGCTGATATTTTTTATCATTACCTGGTTTGTCAGTCATTTTTTTGAGGCCCTTAGTATTCAAACCGGTTTTCCTTTTAGTTATTACCATTACGATAAATTAGCGGGGCCACGTTTATTTCAAGTCCCTCTTATTATCATGTTGGCTTATTTTGGAACGGGCTATGCTTCCTGGATTTTATCCCATATATTGCTTGATCAATACGCTAAGAGACTTCAAGGGAAACAACTCGTTTTAATTCCCTTGATTGCAGCATTCATTATGGTTATGTGGGATCTCTGTATGGATCCCCTGGCATCGACTGTTGGTTCATTATGGGTATGGAAAGAGACGGGAAGTTATTTTGGTGTCCCTTTACAAAATTATTTTGGCTGGTTTCTAGTCGTTTATCTTATTTTTCAATTTTTTGCTCTTTATATTGCTAAATATGATCTTGACCAAACAAGCAAAGTAAATGTCTTTTCTAATCGATTTTTCTGGTTGGAAGCCGTTGCAATTTATGGGATCCAAAGTTTGACACAAATACTGGAGCCTTTCAGTGCCTCAAGTCATATGGAAATTTATGGGCCCATGGCTTTAATTACTATTTTAACGATGATGTTCGTAACTTTACTGTCCTATCTGAGTATTAAAAATAATAGCCACCTAAAGGGCTAGTATCTTGTTCGCTATTAAAGTCCCTCCGTCATTTTATCATTGGTCGAATACCCAAACTGGTATTGATAGTTGGATAAAAGAATGAAACATACAGTGACGGTCATAGCGACTAATAAACCCGGTAACCAAAAGACTTTCATTATGATTGCTTGCTCTGCAATAGGGAGTCCGACTGCACCAAGGCCAGCGGCTATTGCCCAGATGGTGGAGACACCACGGCAACGGTATTGGGCGGGTAGTTGAAGATAAAGTAAATAATATAGTGAGGCGCAAATTAATGCATTAGTGAGTGCGTAACCGGTAATGGCAATTAAAACCCCGACCGTCTTCGCTTTTAGAGTAAAATAGAAAAGAGCCGGAGCAGTGATAATTGCCAGCAACATGCCTGCGCGCATCAAATGATACACCTGTGTAGGCCTGGCAAAATAGGCAATCGGTATAGCCAATAAGGCTGAAGCCAATTGCGCCAGCGAACCAGTCCATGCACAAGCCTTTTCACTCCACAACTGCCTGTCAATTGCAAAAGACACCCAAAACACATTGCAGATATACACCGTTATGCTCACAAAAAAAGCAATGGCAGCAATATTTACAAAGCCTCGCCAGTAACGTCGCCAAATACCTGCCATCGGCAATTGATTTTTACGAAACTCAGGCGACTCTTGTAATTGTTTACGTAAATGACAAACCCATAAGGATACAAAACCGACCAAAGCAAAAATGATTCGCCAAACTTCCGGTAAAGAAATGTACTGCAACAACGTTGCTAAAGCACTGCCTATAAACATACCGAAAGCACCGCCTGCTGCAACCAAGGCACCCGCTAACAACACTCTATGAGGATGATGCTCGACTAAAAACATGGCAGACGTATTTATTTCGCCTCCCAACGCTAAACCTTGTGCCATGCGTAATAAAAGTAAACCCCAAGTAGCCCATAAGCCTATTTGTGCATAATCCGGCAAAAGTGCGATACCCAATGTAGCCAAACCCATCAGTGCAGCTGAAAATACCATCGGATTACGACGACCACTCAAATCAGCTTTACAACCAAAAAGCCAACCACCCACAGGACGGGCAAAATAGGCTGCAGCAAACAAAGCAAAAGTCAGTTCCAGGCTATACGCAGAAGGCGGGAAAAATTTCACCGCAAACACTGATTTAGCTAAATAAAGATAAAGACTGAAATCTAGCCATTCTAGAAAAACGAGCGCTAAAACAAGGATTAAGGCTTTTCGCTTCATGCAGACAATATAAGGTAAGTAGGTTTTTGCATCAGGTTGTTGCCATTATACATCATTTGTAAAGACGGACTAAGCTCTTCTCTCTCGTCACCCAACACAAGCATCAATACTTGCAAAAAGAATAAAAAACCTTCATCTTAACTGTTTCTTTGACAAAGCGTAGAAATAGATTTGATTAGTGAGAAACGTTGTTATGCGGTTTAATGTTATTGGCGCTGGTCGCTTAGGAAAAAATATTGCTTTAGCTCTGACTAATTCGGGTTTGGCACGGCTTGCCGCTGTTTGCAACACCACCCTCGACAGCGCTGAACAGGCAATCCAGCAAATAGGTTCAGGCTTTGCAGTTCCCCATTTAGCGGAGCTGCCGAAAGTGAATTTAACGTTTATTACAACACCCGATGATCTTATTTTCTCCATTGCCGAGCAATTAAAGGAACAAGTACCGACAGATAGCGTTATTGTGCACTGCAGTGGTGTTTTGAGTTCTGCTGAATTAATGCCGCTAAAAACCCGTGGCTGTCATATTGCCAGTCTCCATCCATTAAAAGCATTTAGCGAAGGGAATCTGGATCAAGGTGCCTTTATGCATTGCGATTGTGTCATTGAAGGTGATGAGCTGGCGGTCGAATTACTTACCCCGCTATTCACAAAATTGGGGGCAAGGATTATTCCCATTAATGCTGATGGTAAGGCTATTTATCATGCGGCTGCCGTCATTGCTTCTAATTATCTGGTAACGTTGGCTGCTACTGCCGCTGATTTACTGCAAGAATCAGGTATTGAGGCCAACCTGGCTCAACAAATGATCGTAAACTTGATGACAAGCAGCCTTAATAATGTGCAACAAGCCAGTGAGATAAAGAATGCACTTACCGGTCCCTTGGCCCGTGGCGATCTAAATACTATTAACAGGCATTTAAAGGCTTTGAAAAATTGCTTTGCAAATGAGCTCTATCGCCATGCTGCACTTGCTACACTACCAATAACTGATTTAGACACCACACTTAAGAACGCGTTGACTGTCTTATTAGAAAAGGACGTCTAAGATAAGAAGGCCGGACTTCTTCAATCGACCTTTTTCTGAATACGCTTCACATAAAGCGTTTTTTTGACCGTCGCAATGATTTGTTTGCTTTCATCATAAATCTGAGTATGGAAAATTGGTAATGTTTTACCATTATTTTCATTCAGAGCCTGTTTTATGGCATCCAGTTGTTCATTATCCAATGTGAAATCAGCATAAACGCGGCCTTTTCCTGGCTTGATATAGTTAATTTCTCCTTCTTTATCCCACACGACGTAATCAGATCCTAAACGATGGATCAGCAGGAGAGCAAAAAAAGGATCTGTCATTGAATACAAACTGCCGCCAAATTGAGTACGCATGTAATTTTTATTGTACCAACGGAAAGCCAGAGAGACTTGGGCAAAAGAAAAATCCTTGGCAATTTTCTCTACTTTGATCCCAGCCCCCCAAAAGGGCGGCCAGCAATTCAAAATAACATGGAGCATGCGAGCCGATAATTTCATGGAGGCTTACGCACCTGTGGTATTACCAGATACCTGCATGGCAGTCACATTTTGCAAGCCACGCGGCAAGCGATTGCCACGACGGCCTCGCTCACCTTGGTAATGACCAAGATCAGTCGCTTTCAGGGTGAAATGACGCTTACCGGCATATACGGTTAAGGAATCATCAGCAGATAATACTTGTAGATCGATGACAAACTCTTCCCGTTGCTGTGCCTTGGCAGAAGAGATATTAATTAATTTATTCCCTTTGCCTCTGGAAAGTTCCGGTAACTCACTGGCTGAAAACACAAGTAACCGTCCTGCATTGGTAACGCAGGCGATCAATTGCGATTCTTTCGCTGCAAATAAGCGTGGAGGGAGTACCCGGCTGTTTTCAGGCAATTTAATACAGGCTTTTCCGTTGCGATTTTTAACATAGAGTTCTTTCAATTGGGTAACAAAACCATACCCGGCATCACTGGCTAATAATACCCAATCCTCTGCCTCACCACTAACAAGGGCTTCAAAATGCATACCATCACTGGGATTTAACTTACCAGTCAAGGGCTCTCCTTGACCGCGTGCAGAAGGTAAAACATGTCCGGGCAACGTATAAACCTTTCCTTCACTATCAAAAAACACAACTTGCTGGTTAGATCTGGCATTCGTTTGCGCTTTGAATTCATCGCCCGCTTTATAACTTAATTCACGGCCATCAATATCATAGCCTTTCGCGGCCCGAATCCATCCCTTTTGTGAAAGCACCACCGTGATGGGTTCATTAGGAAGAATATCTTCTTCTTTCAGTGCCTGAGAATCCTGGCGCTCAACCAATGGCGCTCGTCTGGCATCCCCGAATTGATTACGATCAGCAGTAATTTCATCTTTCACCAGGGCTTTTAGCCGCTTTTCATTGGCTAAAATTGTCTGCAAGGAATCACGTTCATTATTCAAATCATCCAATTCTGCACGTAATTTAATTTCCTCCAGCTTGGCGAGATGTCGTAATTTCATCTCCAGAATAGCTTCCGCTTGCCTTTCACTTAATTTAAACCGTGCAATAAGCTCTTGTTTAGGATGGTCGTGTTCCCGAATAATGGCAATCACCTCATCAATATTCAGGTAGGCTATCAGCAAGCCTTCCAGGATGTGGATCCGTTCAAGTACTTTATCGAGGCGAAACTGCAGACGTCTTTTAACGGTTGACAGACGATAGGTTAACCATTCTTGTAAAATGGTTAGTAGCCCTTTAACACGCGGCTTGCCATCCAAACCAATCATATTGAAATTAATGCGGTAACTGCGCTCCAAATCGGTCGTAGCGAACAAATGTGACATTAACCCTTCGGCATC
Source organism: Legionella sp. ST3F1 (assembly GCF_048553315.1). Taxonomy (NCBI): domain Bacteria; kingdom Pseudomonadati; phylum Pseudomonadota; class Gammaproteobacteria; order Legionellales; family Legionellaceae; genus Legionella; species Legionella sp. ST3F1. The sequence goes on along the minus strand of NZ_JBLZIO010000001.1, from coordinate 359,523 downwards.
CACACGATTTGATTTCGGTACGATAACAAGACGAGTTGGATGTTCGTGATCCGATTCATCCCGCAAATCCTCAACCATGGGCAGTTTCTTTTGCTGCATTTGTGCAGCAATCTGTTCTATTACTTTTGCGCCGGAAACCTGGTAGGGTAACGCTGTAATCACGATATCCTGTTTTTCCAGACGATAAATCGCCCGCATTTTTATGGATCCCCCACCCGTTTCATAAATCGTGCGAATCACATGGCCGGGTGTAATAATTTCTGCTTCTGTAGGAAAATCAGGGCCTTTAATGTGTTTGCACACATCCGTCAAATCGGCATTGGGATGATCAAGTAAGTGAATACAGGCATTAGCAACTTCGGTAAGGTTATGAGGCAAGATATCAGAAGACATCCCTACAGCAATTCCTGTTGCACCATTGAGCAGTACATTGGGTAATCTGGCCGGCAATAACGAAGGCTCTTGTAGCGTGCCGTCAAAATTATCAATCCAATCGACAGTTCCCTGCTGCAGCTCCGCTAAAAGCAAGTCTGCGTATGCTGATAAACGCGCTTCGGTGTATCGCATTGCCGCAAATGATTTAGGATCATCTGCAGAACCCCAGTTACCTTGCCCATCAACAAAAGGATAACGGTAAGAGAAAGGTTGAGCCATCAATACCATTGCTTCGTAGCAGGCAGAGTCGCCGTGAGGATGGAATTTACCAAGGACATCCCCCACGGTACGTGCTGATTTTTTATGCTTTGCGCTGGCTTTCAAACCCAATTCAGACATAGCATAGACAATTCGTCGCTGTACGGGTTTTAGACCATCAGCAATATGGGGTAGCGCCCTATCGAGAATAACGTACATGGAATAATCAAGATAGGCTTTTTCAGTAAATTCAGTAAGTGGTTTACGTTCTATGGCATCATTCATAACACTGGGATTTTATACTTCAATTTGCTAATAACTATCATCGTAGTGCAAATAGGGTTAATAAGGCAAAGCTATTTTAACAACTAATTGGAATTAGAGCGAACTAAACGAATGAATAACCTGTTAATAAATTTTTGTGAAATTATAACAAAAATCTATATCTTATTGATTTAAATAAGATTTGAATAAGATATTTTCTTCTAGGCCACGTCTAATCTGTGGATAACCTTGTGAATTAAAAGGATAACTTTTTGTAAACAAATACAAAAAACCTATACAGTAAACGTCCAGGAAGATTAATTGATCAAGTTAAAAAATTAGCTAATCAGCCAACCAAAACTAACCTCTACAGCGAAGTTAGTTTTGGTTTGGCTCAATCTCATGAGCGTCCTACCTGTGGGAATGGCAAAAAATCTGAATGAACAGTTATTTAGTTTTCTTGCGTAATTTTTGAATAGCACGTATCTGTGCAACTGCACGAGCCAATTCTGACGCTGCTCTTGAATAATCCAGCTCCGCGCCTTTATTAGCAATCGCCTCTTCTGCGCGTGCTTTTGCAGCCAGGGCAGCAGCTTCATCTATTTCTTCCGCACGCTCTACTGTATCAGCCAACACGGTTACATAATGAGGCTGAACTTCGAGCATACCACCAGAAACATAATAGATTTCCTGTGCACCGCCTTGGCGTGTAATACGAATTTCTCCAGGTTTAAGCACGGTTAACAAAGGGGCGTGACCAGGAACAACTCCGATCTCACCCAATTCGCCCGTGGCGATAACCATTTCGACGACACCCGAAAAAATTTCCTGCTCAGCACTAACGATATCCAAGTGCGTTGTTCTTGCCATGTTTGTTTGCCTCATAGGGTTTTCGCTTTAGCAACAGCTTCCTCGATGCTACCAACCATGTAAAATGCCTGTTCAGGCAAATCATCGTACTCGCCAGCCAAAATACCTTGGAATCCTTTGATAGTATCTTTTAGTGATACGTACTTACCGGGAGAACCAGTGAATACTTCAGCAACGAAAAACGGTTGGGAAAGGAAACGCTGAATTTTACGGGCACGGGAAACAACACGCTTGTCTTCCTCAGACAACTCATCCATACCTAAAATTGCAATAATATCTTTCAGTTCCTTGTAACGCTGTAATGTTTGTTGAACCCGACGAGCAGTATCATAATGCTCTTGACCAACAATCAATGGATCCAATTGGCGTGAAGTAGAGTCTAGTGGATCTACTGCGGGATAAATTCCCAACTCGGCAATTTGACGAGACAAAACGACTGTCGCATCCAAATGCGCGAAGGTGGTTGCAGGTGAAGGATCCGTCAAGTCATCCGCAGGAACATAGACCGCTTGAATAGAAGTAATGGAACCTGTCTTGGTGGACGTGATACGCTCTTGCAGCATACCCATTTCCTCAGCCAGCGTTGGTTGGTAGCCCACTGCAGATGGCATCCGGCCAAGTAATGCAGATACTTCAACCCCGGCAAGCGTATAACGATAAATGTTATCGATAAATAACAGTACATCCCGTCCTTCATCACGGAATTTTTCCGCCATGGTCAAACCAGTCAAGGCTACACGTAATCGGTTTCCTGGTGGCTCATTCATTTGTCCATAAACCAATGATACTTTATCCAGAACATTAGAATCTTTCATCTCATGATAGAAGTCGTTACCTTCACGAGTACGCTCGCCCACACCGGCAAATACAGAATAACCACTGTGCTCAATAGCGATGTTACGAATCAACTCCATCATGTTAACGGTTTTACCTACACCGGCGCCACCGAACAAGCCCACTTTACCACCCTTGGCAAAAGGACATAACAAATCAATCACTTTAATACCGGTTTCCAACAATTCCTGGCTACCAGCTTGTTCTTCATAGCTTGGTGCCTTACGATGAATTGCCCAATGCTCATCAGCATCGATAGGACCAGCTTCATCGACTGGACGTCCCAGAACATCCATAATACGACCCAGGGTTTTCTTACCGACAGGCACTTGAATTGGTTCGCCAGTATTTTTAGCCTGAACTCCGCGTTTCAAACCATCAGTGGTACCCATGGCAATAGTACGAACAACACCATCACCTAATTGCTGTTGCACCTCAAATACCAAATCCCCTTCAACGAGTTTTAACGCATCGTTAACTTTGGGAACGTTATCACGAGGAAACTCAACGTCGACAACCGCGCCAATAACTTCAACTACAGTTCCTAAACTCATCATATGCCCTCTTATAAAGCGTCCGCACCACCAACAATCTCTGCCAATTCCTGAGTAATAGCAGCTTGTCGGGCTTTGTTATACGCCAATTGAAATTCTTTGATTAACTCACCTGCATTATCAGTTGCACTCTTCATTGCAATCATTTTTGCAGCTTGCTCACAGGCAATGTTTTCCACAACCGCCTGATAAACCTGCAACTCAATGTAGCGTTCCAACAAGGCGTCTAATAATTCCTTGGCATCGGGTTCGTAAATATAATCCCAATGATGGCCAAGCTCTTTACTATCTTCTTCAGAAGCAGGTAAGGGTAAAAGCTGTTTAATGGTTGGTTTTTGCGTCATGGTATTAACAAATTCATTATACGCAATATGCAAAGCATCTATTTCACCCTTATCAAAGGCGTCCAGCATGACTTTTACCACGCCAATCAAATCTTTTACGCTAGGTTTATCACCCAGCTGATCAATAGAAGCAATAATATTTCCACCAACCCGTTTGAAAAAGGCTTGCCCTTTCCTGCCAATAACGCAAACATCGATTTCTTTGCCTTCATGCTGCCACTGGCGCATGTGGCGTATTGTTTCGCGCAGTAAATTTGCATTCAAACCACCACACAAACCTCTATCCGTCGTTACGACAATGACACCAATACGCTTAATGTCACGCACTGTCATAAATGGATGCCTATATTCAGAGGTCGCGCGAGCCAGATGTCTAACAACTTTATATATTTTGTTTGCATAGGGCTTGGATGCTCGCATTCTATCCTGCGTTTTGCGCATTTTACTTGCGGCAACCATTTCCATCGCGCGAGTTATTTTTTGCGTGTTTTTAATACTCGCAATTTTTGTACGGATCTCTTTCGCTCCAGCCATATCTTGCTTCGCCTTTAATTAACAGATTCATTGCTAGAAAAACCTGCGTAATCAATTAAGCCACCTCTACTTGGTAAAGGTGGCTAGTCAATTTACCAGCTACCAGTGCGTTTGAAGTCTTCGACAGCTGCCTTTAATTCGGATTCAATATCACCATCATAAGCACCAGATTCATTGATCTTGTGCAAAAGTGCCGCATGTGAAGCTTGCATAAAGCCATGTAATGCTGATTCAAATGCACTAACCTCGGTAACCGGAACATCATCCAGATAGCCTTTCTCTACGGCAAAAAGAGACACAGCCATTTCGGCTACGGAGTGGGGTGAGTATTGCTTTTGCTTCATTAACTCAGTAATACGTTGTCCACGCTCCAGTTGCTTACGTGTTGCATCATCCAAATCAGAAGCAAATTGTGAGAATGCCTCCAACTCACGGAATTGTGCAAGGGCTAAACGCGTACCACCACCCAGCTTTTTCATGATCTTTGTCTGTGCTGCACCACCAACCCGGGATACCGATAAACCGGAGTTGATCGCAGGACGGACACCAGAGTTGAATAGATCGACATCAAGGAAAATCTGTCCATCGGTAATGGAAATCACGTTGGTTGGTACGAATGCAGATACGTCACCTGCCTGCGTTTCAATAATTGGCAACGCGGTAAGTGAACCCGTTTTGCCTTTTACTTCACCATTGGTCAATTTCTCGACTTCCTTCGCGTTGATTCTTGCTGCGCGCTCGAGTAAACGTGAATGCAGATAGAAAATATCTCCAGGGTAAGCTTCGCGTCCTGGTGGGCGGCGGAGTAACAAGGATATTTGTCGGTATGCCCATGCTTGCTTGGTTAAATCGTCATAAACAATTAGAGCATCTTCACCGCGCTCCATGAAATATTCACCCATGGTGCAACCGGCGTAGGGAGCTATAAACTGGAGGGCAGCCGAATCAGAAGCGCCGGCAACGACCACAATGGTATGCTCCATAGCACCATGCTCTTCCAGCTTGCGCACAATGGCTGCGACAGAAGATGCTTTTTGGCCAACGGCTACATAGATACATTTAACTCCAGTGCCCTTCTGGTTAATAATCGCATCAATAGCGATAGCTGTTTTTCCAGTTTGGCGGTCACCAATAATCAATTCACGCTGACCACGTCCGACTGGAATCATCGCATCAACAGCTTTCAAGCCGGTTTGTACTGGCTGATCAACTGATTGACGAGCAATTACACCAGGAGCCACTTTTTCAATGGGAGACATCTTGGTGGATTCAAGAGGTCCTTTACCGTCAATTGGGTTACCAAGTGCATCGACGACACGTCCAAGGAGACTTTTACCTACAGGAACTTCAAGAATACGACCAGTACACTTTCCTTTTTGGCCTTCAGACAGGCTTGAGTAATCACCGAGGATTACCGCACCGACTGAATCGCGCTCCAAGTTCAATGCCAAGCCATAGACTCCGCCAGGGAATTCAATCATTTCCCCTTGCATAACGTCGGCAAGGCCGTGGAGGCGAACAATACCATCCTTCAGGCTAACAATGGTTCCTACATTTCGTGCTTCGGAAACAACGTTGAATTCTTCAATCTTCTTTCTGATTAATTCACTGATTTCAGATGGGTTTAACGCTACTTGTTCTGTCATGAAATCTATCCTCTCTCTAGGCGGCTAAATCGGTGATAAGCTTACTTAATTTGCCTCGCACCGAGCCATCAATAATTAAATCGCCAGCTTGAATAACCGCACCGCCCAGCAGTGATTGGTCAACATTAACATCAAGCGTGACCTGGCGTTGTAGCCGTTGGCTAAGTGAACTGATTAAATGCTGTTGTTGCTCAGTTGAAAGTTCTGAAAAGCTATGAACTTTGACTACCAGCGTTTTTTCTTGCTCCGCACGCAATACCTCAAACAACACTTTAATATCAGGCAATAGCATTAAGCGCTTATTATAAGCCAACAAGGCTATCAGACTTTCTATTGCTGTTGCTTCTTTATCGCTAGCTTTTGCAAAAGGAATCATTAATAGTTCTGTCTGTTGTTTTTCTGTTACTGCAGGATTGGTAATAAATTGCATTGCTTTATCATCCAACACCGATATTGCCAAACTATGCAGTATCTCAGACCATTGGCTAAGTTTTTTGACAGCCAGCGCGTGCTCAAAAATTGCTTTTGCGTAAGGTCTAGCGATCGTTGTGGTATCTGCCATGTTAAATCTCTTTAATCAGGTTATCCAATAACGCGCTATTCGCTTGTTTATCGATTTCACGCATAAGAATCTTTTCAGCACCAGCCACTGCCAACTGAGCGACTTGCTTGCGCAAGTTCTCTTTTGCACGATTTATCTCTTGCAGTAATTGCTCATGTGCTATTTTGGCCTGTTTTTGTGCTTCCAGTTTCGCTTCTTCTTTCGCTTCTTCAATGAGTTGAGCAGCACGGTGATTTGCTTTCTCAATAATTTCTGAAGCTTGTGATTTGGCTTGTTTTAATTCATCACGGACACGATGTTGAGCCAGTTCCAATTCTTTACGGCCACGCTCTGCAGAGGATAAGCCGTCAGCGATTTTGTCTTGACGCTCTTCCATTGCTTTAGCCAACGGTGGCCAAACAAATTTCATGGTAAACCAGACAAACGCGACAAAAACCAACATTTGAACAATCAAGGTCAAATTTATATCCAAGGTAATTTCTCCTGTAGCATTTGGGGCGCAAAATCGCCCCCATTTAGTGTTATCAAGAACCTAAATTGCTGAGGAAGGGGTTAGCGAAAGTGAAGAACAACGCAATACCCACACCAATCATTGTTACCGCATCAAGTAAGCCTGCAACAATAAACATTTTTACTTGTAACATAGGAACCATTTCAGGTTGGCGTGCAGAACCTTCAAGGAATTTTCCACCCAATAAACCAAACCCAATCGCGGTACCTAAAGCACCTAAACCTATCAGCAGGGCGACTGCGATAACAGTCATACCTTGAACTTGTGCTATCAAACTTGCAGCTTGCATATAAATCCCCTTAATGGACAATTGTTTAAATTAAAAAATGATTAATGGTCTTCATGGGCCAGACTGAGATAAACAATAGTCAGTACCATAAAAATAAACGCTTGCAACGTGATCACCAAAATGTGGAATATTGACCAGGCCAAAGCTAATAAAAACTGTGCTACGCCCAAAGTAACTGTTCCAGCCAATGAGGTTACAGTTGCATTCAAGGTTAGCAAGGCTATCAGAATAAAGATCAATTCACCAGCATATAAGTTTCCGAATAGACGCAGTGCAAGCGAAATCGGTTTAGCAATCAATCCCACCAATTCCAACAACAAGTTGAAAGGAATAAATGCGGGGTGATTAAAAGGCTGTAAGGCTAATTCCTTTGCGAAACCTTTGACACCTTTGATTTTCACACTATAGAAAATAATCAGCATGAAAACGGATATCGACATGGCAAAAGTTAGATTCAGATCGTTCGTAGGTACGACCTTTAGATAATGAATACCAACTGATTGAGCCAGAATAGGCAGCACATCAACGGGAACAATATCCATAAAATTCATCAGAAAAACCCAAACAAAAATCGTCAGCGCCAAGGGTCCGATTAATTTATTTTTTCCGTGGAAACAGTCTTTAACCTGATTATCAGCAAATTCGAGCATTAATTCAGCAAAATTCTGTAACTTGCCGGGGACCCCTGTCGTTACCCTACGTGCGCCAATGTATAGCAACGCCAGAATAAAAACCCCTGATACAACAGAGAAAAACAGTGTATCGAGGTTGACCGTCCAAAAACCACCCGAACCAAAACTCATCGTTTTGAGGTTAAAGGTGAGATACGTTAAATGATGTTTGATATATTGGGTGCTTGATACCATTTCAGTCACTTTCTGGCCTATTTTGTTTGTTAGCAAAAATCAGTGGTGCGAACCAATGGTTCATCAACACCATAATGTAAGTGAAAAAAAACGCAAGAGGGGCTACTTTAAACAGGACAAACACCAGCGTAAACAGGATAACAGACGACAATATTTTCAACGCCTCACCAATATAGAAGCTTTTGACTATTTGCCGAGCCGCTCTGGCGCCCTGGTAGCGAAACAGTTTTCTTGCGAACAAGATAGAAGGTATGACTGCTACCAGTCCCCCTAATATTGCGGATATCGCCTCTTTTGTTCCGAAAGTCAGCAGAAAAGCCAATGCTATTATTACACTGGTAGCCAGCTGAGCTCCCATCAAGCCTATCACGCCTCGTACGCTCCGCCTATCTTTCACATTTTCACCCATCTTTCAACGCGCGAATTATAAAGTAATCAAGCTGGATAAGCAAACATCAGCAGCAAGTTAAGTCTCTATTTGCTGTTTTTTTTTGCTAAATCAATTAGTTTCGAAATTGAATTTTTATTGATCTTATTAATTATTTAAAATCCAGGTGGTTTTTTTTGGTGTAACTAATCTGTAATCGACCTAACCGCGTGCTGCGCTGGAATATTAGGCATATATTGATTATATTTTATAATAGGTGTACTTATTATTTACACCAATAGTGTTTACCTCGAAGTAAGGAATTATGATATGTCAGAAAAGCAACAACGCACCGCTGCCAGTATGCGGGAAAAAATGCTCAATCGGTACGGTGATGAACTTCACCACAAACATGATAAAAACCATAACCCCTATCGAAAACATTGTAAATCTCACCCTGTACAACTAATGAACGGACATAGCAAAGAAGACGAAGCAAATTCATCGACGGGATTGTTGCGTGCTTTTAAATTAAGAAAAATTCGTAAACGACTGGATAAAGGTCGCATCCATTGATAAAGTAATGGTATCCTCCAGGTTAGCCACTTCCTGGTTTGGAACTGCGCACAGTGGCTTGAGTCTACTCAGGCCACACTCTTTTAGTGCAGATTAGACATCTTTTACAGGCTGCCCGCTTAAATTGTAGTATTTGAGTAATTTAACGACTCGCTCGACCCCGGCAGTATTCCTGGCAATATTGATTACAACAGCGGCTTGAGCTGGCCTCACATCTCCCATTAGGTAAACAATACGATCAGAAGTAATCACCTTAAACGCATTTGGATCAATCGCTGAGTCAGCAAAAATCTGGCTGCGAATTTTAGTTGTGATCCAACTATCCTCTAAGGTGTTACTTGGTTGTTGGTTAATATCCATTTGGTTAAACAGACGACGATAACCCGATAGTGCCGATATCCGTTTAATCGCTGTCTCGCGCAGTTCCAGGCTGGGGACATGACCTGCCAACAGAATATCGCCATTAAAAACGGCCAGGTCGATTGCGCAACCCTCTGTTTTAAAAACGTTGTCCTCATACAAGACTCGATGTGCTTCTGCAGAAAGCTCATAATCACTGAGTTTTTTATAAACATTATGGCGGTCATAAACTAAAGTAGCCCCGGTCCATACGCCACCAAGACAACCAGTCAAAAGACTGCAGCTTAAAAAAATGACAGCAAAACATCCCTGTTTTCTCATAGTTCCTAGACAATATATTGGAAGACTTTAACCACTTTACGAACACCTTGTACCTGTCTGGCAACACTGACCGCCAAATTGGCTTGCTCGCGAGTAGCAATTCCCATTAAGTAAACAACAGCGTTTTCGGTCACAATACGAATGGAGCCAGATTCCAAACCTTTCTTGGTTAACATTAAGCTACGTACCTGACTAGTTATCCAGGTGTCTTTTGTTCGTTGACTAATAGGCAGGGGATAATCAACCGAAATCTCATCGTAGACTCTTCTCACATTCGGTGTATTTTGCGCGATTTTTTCCGCTACCACTCTTAGCGAGGCAGTTGGTGTTTGTCCAACAAGCAATACAACACCGTTAAAGCTGCTTACTAAAATGCGTGAGTCACGAAAACGAGGATCGGTAACTATAGCAGTATGAACCTTATGAAAAATACGGGCATCACTTTCTAAGGTAACAACGCTGCGGCGATCATAAACCACAAGACCAGCGGCAGCGCCGGCTACCACTGCTGCAACGCAGCCTGTCAGCAATGAACTAACGAGTAAAAAAATTATTGAGCGAATCTTCATAACTTACCCCAACATTTGACCAAACAACGATTGATCTATCAAATCACAAAAACAATGCAAGATGAATAAATGTGTTTCACGAATACGTGCTGCACTATCGGCCTGCACCCTTAGTTCGATATCTTCAGGTCCGAGGTGGTTAGCAAGAACCCCACCATCTCGCCCGCTTAAAGCAATGGTATCCATCCCACGATCATTTGCTGCATTGACAGCATGCAAAATACTATCCGAATTACCTGAGGTTGAAAGCGCGAGTAAGACATCTTTTTCCTGCCCTAATGCATGGATCTGGCGAGCAAAAATCTGATCATAATGATGATCATTGGAAACGGATGTTAGCGAGGCCATATCTGTACTCAAAGCAATAACAGGTAAAGGAGGCCGTTCTACTTCGAAATGATTGAGCATGGCAGCAGAAAAATGCAAACAATTTGCAGCTGAGCCACCATTGCCACACAACAATATTTTCCCATCATTAAGAAGGCAGTTAACCAAGCGTAATCCTGCCTTGGCTATTAGCGCAGACATCGTATCAGCAACAGCTATTTTCCCTTCGATGCTAATACCAAAGAGTTGCCTAACTCTGTCTTCCATCTGTGTCATCTTTCATTTCCCAATTTATTTGTATTATTTTAAAAGCCCAAACCAAAAGCATTTTTTATCCACCCAATCTTTGCAGGCTTGCCATCTAAAGTCAGTACATCAAACCGTGTGGGTTGTGTTTCATTAATTTTATTTGTAAGTAAATAATGGGTAGCCGTTTTTAAAAGTTTTTGCTGTTTGCTGTAAGTCACGCTGGCTGCAGCACCTCCAAATGAAAGTGAGGCACGAGCACGCACTTCGATAAAAACAAGATAAGCACCTTCTCGCATTATTAAATCTATTTCTCCCCAGCGACAGCGGTAGTTACTCGCCACCCATTTCAATCCCTGAGCAGAAAGATGCATCCGTGCCTGCTGCTCTTCGATATACCCAATCCTTTGCGACATTGTCTTACCTATACGCCTGTATTAGTCGGCCATCGCCACAGCTACCCCATTTCTAAATTGTCCCCAGGCAGGAATTCTTGCAACCTGCTGTGCCCGATTCAGATAAAGAGCCCCACTTTTATCATTAACACCCATCGCTGGGAAGAGTAATAACTGATTCAGTTGATTAGCTAAGGCATAACTATCCATACCTAAAGCATATAAACGATTATAACTGTTAAGCTGTTCGGGCCAGTTCTTATTACCCAACTGATGAGCAAAGACCCAGGGCATGTCGCAGAAAATGATGCCATTCAAATCCTTATCTTTCATGATGTTCAAACTTCCACTATAGACGGTGGAAGTAGCGTAAACCGGGACATCACCAGCAAAATAATATTTTAGAAGAGGCATGATTTGCCGTGCTTTTGAAGGGTAAGCAAGCATAAAAATCATATCAAAATCTTGTCGTCGCGCAGGAACTGATTGAATATTGCTGCCCAATAGTTGTTTAAGTTTCTTTTCCCGTACCTGGCTATCAGAAATATGAAGAATATCCCGTACCGCAATATTCAAATCCTCATTATTGGCATATCTCAATTGATCAGAGATGATCCCATCACTCGAGCGCCACTGAGATGAAAATGCTGCAACAATTTCGTCGCCCCAAATTCCTTTTGGAGCAATGATTAAGGCTCGTCTTAACCCTCTTTTGCGTGCCTTGACTGCAACCTGCCTTGCCTCGTTAGAAGGTGACAGCCCGAAACGGTAAGCATTCGTATTAGTTCCAGTTTCCATATCATTCAGCAAAAGGGTCGGAACAGGGTGATCCATGGCAGCAACACTGGCAACATCTGTTTTACTTAGAGGACCAACAACATAATCGGCACCATCTGCTACTGCCTGCTGATATAAATCAGCAACATTTCCTGCCGCCGTATCATATAACCGAATTTTCGCTTCTGAAGCAGGATTACTTTCCGCTGCGCTGACAAAACCATCACGAATCGCATTGCCTGGTCCAGCTAGAGGCCCGGTTAGTGGGAGTAAGAGAGCCATTTGACGCGGTGTTCGATGCAAATAAGGCTTAACGGCAGACAAAGGGGAGGGCAAAATACCATTCGCAGGATGCCCAGGATATTGCTGTTGCCATTGTTCAACACGAGCATAAGTAGCCTCAGCATTTGCAGAATTCTGGCGTGGGATAAGTGCTAACTCCATCCATCCCTGCAAATCAGATCCTTCTTGGGCTTCGATTGCCAGGGTATTCAGTTCAGCAACAGGTAGTTTGGTCAAAGTAAGCCACAAAATACGACGGTTATTAGCCTGTGCAACCTCATCCGTTAAAAGGCGTTCCAATTTAATGCGTTCAATAACCGATTCACTGGCATTCCCTATGGACTCATAAGCGTTAGCCAGGATTTCATGAAATTGAACTTGATAAAAAGACGGCAAGCTGTTAATTTCACGCACGCCTGATAGCCTGGCGACAGCAGCTTTTGGCTGTTCACGAATCAAGTCGGTTTTGGCGAGTAAAATATTTTTTTCACTAGTCTGTTCGGGTGATAAATTATTGGTTTGAGCTAACGTTTTTATACCCTCTCGCCACTGGCCATCGTAGATAAAACGGCCGGCAGCCATGAGCAGAAGATTTTGTTGCTCATCACCGCCCTGATTTTTTGCCAAAGCAAGGTATGCACTTGCAGGCATAGTATAAGGAATGGCGGATTGCTTGTTAGGGCGTGGCGGAGTATTTTGATTTTCAGCAACTTTCGTGCATTGAGAAAGCAAAATGACTGAAACGATTAGCGATACTAATTTTAATACTAATGAATTTGGTAACATGGAGGTACGTCCGAAGCGCTGGAACGGAATAGGATAAACTATGGTAAAAAGTTCAGCAACCATTGTTGGCACTCTTTATGTTGTTGCCACGCCGATTGGTAATCGCGATGACATTAGTTTGCGGGCCCTGGATGTTTTAAGATCGGTTGATACCATACTGGCCGAAGATACCCGCCATTCTCTGCAATTACTGAATGCCTTAGGGATTCATAAACCCTTGCTTTCATTACATGCGCATAATGAAAATGACAAAAGTGAGCAAATTCTTAGTGCCCTGCAGCAAGGAAAATCGTTTGCTCTAATTAGTGATGCCGGGACGCCATTAATCAGTGACCCAGGCTTTCCGCTCGTTCGGCTGGCACAAGAAAAAGAAATTCCCGTTGTTCCGGTTCCTGGAGCCTGTGCTTTAATAACAGCACTTAGTGCTGCGGGTGTTCCTTGTGATAGTTTCACCTTTGCTGGTTTTCTTCCAGCGAAACCGGTTGCAAGAAAAAATAAGCTTAATGCGCTACAAAATTCCGAACATACCTTAATTTTTTATGAATCTACACATCGAATTGTTGATTGTATTAATGATATTATGCAAGTTTATGGTCAACATTATGAAATGGTACTAGCCAAAGAATTAACTAAAGTTTTTGAACGCTTTATTAGAGGGACGGTGCAGGAAATAAAGGATTGGTTACTGATGGACAATAACCACTCAAAGGGTGAGTTTGTTCTTATTCTTCCTGCAAAACCTGCCGCTACAGCCAACACAAAAGGAGAAGAAATTTTAGCAATTTTACTTGAGGAACTTCCTTTAAAGCAGGCAGTAAAAATTGCGAGTTTATTAACAAAAATCTCTAAAAATGAACTCTATAAAAAGGGGCTAGATATGTTAGAAAATGGCAGATGATGCTATTGAAAACCTTTACCATAGCTGGTTTATGCTGCAGATGAAGTCATATTTTACAAGCATAAAGATTATTTTTTACATACCGTAAGACACAACATGCATTCTATGTAGAACAGCTTGATCAGATTTAATTGATAAAATATCAGCTACTTAAAAATCAATTTTGATCTGTATAGAATGTGAGTATGGTTGTGTTAATAAGGATATTAATCATGCCAAAATTGCCTAAAATTTGTTTTTTACCTTTGTTATTATCTTGTTCGCTTAGTTCTGCAATTACTTTAGGTCGAGTTGTTGTTGCAGACCCCCTTGTCGGCAGTCGCTCTATCATTTATGAACAAATTAATGGTTTTGCTGTTGTTGAAGGCGATATCCTTGTTGCCAAAATTACTGATTTACGGCGATTTCGTGCGGTAATAAGACATAAAATTGGTGGCAGTAGGTGGCCAGACGGCATTATTCCTTACGAAATTGCAGAAGATTTACCTTTCAAAAATAAATTAGCTGTTTTGCAGGCGATTGCCCATTGGCAAGAAAAAACCAATATCAAACTGGTCGAATTAACGAGTAAAAATCGCCACATCTATCGGGATTATGTTGTTTTTGTTCCAGCGGAAGGCACAACGTGTTCCTCTTACGTAGGAAAGCAAGGTGGACGGCAGGAAATTAACTTGTCAACCCGTTGTACTGCTATGAATACAGTCCATGAAATTGGCCATGCTCTCGGCTTATGGCATGAGCAATCCCGTGCCGATCGCGCAGAATTTATTCGCATCCTTTGGGAAAATATTGAAGAGGATCATAAATTTAACTTTGACCAACATTTAACGGATGGTGAAGATTTTGGTAGTTATGATTACCAATCAATCATGCATTATGGGGCCTATGCTTTTTCAAAGAACGGCAAAAGAACGATTGAACCTTTAATGGATGGCATCGAAATAGGCCAAAGAAATTATTTAAGCGATAAAGACATTGCGGCAATTAATGCGATGTATCCGAACGACTATTAACAACAATCTATCGATTGGCTTCTTCGGAAGCTCGCTAGAGAGAGGTGCAAGAGGGAAACGAAAGTACATGAGATTTCGAGCACCTTATCGACCCAGCCATTCACTCTGGAGTAACGTTTCCGAAGGTGGGCAGCCTACTACGCGAATAGCAGGCTGCAGGAGAGGGATTCTTATGTAAAGGAAAATGCTCGCGGAGCATCGTCTAGAGAATTGATACTAAGCTGCGTAGCTTTATCCTGATTATGTTTATGATAAGAGCTCCCCAAGCTGTATACCATGTAAGTCGCTGTCATTACTAAAGCAGCGGGCAAAGAGATCGCCATAGTAGTCATAAACAAAGCCGGCATTACCGCATTTTTACCTAATGTAAAATAAAAATTATCGCTCGCCGTTTTCTGTTCCCATTGAGCCAATCCAATCGTTTTTGGGCCTGCGCTTTCTAATTCTGCTGTACGAAGAGCAACACTCTTTTCCTTATAGTTGCTGTAAGCCCCGTCAGATAAGTAGATTGCCACCCCGAGGGTGCATACCAAATAGGAACCTGCGATCAAGGCAGCTGGTGTCAGTAACATAGACGCTGAAAAACCCATCATTAATAATAAAGCACCTGTAGCATTAAACAGGTAAGTGGCGCTTTCTACTTCCCAACTGTTATCAAGCTGCTGAATTTGCTCTGCTAATATTATCAGAGCAGTCTCATGGCCTGGACGACCAAGAGATAATTCTGATTCGTGATAAATTTGTTCTTCTTTGTATTCCGCTCTTTTAGTTAAATAAGCATCTTTAGCAAGTTCGCGACGATATAAAAGCAGACAGACGTCGAAGACCAAGAATGCTGCTGTTGCCCAACCGGCCACAGGATTAGAAATACCAAAATAGTCGTTATAATTAGTGAGACCGTTAACGGTAGCCCAAACTATATCGTTTAGATAAGTGAGTCGACGATCATAAAGTTCATCTGTGAAACGCCGCCAGGTAGTTAAAGCCTCTTCATCGGTTGATGTTGGGGAAAGCGCATGTTTAAGCGCAACTCCCATATTAAGAATCATGCGGCCCACAAAAAAGCCCACGCTCAAAGCACGAAAGATATGATTAGGTTTTTCCCAAGTATGAACAATAGCATCAACATCAATCTCTTTGCCCAGGATATTGCCCAGTTTTTCTATCCATTGAAGTTCACGAGCCAGGAAAAGTGAATTTTTCATGGTTAGTCGGCAGAAAGTCCAGTAAATACGGCTTACATTAGCAAAACCAACATTACTTACGATTTTAGAGATACTGAAAGGGGTCGCTCTAAGCTCCTTTAAACTCGCTCCTATGTCTGCGCCCAGTTTATTTAAAAATCCTTCATCCTTTGGGCCAATTTTAGCGTCATCTTCATTATCACAACGCTTTCTTATTGCTTCAGCCAAATCAGCGAACTGTTTTGCATTAGGTTTCCCTTCTCCGTCATGAATTTCATAATAATTTTTCAGCATAATGCTGCAACTATAGCAGTAAAGCCAGAATTTCTTTCCAGCACCATCATTAGCAATCGCCTTCTTTCTCAGGCTGGCATACAATTGGTTAAATTCTTGCTCAATCAATGTTTTATTATCTGCCAGGAATTTGTAGCGGCGTTTGTCATCTTCTCCCCCTTCAGCCCATCGACGAGCATCCGCAGTACTATTAATTTCTGATGTCAAAAAGCCCTGTTTGTCGCGAGCAAAAAATTGGTATTGAGCTGAATAGGAAACCATAATCTAATCCATCAAAAAAATGTGCAATAAGTTAAAAATACAAACTTAGCATTAGTGTGATTCGCAAAGCAAGCTATTTTGTATTTATTTTTTTCATATTGCCTACTGAATGTCATTTAATGATAACATTTTGATTTATAATAATTTTTTATTGATACTGAGGGTTTTTTGCCTACTCAATTAACATCTTTGCAAAAAATATTAACTTTATTTACCGATGCAAAAACTGGAAAAAATTCTACCCAGTAAATCATCAGAGGAAAATTCCCCTGTAATTTCCCCCAAAGCCTGATGAGCAAGACGCAAATCTTCAGCAAGTAATTCGCCAGCTCTTTGCGTAGTCAACTGTTGCTGCCCGGCGAGTAGTAACTCTTTTGCCCTATCTAAGGCATCTAAATGGCGCCTTCGAGCTAAGAATAAACCCTCCGTTGGCTGATAACCGACAACCTCTTTAATTTTGTCTTTTAGCAACTCCAGGCCAGCACCTGATTTAGCGGAAAGGTAGACAGCCTGTTCTTCTGTTTTGGGAGTCAGGCCCGCCGAATCAATCTTGTTATAAATCTGAATCACAGGAACACCGGGGGGTAAGGTATTGCGAATGGTTTCACTGAGCTCACTGCTACAATCGGTCTTGTTAATATCGATTACCATCAATAAGCAATCGGCACGACTTACCTCCTGCCAGGCCCGCTTAATTCCTTCTTTCTCTACCAGATCCTCGCTTTCGCGTAGACCTGCTGTATCGATCAAATGCAAAGGGATATCATCAAGCAAAATATGCTCGCGCATAACATCACGCGTAGTACCGGCCACATCGGTTACTATCGCCACATCTCGGCCAGCCAGGCAATTGATAAGCGTTGACTTTCCAGCATTCGGACGACCAGCAATGACAATCGACAAACCCTCTCGAATAATGGCACCTTGCGATGCACTGTTACGAATAGTCTTCAGCGATGCTAAAACATCTGCCAGCATCGTCGCCACTTTACCATCGCTAAGAAAATCAATTTCCTCTTCTGGGAAGTCTATGGCGGCCTCCACAAAAAGGCGTAAGTGAATTATGTTTTCGTTTAATTCATGGATTTTATTTGAGAAATCACCTTGCAGTGATCTTAGGGCCATGCGAGCGGCTGTTTGTGAGCTGGCATTAATAAGATCGGCTATCGCCTCAGCTTGAGTTAAATCCATTTTATCATTCAAAAAGGCACGTTCGGAAAATTCTCCCGGTTTGGCTAATCGTGCTCCCAGAGTAATGCATTCTTTTAGTAGAGAATCCAAAACAATAGGGGCCCCGTGTCCTTGCAGCTCCACCACATCTTCGCCGGTAAAAGAATGAGGGGCTTTAAAGTAAATAGCCAAGCCGTTATCCAGAACATTGCCATGTCGATCAACAAAAGAGCCATATTTTGCGATACGGGGAGTTAAACTCTTTTTCCCATTCAATTGTAAAGCGATGGAATAGGCTTGCGGACCCGAGAGGCGTATAACACCCACTCCTCCGCGTCCAGGAGGAGTGGCAATTGCTGCGATAGTATCCGATGACATTTACTTCGCAGAAACCAGAGTTTTCTTTGGCCTGTCATCACTGTACTTACGTGTGATATACCATTGTTGCAAGATTGATAAAGCGTTGTTCACTATCCAGTACAAAACCAGACCGGCGGGGAAATTCCAGAATAGGCCGGTAAAGAGGATCGGCAAGAACATCATTATCTTGGCTTGCATTGGATCGGGTGGCGCAGGATTCAAGCGCTGCTGGATCAACATGGTAGCGCCCATAATGATGGGTAATACATGGTATGGATCGGCAACCGCTAAATCTTTAATCCAGAAAATAAAAGGCGCCTGTCGTAATTCAACGCTTTCTAGTAAAACCCAATAAAGGGCGATGAAAACCGGGATCTGGATAATAATAGGCAAACAACCACCTAAGGGGTTAACTTTTTCCTGACGGTACAACTCCATGGTTGCCTGACTCATTTTGGCCTTGTCATCACCATAACGTTCACGCAAAGCCTGTAATTTAGGTTGTAACTTACGCATACTCGCCATTGATTTATAACTGGTGGCTGATAAGCGGTAGAAGGCTAATTTAATTAATACGGTAACTAAAACAATGGACCATCCCCAATTACCGACTACCGAGTGAATGGCTTTCATTAATGAGAACAATAGGGAAGACAAAAACCACAGCCAACCGTAATCCACTGTCAAATCAAGTCCTGGAGCAATCCCTTTCAACACACTGGTAATTTCAGGACCGATATAAAGACTGGAGCCGATTTTTTTCTCTGTTCCTGGCGCAACCTCAATTGGCTCACTGACTGAACCAATCGTGTAATCCTGATTAGCAACGCGCGTATAAAACAAGTTGTTACTGATCGCATTCGGTACCCAGGCACTCAAGAAATAATGCTGTTGCATTGCAATCCAACCACCTTGAGATTTTGTCTCCAGATTGGTTTTAGTCATATCTTTAAAAGTAACCTTTTGATAACGGTGCTGGGGATTGGAGTAAGATGCACCCGTGTAAGATCCAACATGGAAGATACTTGATTGATCCTCTTGCGGTGAACTACGCAAGAGTTGCGTATTCATATAGCCAGTCCAAGCGTCTTTACTCTGGTTATTCAATAAGTAATTGACTTGAATTAGGTAACTTCCTCTGGTAAAGACAAACTCTTTTTTGACGTCTAAACCTTCCGGTGTTTTGCCATTAAGAACAACCGTTAGTTTTTCTGCGTCTGGCTTTAATTCATATTTTTCTTTGTCTGAGGTTAAATTGAGATTAAGAGTCTGCACTGACTGTCCTGAGCCAGTCAGCAAGCTGCTATTCGCCACATATCGTTCACTCGTACGATTTTGTAACAAGGTAATAGGGTTATCTTTATCTTCAAGGCTTTCCGGGTAGTCCAGTAATTGCGCCTTAACAATATCACCATAGCGTGTGTCAATATGTAAATCGAGCACATCTGTTTTAACGCGAACTAGCTGAGAAGCAGCGTTTTCATTTATCGTTTCCTCGGATCCAGTAATAACCTTTGTTTCCGGTTGATTAGTACTACTGATTCCTATGTTAGGTAGCAATTGGCTATCTTTGGCTTCTGTGGCCTTCTCTTCACTAACTACTTGTTGGGGATGGACTGGCGGATAATCATGCTGCCAACTGGTCCACAGAGAGTAAACAATCAGCGCTAGCGCTGCATATAAAACTACACGACGTATATCCATCAAGGCTTCTCTTTGTTAGGTAATACAGGGTCATAGCCACCAACAGACCAAGGATGGCATTTCAGTAGCCGTCGACAGGTAAGCCAGCCTCCTTTTAAAACACCAAAATGTTTGATGGCAGCTAAGGCATACTCTGAACAACTCGGGTAATAACGGCAACAGGGTTTCATGATAGGACGTAATAGAAATTGGTACATAACAATAGGCAAGCAAATTAGATTGCGTATGAAGCGGTTAATTTGTTCCATATTGTACCTAATTTGGCAATTATTGTTTTGTTTTCTACCTTTGCTACACCGTGTTTGGCCAAAAATATCATATCTATCGCAGGTAACTGAGTAGTTCGAAATCCTTCACGTAATAAACGTTTGATTCGATTTCTATCATGTGCTTTGGGTATCATTTTTTTTGATAATGCCAACCCAAGCCTAGAGTACCCCAGAGAATTTTTACGGTATAGGATAATGAACTCTGAGGTAACTATCTTCTTTGCCTGCTCAAACACGTGGTCATAATCGCTCTTGTTTAATAACCGACGTGTTTTGCCAAAACAGTGCACTTAGGCTGATAAACGCTTACGTCCTTTCGCACGACGACGTTTTAGTACCAAGCGGCCGCCTCTGGTTGCCATGCGTTGACGAAAACCATGATCGCGTTTGCGCTTCAGATTACTTGGTTGAAAAGTGCGTTTCATGATGAACCTGTTGTTAATTAATTTTTGAGGTTGGCAATGATAGAAAACTTTACATCGGCTGTCAAACCATGTTGGAAGAATAAAGCACGATTTTTATTTGCTTGGGGCGCTGCTAATAATTAATAAAAAAGATATTTTAGAATTTTTATTTATATTTATGTGGACAATTTCTGTTGAAAGTTTTGTTTTTTATTTTAAATACAACTGGTTACATAAATGTTTTGCTGTTCAAAACCACTCAATATGCTTTCGATGATGTGTCCATAAGTTAATAGCCCTTCTCTTGCAAGCCAAGTTATCCACTTATTTTACTAGTACTAGTTCTAATATTACTAACATCATTGTTTGGATTGTTACAGTCAAGCAAGAGGTGACTGCATAAAAATAACCAGGGTTTGGTTGTTCACTAATAACTATAAAGTTATTTATTTAAAAGCTTATTACTTTTATATAGTCATTAAAATCTGTTGGTTCTTTCTATATCTAAAGCAAATACAACTAGTTACGATATTTTTTTGTTGTAGATAAGCTTTGTTTATTCGGCCTAATAACTTCTTTATAAGATCATTTTTTTAAAAGAGAATTTTGTTATACCTAACTTATTCCTCTCTTTTAACCAGTTTATCCCGAAGGCTATACCATTGTTTATCTATCCTCGTCGTTGTCTTTATTGCACACGCTATTTCCTGATTTCATCAATTTGATATTTTCATTCTGGTATTTTATTGTTATTGTGGATAACTCTGTTCTTTTACTCATTGCTTAGTATAATTGACGCCCTTGCAAATCTGATTTTACCCAAATTTAATTTTGCTCTTGATTCATATTGGCTTGTTGTTGTCGGTTTGATGGAGGCAATCTTTAAATTTCCTGAGCAAGTATTTCCCTTGCTCCCCTGGTACATTCAGTGGCAATATTTTATTTGATTGTGCTTGCGTGATATTGTTTTAGCCTATTGAGGAGTTTTTGTGTCTGCAAATGTTTGGCAGAAGTGTTTGGGGCTGTTAAAAGAGGAATACCCCGTTCAGCAATTCAATACCTGGTTACGCCCCCTACAAGCGGAAATACAGGATAATGGTCTTGTGTTGCTGGCTCCCAATCGTTTTGTAGTCGATTGGGTAAAGAAAAATTTTTATTCAAGAATCAAAGAGCTGGTTAGCCAATTTGGTGGTGATACTGTTTCGATGGTTAGTATAGAGATTGGTACTAAAGTAGCCCAGCCTGTTGATACGGATGTTCAACCTTTAAAAACACAGACAAATACTGCCAAGGTAATACCAAAGAAAGCGGCTGATTATAAGAACAGCTACCTTAATAAGAAGTTCCTTTTCGATAGTTTTGTTGAAGGTAACTCAAACCAATTAGCCCGTGCTGCTTCCCTGCAAGTAGCTGAGCGTCCTGGTGATGCCTATAATCCTTTATTTATCTACGGTGGAGTGGGCTTAGGTAAAACTCACTTAATGCATGCCATTGGTAATACTATCTTAAAAAATAATCCTGAAGCCAAGGTTCTTTACCTCCATTCCGAGCGCTTTGTGGCTGATATGGTCAAGGCATTACAAACGAATTCAATTAATGAATTTAAGCGTTTTTACCGGTCTCTCAATGCACTATTAATCGATGATATTCAATTTTTTGCTGGCAAAGATCGATCTCAGGAAGAGTTTTTTCATACTTTCAATGCCTTATTGGAGGGACAGCAGCAAATTATTCTTACCTCTGATCGTTATCCAAAAGAGATTGAAGGGGTTGAAGAGCGTCTTAAATCCCGTTTTGGCTGGGGATTAACTGTTGCTGTGGAGCCTCCAGAACTTGAAACGCGAGTCGCTATTTTAATTAGCAAGGCAGAGCAATCTAATATTGAACTTCCCTATGAAGTTGCTTTTTTTATTGCGAAACGTATTCGTTCCAATGTACGTGAGTTGGAAGGTGCGTTGCGTCGTGTTATTGCAAATGCTCATTTTACTGGCAAACCGATTACTATTGATTTTGTACATGAAGCTTTACGTGATCTGCTTGCGCTGCAAGATAAATTAGTTACCATTGAGAATATTCAAAAAACAGTTGCAGAGTACTATAAGGTCAAAGTTGCTGATTTATTATCCAAAAGACGGAGTCGTTCGATCGCTCGTCCGCGGCAAATGGCCATGGCTTTGGCAAAAGAGTTGACTAATCACAGTTTACCTGAAATTGGCGATCATTTTGGTGGGCGCGATCACACCACTGTTATTCATGCTTGCCGTAAAGTCAAAGAATTAATTCAGGATGAAACTGATTTTGCCGAAGACTACAAGAATTTAATGCGTACTTTGTCATCTTGATTAGGGATTAACCATGTTCGATCTGACTCTTACTAAAGAACAACTGCTTACTCCTTTGTTGACAGTTGCCGGTGCGGTTGATAAGAAACAATCTTTGGCTATTTTGTCTAATTTTTTGCTTTCCTTGAATGATAATCGTTTGTTTATAACAGCGACTGATCTAGAGATGGAAATTACAGCGCTTATTAACTGCAATATGAGTCACTCCACAGGAAAGATAACGGTTCCTGCGAAAAAATTTATTGATATTATTCGTTCGCTTGATGATGATGCCTGCCCAACGATTACGATGAAGGAGAGCACCGTCGTTATTAGTGCTGCGCGCAGTAAATTTAAACTTGCCACGTTGCCTGCGGATGATTTTCCCTCGAGCGAGAATGAAGTTAGCGAGGTTGAATTCTCCTTATCGCGTACCGATCTCATTCATTTGCTGCAATCTACCCATTTTGCTATGTCGCAACAGGATGTACGAGTTTTTTTAAATGGATTGCTTCTTGAGTTAGATGCAAATGCAATCACTGCGGTTGCTACTGATGGTCATCGCATGGCAGTATGCCGTTTACCTTGTGATTCCATCGTGTCGCATCATCGTTTTTTACTACCCAAGAAGGGTGTCCAGGAAATGCTTCGATTGCTCAATAATATATCAGATGAGCAAATAGGCATTGCTGCCGGCAAGAATTACTTTAAATTGTCTAGCCAGGAATATACCTTCCAATCCAGACTGATTGAAGCCCGCTTTCCTCCCTATGCCAAGGCCATTCCTAAAGAACAAGATAAATTTGTGCTATTAGACCGTGATGTGCTTAAAAGGGCACTCGCTCGAATTGCTATTCTGGCTCATGAGAAGTCGCGTGCTGTGTTGCTGCATGTTCAACCGGCTCTCCTTACGTTAGTTGCAAATAATCAGGAACAAGAAGAAGCGATGGAGTCACTGGAAGCTCACACCGATGGTAATGAATTAAAAATTGGAATTAATGCGGGCTACCTGCTTGATGTTTTAAATTTTGTTCCTGAAGGATTGATACGTTTATCAATGTCGACTACTGATAGTAGTATTTTGGTTGAGTCAGTACAGGATGAACATTACCAATATGTTATCATGCCTATGAAATTATGAGTCTTGCCCATTTGCAGATCAACAACCTTCGTAATATTGAATCTGCACGTTTAGATCTTCACCCTCATCTCAATATTATTGTTGGTGCTAATGGTAGTGGAAAGACTTCTTTTTTAGAGGCTATTTACCTTTTGGGCAGTGGCCACTCTTTTCGCACAAGAGAAATTTCACCCCTGGTGAGAGAGTCATCTGACTGTCTGACGGTTTTTGCCAGAGCGGATGATGAACAAACGGTCAGTATACAGAAATCTCTTCTTTCGCCAACACAAGTTCGTATTAATTCATCTCCTTGTCAGAGTAGTAGTGAATTAGCTTATTTTTTGCCTTGTCAGGTTTTTTACCAGGATATTTTTCAGATTATTGATGCCGGTCCATCTATCCGTCGTAGTTTATTGGATTGGGGATTGTTTCACGTGAAACAAGCGTATCATTCGTTATGGAAAGATTTTCGAAGAGTACTAAAACAAAGAAATAGTCTGTTACGGCAAAAAGCATCCCCAAGGCAGCTAGTACCCTGGGATAACCTGCTGGTAACGCTCTCTGAACAGTTAGACAACTTACGCGGGCAATATTTTGTTGAACTCAATAGAGAGTTCCAATTTTTATTAAGCCAGCTGACAGATCTTAAAGCATCCCTGGCTTACTATAAAGGATGGGATAGACGAGGGAGCGGCAAACACTTATCAGTCGTCCTAACTGATAGCTATGAGAGTGACCTATATCGACAATTTACGCAGTACGGGGCACATCAAGCCGATCTGATTGTGAATTGTGATAATTTGCAAGCGAAGCAGTATCTGTCACGTGGGCAACAAAAAATTATTCTCTTTGCATTAAAACTGGCACAGGCAAAATTAATAACTAAACGTTGTCTTTATCTCTGCGATGATATTTCTTCGGAATTAGATCAATCACATATTAATAATTTATTTAAACTAATTAAAACAATTCCGGGACAATTCTTCATTACCTGCATTAATTTTGACAGCCTTTTTGTTGAGAACAAATGGATTGATTACAACATTTTTTCTATTAAAAATGGCCATTTCACATGTACGGAAATTTGAGGCAAAATAGTGAATTTGGTGCATTAACCACAAGTGATATCATGAGTATTGATTTAGCATCACTAAAGGAACTATTTGATTTCCTTCAAGCACGGCTTATTAAAAATGATACGAAAGCCAGAGAAAAAGTGTATGGCTTACACGACTCTTTGACGTTATCCATTTCCAGAAAACTTGCTTCGGAAGTAGCTGAAGCACAACAAGCCGTGTTGGGAATGAGTGGAAATTTGCCCACAAGATATAAGGGAGTCAATCTGAAAAATGAGAAAGCTGAACTGCTAGAGAATATCAATCTAGCAATCAAAGCAATTTGCACCTACGAAGCTTTAGTCCTTTGCGTCATGAGTGCATTTCGGCAGGGACTTAATGGCTGTCAGGAACATGCCACCCTGGTTAGTTTGGCGCTATTGAGCCTTTATGGTGTTAATAAGGGGCCTCATGTTGAAAATACAATGCTTGAGATTCACGGTACCCCCTATAATCATGAATTTGTTGTCTTTGAACGAGCAGCAGGGAGTACACTGAATGACGTTTCCAGTTGGGGTAACTGCCTTGTTATAGACTCCTATGGACACTGGTTTGCAGGTATCAATAACTTGCCTGCTGCCACTGCCATAGCCAATTTTTTGCAGGATAAAATTCATAGCAGACTGACTATCTCTGTTTTCCACGATAACAAAATGAAGTTGCATTTACTCCATCGTTATCAGAGTGATCCTGAGCACCCCTTCCATACTATTGAAAAAGTTAGCTTAAAGGTACTGACAGATCATGTTACCAGTTTTGTTGAAAACGCAATGGCAAAATTGGGTTTGCCGCGATTAAAGGTACTTCCCTCGCCAACCTTGTGCGTTGATTCTCTCTTTGCACCAACCAACTCACTGGCAGGTGGATCTACTATCGTTCGCAGGGACGAAGCAGAGAGTAATTTAACAATTTAGCTAAATTGCTAATTTGGGCAGGGAGGGAATAGTAAGTTGTTTCACGTGAAACAGAAAAATGGCTGGGGGAAACTCAGCATAAGTATGGCAAGATGAATCATACAAAATGGCTTCAACTAGTGGTATAATAGCCAATTTGTTACAGCTATAGGTAAAGAGGATCTTTATGAGCGTTGACGCCAGTTACGATTCGTCGAATATCAAAGTTTTAAAAGGCCTGGATGCAGTTAGAAAACGTCCAGGTATGTACATAGGTGATACCGACGATGGCACTGGTTTGCATCATATGGTTTTTGAGGTTGTAGATAACTCCATTGATGAAGCCTTGGCTGGCCACTGCAAGGAAATCCGCGTCACCATTCATGCCGATGAATCAATCACTGTTAAAGACGACGGTCGCGGAATTCCGGTTGATATTCATAAAGAGGAAGGCCGTTCAGCGGCAGAAGTTATCATGACAATTTTACATGCAGGTGGAAAATTTGATGATAACTCTTACAAGGTTTCTGGCGGACTTCACGGCGTAGGGGTCTCTGTTGTTAATGCCCTTTCAGAAGAATTGCATTTATCGATTCGCCGTAATGGAAAGTTGCACGAACAACACTACCGTAATGGTGTTCCTGACGCACCCCTTGCAGTGACAGGGGATGCAACTGCAACAGGGACACAAGTTTGGTTTAAACCAAGTGCCAACACCTTTAACAATATTGAATTCCATTACGATATACTTGCCAAGCGTTTAAGAGAACTCTCTTTCCTTAACTCTGGTGTCTGCATTTACCTTTACGACGAACGGTCTCAAAAGCAGGATACTTTCCGCTATGAAGGAGGAATTCAAGCTTTTGTTGAACACCTGAATCGTAATAAAACACCTATTATGCCGATCGTCTTCTCACTAAGCGGTATTAAAGACAACATTAGTGTAGACCTTTCGCTACAGTGGAATGATTCGTTCCAGGAAACTATTTTTTGCTTTACCAACAATATTCCTCAGCGCGATGGTGGTACGCATTTGGCAGGCTTCCGAGCTGCATTAACACGGACACTGAATACCTATATAGAGAATGAAGGGTTTGCTAAAAAAGCAAAAATAACCACTACTGGTGACGATGCTCGTGAAGGTCTAACTGCCGTATTATCTGTCAAAGTTCCTGATCCAAAGTTTTCATCACAAACCAAAGACAAACTGGTTTCATCGGAGGTGAAAGCAGCGGTAGAATCGCTGGTGGCTGAAAAATTAAATGATTTTCTTTTAGAAAACCCAGCAATTGCCAAATCGATTGTTGGTAAAATTATTGATGCAGCAAGAGCTCGCGAGGCAGCGCGTCGGGCACGTGAAATGACTCGACGCAAGGGTGCACTCGATATTGCTGGTCTACCTGGGAAATTAGCTGATTGTCAGGAAAAAGATCCCGCCCTTTCTGAATTGTACATCGTTGAGGGAGATTCAGCAGGCGGATCTGCAAAACAAGGCCGTGATCGAAAGTTCCAGGCAATTCTGCCGCTTAAGGGTAAAATCCTCAACGTGGAGAAAGCACGTTTTGATAAAATGCTCTCTTCCCAGGAAGTGGCTACACTTATCACAGCATTAGGCTGTGGTATCGGTCCTGATGAATACGATCCGGATAAAATTCGCTATCACCGTATTATTATTATGACTGACGCCGACGTCGATGGTGCGCATATTCGCACCCTATTGCTGACCTTTTTCTACCGCCAGACACCGGAGCTGGTTGAACGCGGCTACATTTATATCGCCCAACCCCCTTTATATAAAGTTAAGCGCGGTAAGCAAGAGCAGTATGTTAAAGATGATGATGCCTTATTTGAATACTTAACCCAGTCGGCATTGGATAATGCTGAATTTTTCCCGGGCAAAGGGATTCCTGCAATCTCATCCCAGGCTCTGGAAGAGTTAGTGCGGCAATATAGACGGGTTGAGAAAATTATAAAGCGTCAAGCAAGGCGTTATAGTGCAGAAATTCTCAAAAGAATACTTTATTTACCCGCATTGCAGCATGATAATTTTAACAATCAAGAAATGATTAGTAACTGGGCAAAACAACTCCATACGGGTTTACAGCAGTTAGGAAGCAAAACTCACCAATATGCTGTCGATGTCATTCATAATAACGAAAATGGCTATTACGTCCCTCGCGTGATGGTTACCCAGCATGGCCTCGTCAATCCCATTTTGCTAAATACCGAATTTTTCTTCTCGAAGGACTACAAAGAAATGTCCAGCTTGGGAACAAAACTGGTATCTCTCATTGAAGAGGGTGCTGTGATCAAGCGTGGTGAACGGACACAAGCAATAGAGTCTTTTGAAGAGGTTATCAACTGGTTGATGGATGAAGCAAAACGAGGACAAACCGTACAACGGTATAAAGGTCTTGGGGAAATGAATCCAGAACAACTTTGGGAAACGACGATGGATCCTGAAGTTAGACGTATGCTACAAGTGAGTGTCGAAGATGCTGTCGCTGCTGATGAAATCTTTACGACCTTGATGGGCGATAATGTTGAGCCGCGACGAGAATTTATTGAAAGCAATGCGTTGGATGCCGAAAATATTGATGTGTAAAAGATACCTGTACCAGGCAGAGAGTAGTTTTTATAGCAACCTTCTGCCAATTTCTTCAATGGTATGAATCTATTGGCAATCCAGGTTAAATTGACCTACGTCATGGCTGGTTTTCACAATTGAGATGGCTTAAAACGATAGTATGCGTATTAAGGATAAAAACGACCCACTCTATTGGCCAAATATACCCAAAGAGAAATTAATACTTCTACGCAGTGGTAGCTATACGAATGCCCGTGTATTCAGGTATACCAAGGGAGGGGTAGAGCTAACAATAAAGAGTTTTGAGCATTGTCCCTGGTGGATAAAATGCTTAGTGGCGAGAACAGTTGCCAGAATTGAATATCATTGTTTAAATCGGCTTATGGGACTCGCTGGTATTACGAGCAGGGTTTTACTTCTTGATGGATACACAGTCGCTTTTTCTTATATATCCGGTGAGTCTCTTAGAAAGATTCATAGAAATAGGCAACGCCTCCCAAAAAGTTTTTTCATAGAAATGGAAAAGAGAGTGCGGGCCATGCATTGTAGAGGTCAAGTGCATTTAGATTTAAGAAATCTGGGTAATGTTATTCATGGAGAAGATGGAGCACCCTATCTAATTGACTTTCAATCCAGTCTAAGAACGAACTACCTGCCTAAGAACTTACGGACAGTATTGGAAAATTTTGATATTTCAGGTGTTTATAAATGCTGGAAGTTACTTTGTGAAGAACCTTTAGACCCGCAAAGAGAACAGTTATTACATAAATTCACTAAGCTCAGGCGCTTTTGGATCTTTAAAAAAACACAGCGCATAATAAAAAATTTCCTATGAAGATATTGGTCATACAGCACAAAGCAATCGGTGATGTATTAGTTGGCAGTATACTTTGCGATAATTTGCGTAGAGGACTTCCTACAGCAAAAATAGACTATTTAATTCATGAGGCGACGGAATCAGTATTACGTGGTAACAAAAGTATTGATCGCTTAGTCCTTTTCAGACGCAAACACAGAAAAAGCAAAATAGAGTTTTTAAAATTAGTATTTGCGATAAGAAAACAAAATTATGATTTAATCATTGATGCTTATTCGAAACTGGAAAGCTGGATTATTGTTCTGCTTAGCGGGGCAAATAGACGCATTTCACACAAAAAAAGGGCAAGAAATTTTTTATATACCGATCCTGTCCCCTTTGCGCGATTTTCTCATCCTCATCTCGGCGTGATCATTCAGAAAAAGCTATCCTTACTCAATCCCTTATCCTTGAATATTGATTTGGATCCAGTACCCAAAATTTTTTTGACTCCCAATGAAAGAAAAAAAGCAGAAGAACTGTTTATAAAACATGAAGTAAAAATAACGCGAAAAACAATTATGGTTAGTTTGCTGGGTAGTTCTGCCAGGAAAACGTATCCATTAGATTCTATGCTTGTCTTAATTAATGAAATTGCAAAAAACTATGATGTGAATATTTTATTCAACTACCTTCCCCAACAAGCTAGCCAGGCAAGTTACGTTTATAACGGTTGTACAAAGACTACAAAAGCAAAGCTTTCTTTTAATTTAATAGGGCAAGATTTAAGGGAGTTTATTATTATCATGGACCAATGCGATCTGATTGTGGGAAATGAAGGAGGGGCTGTTAATATAGCCAAAGCACTCAATAAACCCTCGTTTTCAATTTTTTCACCCGCAATCTCCAAAAAAGATTGGGCTACCTTTGAAGATGGCATTAGAAATGTATCCATTAGTATGGAAGATTTTAAGCCAGAACTAATTAACAACAAATCCTATCGACGATTAAAACAAGAGAGTCTTCAGCTTTATGAACACTATCTCCCTGAACTAATCATTCCCAAGCTACACACCTTTCTGCAAAGGCATTTAGAAATTTTAACTGACTCTCTAAGCCAGTAAGCAATTAATCTGGAATACACGCTTCCATCGGTTGGTTAGCCAGGAAGGAATCCAAAGAGCCGATTCTTTTGTCAAGCCAGGAAAAAAGGGTGTTCTGTGTTAACAAAGGCACGCTATCGAGACTTTGTATACAAACAAAAGCTACATTGTTATCCCTGTCAGCATCCGCAAGTTGCTGTTTTACATGCCGCAGGGATTGTGCGGATAATTTCAACTGCAAACA
The DNA here is from genome assembly GCF_048553315.1 of Legionella sp. ST3F1. Lineage (NCBI taxonomy): Bacteria > Pseudomonadati > Pseudomonadota > Gammaproteobacteria > Legionellales > Legionellaceae > Legionella > Legionella sp. ST3F1. The sequence continues at coordinate 328,874 of NZ_JBLZIO010000001.1, read as the reverse complement.
ACGTAATTTATCTTCAAAGACAACATTATTTTTTGCAATCTCAAGATGAGAAGCAAGGGCCGTTGTCAGAAATTGTTCGGCATGGCGGAAACGAAAATTAATATTAAACACTAATGGTTCGACATGGTTAGAAAAATAATTTGCCAGCGTCGAAAGGCGAAGACTATGCGGGCTGTGATAGAGGTAGAAATAGTTCTCTGTATGGCCGAGCAATTGAGCTGCTTTTATTTGTGCTAATGAGTGTTTAGGAACATGTACCTTCTTCGGACGATATTTTTGTTTAAACGCTTTCAATGCCATTCGTATTCGGTAATACAAGCTATGCGGTTGTTGCTTTTTCCACTCACCGCGCAATACCACCTTGTTATGGTGAAAAAAATTCTCCGGGGAGACCGGTCTGATAAGAAAAAAATCATCGTTGAGGTAGAGAAATTTTTCCGCTAACCCAGGAATACGCCAGAGCAGAGACTCTATTGTCCTGCTATTAAAAGTAGGCAGCGCTTCGGAAAATTCAGAAAAAATTACTTTATGATCTATAAGATGAATTCGATGCTCATAGTCAGTCCCGGCAAATTTGCTAAGTAATGCCGGTGTTTGGTTATCAGTAACCAAGTAGATATGCCTTAGCCAGGGTGCAAAACGAAACAGCGAAACAAGACAGAATTCGAGTTCACCGACCTCTCCAAAGCGCGTTGGGCTTATTGCTTCCTCATGAACGAATGTGGTTTGCGTCAAATAATGGAGGAGCTTTTGCTTATAAATAGGTTCATTTCCGTTAACCCAAGTAATCACCGCGTCAATAATTTCTGGTTGACGATTAGAACGCATGAATGTTCCTCTTAAGCTCGACTAAATCGGACAGGTGTATGCAGCCCTTTGAAAGAGCTAGAGCATAGCGCCAAAGTAGTTATTAACAAAGAAAATTAATCAGCGATTTAATTTTGTCACCCTGCCAGTTTTCGCGCAGAAAAAGAGTGTTGGATAGAAAAAATAAAGCTGCTATGATGCCTAAGCCTTTCCGGGATCTAGACTTGTTATTTTGACTGAATTAAAGGAGTAAATCAGATATGTACAGTAAGTTAAGCACTTTTTCTGTGTTGCTTTTAACTGCGCTAAACACCACAAATTTGTACGCTGGGACAGTCGGAAACGTAGAAAAGGAACCAGCACCCCCAGGATATTCTTTGAGCGTGACCCCTTTCTACGGTGCAATTAATGATGAGGGGATTCGCAAATTATATATGGCAAAAACAATTGGTAGCGGAAATAATACCACTTATGTAAAAACCCATTTTCCTGATAACGATTCCAATTGGGGTATTGCTGCTAGTGCAGGTTATCGCTTCAACCCATTTAATGATGTTGTTTTAAGTTATTCTTATTTATCAACGAGAGGGCGAAGGGATGTTTACAACACAACAACGCCCGGAGTACTCGTTAATACTTTATCGCAGATTGCCAATTTTGGTGCTCAGAACTTAAATGGCGCAGCAGTGGCTTCAGTGAAGACAAAATTCTCCTACCAAACAGGTGATTTAATTACTCGTCGGTTTTTTAATGCAGAAAATTACGAAAATATTCAATTTTCCCGATTTTTTGGTATTAAGGCGGCCTATTTTACCAAACGGTTTGATGCTGTTTACGCGGGGACCATAATACCGAATTTTGGCGCTAGCGAGCCTGTTCGAGATGGGATTAATTACGAGGCCAAATATTATGGTATCGGTCCGCGGATTGGTATGGGTGCGCGATGGTTTTTTAACCGTTATATAAGTCTAGGTGGTGATGTTTCAGCTTCTTTGCTGGTTGGTGCTTATGATAATGAGTGGCGCGAAACACTGACAACTAATTTTCCCATAGGTTCCCTGCCTGCGAACGGTATTTATCAATTTAACCAAGCAACAGACTCTAACGTTTGGATCGCACCTGTTTTAGCAGGTAATATCTCTGTCGCAGGTAATTTTGATATACCCAATAACAGTATCTTCCAAATCGAGGGGGGGATTGGTTCAGAGCAATATTTGCCCCAGTTAAATGCTGATTCTTATTCACACCCCGAAAATGCCAATAAATTACGTATAAATCAGCATTTTATGGTAAGAAATATTTTTATAAAACTTAGCTATTTTTGTTAATCATACTTGAGCATGGCTTGATCAATCGAGCCATGCTCCACTTCTTCCATCAAACAATAGCGATAAAATTTCTGAGTTTACATGAATGATTTTTGCCTTTCTGGGTGAAGTGTAGCGTTGTAAAGGAGGTGACACCGTGCTTATGAGTCCGTTAGATCAGGCACATCATCGTGACAATGTTGTGGTTATGTATCCTAAAATTCACCCAACAGCACTTGTTTCACGTCATGCACAGATTGCGGCAGATGTTGAGATCGGCCCTTACACAATTATCGGCGATCATGTCTGTATCGATGAGGGTACAAGTATTGGTGCCCACGTAGTCATTGAAGGTTGGACTGCTATTGGTAAGCGAAATCAGATTTACCATGGTGCGATAGTCGGTAATGTTCCCCAAGATCTAAAATTTAATGGAGAAAAAAGTAAACTGACTATCGGTGATGACAATATCATTCGTGAATATGCCACGATTAGTCGCGGTACAACAGGTGGTGGCGGCGAAACCCGTATCGGTAACAATAATTTGATTATGTCTTATGTGCATGTGGCTCATGATGTGCACATAGGTGCTCATAATGTTCTAGCTCATGCTGCAGGAATTGGTGGTCACGTTATTATGGAGGACTGGGTGACCATTGGTGCTTTGAGTGGCATTCATCAATTTGTCAAACTTGGACGTTTGGCCATGATCGGCGCTAATAGCATGATAGCGAAAGATGTGCCGCCTTATGCGCTAGTAAAAGGGAATCCAGCAAAATGTTATGGGGTTAATTTTACCCGGTTACGACGAAATGATTTTACGTCAGAAGAGCGTATGCAAATTCAACGGGCTTATAAAATTCTTTATAACTCGGGGTTAACTTTAAACGAAGCCATTGAACTAATGGAACAGGAATTACCTAACAGTGAACATATCGACTATTTGCTGCAATTCCTGCGTCATGCCAATCGGGGAATTTACCGTTGATAGGTTAAATGACTCCCCTGGAAGAGAACCAGTTTATGAGATGTAAAAAATTGAATGGAGATTGTAAAGCTTTAACTCTTGAGGAGTTAGCAACCATTTCTGGTGCACAACTTTTTAATATTCAAGCTGGGGACTCTTCCTTTGTGGTACAGGGATTAGCCTCATTAAGCGAAGCCAATGAAACGCAACTTTGTGTTTTGCACCATAAAAAATACCTGCATGCTTTGAAAAACTCTGCAGCTGGGGCGTGTATTATTTCGCCTGCCTATGTTGCTTTAGCACCAAAGACTATGCGTTTACTTGTCCATGAGAATCCTTACAAAGCCTATGCTTTGATTGCCCAAGCACTTTATTTACCTGATGATGAGAAAAAGGGGTTTATCTCAGAGAAGGCTTATATTTCTGCTACTGCCATTATTGGCGAAGAATGTATCGTTGAACCTGGTGCTTATATTGGTGAGCAAGTGGTTATTGGTAAAGGCTCTAAAATAGGGGTAAACACGTATATTGGTGATGGGGTTGTAATTGGTAAAGCGTGTCTTATTGAAAATAATGTCAGTATTACTAATGCCATCATAGGAAACAAAACGATCATTTATCCTGGGGCAAGGATAGGTCAGGATGGATTCGGTTTTGCCAGTGATAGAGACGGGCATTATAAGATTCCTCATTTAGGCCGGGTCATTATCGGAAATGATGTTGAAATAGGCGCAAATACCTGCATTGATCGTGGCTCTCTCAATGATACAGTCATTGAGGATCTCTGTAGATTCGATAATTTGGTGCAAATTGGGCACAATGCAAAAATTGGTAAAGGCTCCGTTCTGGTTGCCCAGGTAGGTGTCGCTGGCAGTACCGAGTTAGGTCAGTTCGTGACCCTGGCCGGGCAGGTTGCAGTTATTGGCCACTTGAAGATAGGTGATGGTGCAACTATCTTTGCAAAAAGTTTAGTAACCAAAAATGTTGAGCCGGGGGCAAAGATGGCCGGATATCCCGCTGTGCCTTTATGGAGTTGGCACCGGCAGGTTGCTTTTTTAAAAAAGTTAGTAAACTTAAAAAAACCATCCAGGGAAACGGATTACTAGATTTATGGAAGTCAAAATGATTGAAATAAAAAAGGAATTTGATAAGCCGCAAGTCAGTTGGACAGGTCGCTTTCTTTATTATTTTCTCCCCTATAAAAAAAAGGTGGTCGTAAAGAATATTGAGTTGGTTTTCCAACGCACACTAAACCATAAAGAAAAAAAACGTATGGCAATGGCCTACTATTCACACTTTGTGCGTTCTTTTAAGGAAATTATCCTGTTTCCTTTTATGCAGAAGCGTTTGCAAGAGCAATTTGAAATGCATGGTGTTGAGCATCTTATAACAGCCATTGAAAAGCAAAGGGGGGTACTCCTGCTGTGTACTCATCTTGGCAATTGTGAAATTGGCCCACTAATCTCTTTTCCTAAGCTTAAAATATTTAATAGTCAAATCCACTGTATTCGCAAGGCCTTAAAAATCAAATGGCTCGAAAAAATCTTATTTCAGCGCTATCAAAAGGGGGGAGTAAAGATCATCCCTAATAAAGGTGCGATGCATCGGGTACGTAAGGTTCTTGGGGCGAATGGAATTATTTTTTTTGTCATGGATCAACAAGGGCGTAAAAATGTAAGAACAAAAGTTATGGTCGATTTCTTTGGCCATAAAACGGGTAGCTATCGTAGTCTGGCTACCTTAGTCCGGCGCACGGGTGCTGCGGTGATTCCAGTCGCTTTCTACCGTCTTGGTAAAATCAAGCATATAGCCGAATTTTATCCGGAGGTCGAATGGCAAGAATATTCAGACAAAAATGAGGCTATCAATCATAATACACAGATTTATAATGAGGTTTTAGAAAAAATAATAATGCGTCGTCCGGAACAATGGATTTGGCCTTATAAGCGTTGGAATTATAAAAACTTAAAAAATAGCCATGGTACTTAAGAATGGTAGAAATAGGAAAAGATCGTGGTCAGTTGCCTGTCAGTTTAGCGGGTTATTTTCTTTATTATTGCCTTCCTATTAGAAGAAAAATTGTAAGACAAAATATTGATTTGGTATTTCAGCAAACCCTTTCGATAAAAGAAAAAAAGCGGTTGGCCTTGGCCTTTTATGCCCATCTCGCAAAGATTATTAAGGAAGTATTCTTTCTATTATCCTTTCAAAGCAGGACTCAATTGGAAGGAAAAATTGAAATTCGTGGTATTAACCATTTGTTAGAGGCAGCCAAGCAACAAAAGGGTATTCTCCTATTGACGGGGCACTTGGGTAGTTGGGAGTTTACCCCCGTTATAGGGCTTCAAACTATTCCCGGCTTTAAAGGGGAATTCTATGTTATTCGCAAAAAGATAAAGAATAAATTTCTAGAAAATCTTTTGTTTCGACGTTGGCATAGAAATGGTCTGAAAGTGATTGACAAAAAAGGGGGGCTTCGCAAAATCTATCGGGCGTTGGCAGCAAACCACGCCGTACTTTTTCCGATGGATCAGCATGGGCCTCTTGAGAGCAAGCAGGGGATTGCCGTGGAATTTTTTACAAAAGAAGCGGGTACATACCGCAGTCTGGCCTCTTTGGCACATCGAAGTGGTGCGCCTGTTGTCCCTTTGGCTTGTTCCCGCCTGAAGAATGGGAAGCATGTCCTGGAATTCTATCCGCAATTGGAATGGTTGCAATATACAGTTCCGGAAGAGGCTATCTATTATAATACCCGACTTTATAATCAGATTTTGGAGAAACTCATTTTGATTCATCCTGAACAGTGGTTATGGTCGCATAGACGCTGGAAACTGTAATCCAACTCATGCTAGCTGTTTCTTAATACCAATACTCCTCAATCCAACTAACGGGCAGAACCTTACGATACCATTTACCGCTTTTGCCAAGAACTGCTTCATGTGGATTGGGCTTGCCATGAAAAACAATGACTTTGGCTTCTTTTGGCAATTGTGCCTGCCTATAAAAACTGCTGGGAAATGATGGCAGGCAATGACGTTTAAAGCTTTGACACCATCCAAGAGGCCAATAACTTAATTTACCTTGTTTGGCGATAAACTGAGTACAGTACTCTTGTTCATTACGGACTTTTTTAAGTCCATAAGGAGCCCTTTGCAAGGATTCCAAGAGATCTTGATGTTGGCCTATCGTAAATTTAAAGACAGAGGTATTCCCGGTTCCATCCGATTTATCCCATTCCCTGATGACTAAAAAATCTCCCTCAACTGTAAAAAAATCGTCTAAATTGCCCACGATAACAATATCTAAATCAAGAAATAAGGTTTCTCCTTCCAAATCATAGAGAGGGTTGGCAAAACAGGTTAATTTTAACCAGCCATGTTGTAAGGTCCATTTTTTCCGTTGATCAAAATCAGAAAAACCAACCAGGGGAATTGGTTTTATTTCTACTTCCTGGCGAATATCACTGCTATCATCGGTTAGACAAATAAAGCGAAAAGGGCGTCTTAGATTACGCTTAACCATTGAATACAGAACATTTACATAGTTTGCACTGTATTTCTGCCCCCATTTAATACACAAAATATTAACAGGCTTCATTTTTTCAGGCCAACCGGTTATGAAAATAGTGTTCTTATCGCTTATTTCCATTGATTAGGCAAGTGCAAACACGTAACACGTATTTAAAATATTTACTTGCCGGAACGAAGGTGCAATTATGATGGCCAAAATCAGTCTGTTTTATTGATAAATGTTTGCCAATGATGAGTGTGCAGTACGCCGATCCGCTAATGATGAAACAATCTAACGCTACAATGCTGGTGTGTGAGGAATTTGTCGATAAAATAAACCCCCTTTGGTTTCAGCCCTCTTTTTGGGGTAAAGATGCCTTGCCGATAATGGCTGGTGGACGGGGTATGGCGTGGTTTATTGCGCGACCAGAAGGTGACTGGGTTTTACGCCTTTATGGGCGTGGCGGATTAGTCGTGCATATTACCAAGAGAGCCCATTTATTTCTTAATCAGTATTTCGTTCGCGCTTTTCGTGAATTGCGTCTTCTGACCAAACTCCATCAGGCAGGTCTGAACGTACCTAGGCCGATTGCAGCGGCCTATCGGAAAGTGGCCTATGGCTGGTATCACGCTGAAATTATTATTGAGCGTGTTCCTCACGCCAAGTCTTTTGCTCAACTCTTAGGAAGCTCTAACGGGAAATTATGGTTTGAAGTAGGCCGCCTTATTCGTCAGTTCCATGACTATGGTGTTTATCATGCCGATTTAAATTGCCATAACATTTTGATTTCAGAATCAGGAGTTTATCTAATTGATTTTGATAAGGGGCGATTTAGGAGAGGGCAGTCATGGAAAAAAAGTAATTTGCAAAGACTAAGACACTCGATTGAGAAATTATCAAACACGGATTTAAATCATTCGCCTCGACTAAGAAGTCTCTGGCAAATGTTACTTTCAGGCTATGACGCTGGTGAATCTGGTGTTAGTCAGTAAACTCGTTAGCCGCGATCTCTTTAAGCCAGTTTCCCTGCAAATTTTGCCCTTATAGGGACCTGCTTGTTAGTTTAAAGAAAAGAGGAGAGATGAATGGTTAGTCTGTATCTGGGGTAGATAAGATAAAAAAAAGCCGCATCCTTGCGGCGAAGCACGTCCAGTGTGCTGGTCCATTTAATCGACATCCTGTCAGACTGTCCATGTCGTTCCTTATGTGATCAAGTATAGGCGCGTCCCGAGAGGATGTCATGGTGGAATTTGCTGGGTGATTTGTAAGAAATATCTTAAAGGAATAACGATATTATCTGGATGTTATCTTTAATTCCGGGTTCTTTATGGGGATGGTCCTTTGCGCTTGGCGCATTCCACATCTGCCGAATCCGCATACCCTCCAAGAGATCGTAAACAGTTCAATAAGGGAGCAAAAAAGCGTAAGCCTTTTGAATAATGAGAAGACGGTTCTTCTTCCTTGGCATGGTCAAGAGGCTTCCTCCCGGATGGTTTGTAAAGAGATTCTTCTATTGGAGCAAGTTGATGGTAGCTATGTTCAACCGGCGCTTCAACAACAGGCTCGGGAGAGATAAGATTCACAATCTGTTCTGCTGTCCAAAAAGCCCCGGATAAAGCCAATATAGGAATTGATAATACCGTGACCAAGGCGCCAACGACGACCCCGAATGCGGCTACCGGTAGCGCTGCTAAGGGAATCAATAGCAGTGTTAATCCCAGTGAAGTAAATAAGGGAGTATTTCCTCGTTTTCTAAATTCCTCTATAGAGATAGGCACTGTCGGGAAAAGCCAGTCAGTAATTTTTTCCGAGAGGTAAGAGCCTGATGAAATAGAGCCACCTAAAACAAGCAATGGCGAAAAGAGAATTACGGCTGCCAGTGTAAGAGCAATCAGTGCAAAGCTCATGAGCGCAGCGACAGGAAAGAATAGAACGGTTAACAATGCAATAAATACATTTTTCATCGTTTCTCTGGCGTTCGTTACACTAATTGTTCAATAGGATACCCTATTTTTCGTTCAAAAGAGAGCTGCTCCGCAAGGCAGAGCAGCTACAGGAACTCTTGTTCGTCACTGAAATGACGTGGGCGAAGAGAGTTGTGATTCGGCATGAGCGATTTCCATGTCTGTTTCTGATGGAGTTCGATTTCTTCTCCGTGCCTCTTCTGCATACCTATTATTAAAATTGGCTCCAATAGAAACAGGTGCAGTCACTATCTCTTGACGACGACTTTCAGCAAATCCACTGAAGGAAGAACTTAGTTCTCTAAATAAACCAGCGGTATCATGACTCATTCTTGTTAATCCTTCTAAATGTCTGCCAATTTGGGAAAGCTCCCCTCGTGGTGCCATGGCTAATTTTTTAGCGATACTTTCTGTTTTTGATGCCAAGTGACGAGTTACCAAGACATGGAATTTATGGAACAAATCAACGTTAAACTCCGGGCTTTTTAATAGTTCGGAAGGTGTTTCCCCTTTTAATAAGTCGAGTTGTCGTCTTAATAGTAAAGCCTGCCCCATTGTTTCCAAAAAGGGTGTATTGCAAAATGCTGAACGCAGTTTAGTCATTAATTCATGTTCTTGCTCTTGCGGCAGGTTATCCACTAAAGAACTAGCCAGCAAAGTAGGATGTTGGTTAACCAGCGTATGGCTTAAAAACTGGAATTGGTTAAATAGGTCGGCGTTAAAACTGTCTAAAAGCAGTGTGTGTGCCTGGGTCGTGGCAGGCTCGCTCAGTGCCTCAATAAGGGTGCGTATTTGCAATGCCTGTGTCGTTAGGGTGTGAATGGCAGTAATTGGTTCTAAACGTTCAAGCTTGGATTTAAACGTATTAAGTTCATCAGCTGGGCATTGCAAAACCATTGTTGTCACTAAATGAAGTTTTTCCTTGCGCGATAATTGTGCTAACCCCTCACTACTTGCCGACATTGAAGCGAAATCAGTAACCAGGCGCTCATAAGGTCGGTCCATTTTTAGCAATTCTTCCCTGGAATAGTTAGGCATTTAAATCTCTCCTTATTAATGGTGCAGCAGATGTTGTATTGGTACTGGGACAACCTTTGTTATAGTAACGAAAACCAGGGTGGATGCAACGCGATCATCTCGTTGCTGCAAAACCTTAAAGTTTTATTGTGAAATGACGACTATACTAATGAACGTGGTTGCCTGAAAATAATAATAAGGAGTGGGCAATGTCTAAAAATCATCTTCTACAAGATCCTTTCTTAAATGCATTACGTAAGGAAAAGGTCCCGGTCTCTGTGTTTTTGGTCAATGGTATTAAATTACATGGTATTGTTGATTCTTTCGATCAATATGTTGTGATGCTGAAAAACTCGGTGACGCAAATGGTATACAAACATGCCATTTCAACCGTAGTTCCCTCACGTTTGGTGAATTTTTCTGCTGGTGAGGAAGAGGGAAATATGGCAGACTAAAGTTCTTCTTTTTACCGGAAAATGCAGTTGTTTGAACGTCCGCAAGGTGGTGAGCGCGCTATTCTCGTGCAATTAGCGCTTCCTGGGGTTGATGCCGGAACGGCATTGGCTGAATTTAAGGAATTGGCGGTTTCGGCGCAAGCTGAAGTGCTGGCTTGCGTGCTCGGCACGCGCGCTACACCTGAGGCCAAATATTATGTTGGTCTTGGTAAGGCAGAGGAAATTCAGCAACTGGTAAAAGAACAGCAAGCAGAGCTTGTTTTGGTCAATCATGAACTTTCACCCTCACAAGAGAGGAATCTGGAGCGCTTGTTTCAGTGCCGTGTAGTGGATAGAAGCGGTTTGATTCTGGATATTTTCGCACAACGGGCACGTACCTTTGAGGGGAAATTACAGGTTGAATTAGCGCAGTTACAGCATTTATCGACCCGTTTAGTGCGCGGTTGGACCCACCTGGAGCGGCAAAAAGGTGGAATTGGTCTGCGCGGGCCTGGAGAAACCCAGTTAGAAACAGATAGACGGTTATTGCGTGAACGCATTCGTTCGATTCATAAACGTTTAGAAAAAGTTAGGCGCAGTCGTGATCAAAATCGCCGTGCCAGACGTAAGCTTGCTATGCCTACTGTCTCACTGGTTGGTTATACTAATGCTGGAAAGTCTACTTTATTCAATGCGCTGACCGGTGAACAGATTTATGTTGCTGATCAGTTGTTTGCGACTCTGGATCCGACGATGCGTAAATTGGAGTTACCTGGCGCTGCGTCTGCTATTTTAACGGATACAGTCGGTTTTATTCGTGATTTGCCTCACCATTTAGTAGAAGCTTTTCGTGCCACTCTTGAAGAAACACAAGAGGCTGATTTATTACTGCATGTGATTGATATTTCTGATCCACATTGGCGGGATACGGTATTTGCTGTTCAGCAGGTCCTGGATGAGCTGGAGGTAAAAGAGATCCCTATTATTCAGGTTTTTAACAAAATTGATCAACAAGAAGCCTGGCAACCAAAACTGGACAGACAAGAAGAAGGCTGTAAAGTTTGGGTTTCTGCAAAAACAGGCGCGGGCCTTGATTTGCTTCGTGAGGCCATTGCCACCCAATTGCAGGGTGACCTTATTGAAGAAGAAATCCTGCTTGCTGCCAGTGCTGCAAAGTTGCGCGCTCAATTATATCAATTAGGCGCTGTGCTGAGTGAAACAACCTCTGAAGAGGGCGGATGGCAGTTAAAAGTGCGTTTAACAGAGGCACAAAAATCGCGTTTATTCCCTGTAATGGAAGGTACTAAGAGTTCTTAATGACCCGATTCAAACTGGCTAAGGTTTGTCCGCCATACAAGGTCTCGCTTAATTCCCCCTGGGGGTTAAATACAAACGTTACTGGTACACCACGAATATTTCCTAAATGAAGCTCTCTTGCCGGATTATGTTGCAGGCTTGGATAGCGAATATTGTATTGCCTGATTAAATCCAGCTGCTTTTCTACAGGCAGCATGTCATAGTTAACTGCGAAGAGGGCCACCTTATCTTTCTTATTACGATAAAAACGATTAAATTCGGCAATTTCATCCAGACAAGGATTACACCAGCTGGCCCAGTAATTAATAAATATCCACTTACCTTTCAAACTGGAAAAAGGAATATGCTTGCCGTTAACATCTTTCAAGACGATTTCACCAGCATGTCCCAAGAGGACAATCCCAAAATAAACAACTATAGCGAATACCAGCTTTAAGCGAAACACGCCTCACCCCATAGAATAAATTTTTGCCATTCTACCACATTCTTTATAATTCGAGACAAGGTTTCAATCCCTCCACTATTTCTTAAGGGATAATTTTTACTTCGGGTGGAAGGCTAATTTTACTATGCTTTGCGATAGAACAAATAATGCATGGGCAAACTCGTTATTTTCAACTATGCTTATTTCTCTATTTCTGTGAGTTAACCCAATGAATACCATACAAATTGAGCAGTTACTTACCGGAACCTTGATGAGAGAAGGAGCTGGGGTCAAACTTCAACGCTATATTGGTGCGGATAGACAGAATAATTACGAACCTATTTTATTGTTTGATTTTTTTGATAGCGACGAGGCAATGGATTATGTTGCTGGTTTTCCAGAGCATCCTCATCGTGGTTTTGAGACAATCACCTATATGTTGCATGGTCAAATGGCGCACAAGGATAATCAGGGGCATCAAGGTACGATTGGTCCTGGGGATGTGCAGTGGATGACTGCCGGGCGAGGTATTATTCATTCCGAAATGCCCAGACAGCAAAGTGGCCGTCTAACCGGCTTGCAACTATGGCTTAATTTGCCTGCTGAACGCAAATGGTCCGAGCCACATTACCAAGAATATACAGCCATGCAACTTCCCGTAGAAAAACATAGCTCGGGTACCACGATTAAGGTGATTGCAGGAAAGACCAGCATGGGAACGTCCTCTCCCATTAGTGGTATTGCAACCTCGCCGTTGTTTTTTGATATTAGTTTTCCAAATCAGCAAAAATTACAACAAATCATCCCTGTTACCCATCAATCCATGCTTTATGTTTTATCAGGCGAAGTGATGGTTCAGGGACAAGGGGTTAAGCAGGGCGTATTAGCAATATTAAGTGCCGGAGAGCAGTTGTTGTTACAAGGTGGAGATAAAGAGAGTCGGTGCTTGCTCATTGCAGCAAAAAAACTGAAAGAACCTATTGCCAGGCTTGGTCCCTTCGTGATGAATACACAGGATGAAGTGATGCAGGCTTGGGACGATTTTCGCAATAATCGTTTTTGACCCAGGAGAGACCAATGACAAAAGTGCTCGTGCTTTATTATTCTAGTTATGGCCATGTAGAAATGATGGCGGAGGAAGTTGCTAGTGGGGCCTTAGAGGTAAAGGAAGTCGATGTTGCAATAAAACGGGTACCAGAAACAATGCCCGAGGAGATTGCTAAAAAAGCGGGTATTAAATTGGATCAAAAAGCGGCTATTGCCACTCCGGCAGAACTTGCCGATTACGATGCTATTATTTTTGGAACACCTACTCGCTTTGGTAATATGGCCGCGCAAATGCGTAATTTCCTTGATCAAACGGGCGGGATGTGGGTAAACGGTTCTTTAATTGGTAAAGTTGGTAGTGTATTTGTATCCACGGGTACTGGCGGTGGCAACGAGTCAACGATTTTATCTTTTTGGAATACATTAATGCATCATGGCATGATCCTGGTGGGTACTCCTTACTCTGAAAAAGGATTAACTGATCTGAGTGCTATGCGAGGTGGTTCACCCTATGGGGCTGGTACTATAGCAGGGGCTGATGGTAGTCGTATGCCAAGTGACGTTGAACGACGAATAGCCCGCTTTCAGGGCCGACATGTGGCTGGCATTGCTAAACGATTATTTGGTACAAAGCAGCTTTAAATTTTTAACAAGCGCTATCCCTTTCTCCCATCTTATTGCTTGTATGGAATAAATGGGAGTTTTTTGCGTAATTTTTCAATTTATTGAATGAGTTAAAAAAGGGTATGCTCCCCCTTGGCAGACTAATAAAAACTCCTATTGAATATTATATAAACAAAAAGACCTTTATTTATTCTGTTTTTGCTTGCCCGAAAGAATTAATGATGTATAATCAGTGTTCACCCTTCTGCATTCACCCTAAAGGGGCCACAGACTAGACGTGTCAGTGCACAATGCTTCTGGGGTTCATAAAACGAACAGTATGCTAGGAATCGAATGGCTATCTCTTTGATAATAGTGGCAATATTAATTTTAACTTTTGTTTGTATAATAGCCATGTTGTACAAACTAAGAAAACAACCTCCCGTGCGCTTATCTATTTTTGATTATGTAAAGCTCACGGTGAGCGGGGTTATTGCCTTTATTGCGGATACGCTTGGTGTTGGCAGCTTTGCTGTAAACGTTACCCTGGCTAAAATACTGAGGACTTTTCCCGATGATGAATTACCTGCGGTAAACAATGGTGCTCAGGTTATTCCAGGGACGATAGAGTCTCTCTTTTTCATGCAATTGATCGATGTCGATCTTACTACACTGGTCACGTTGGTAATGGGGACTTGTTTTGGGGGATTGGTTGGCGGGGTCATTGTGACGCACTTAAGTAAACAAGCTATCCGCCTGGCAATGATGTGTTGTTTTGTGATTATCATCGGCCTGCTAATCTGTCATCAATTACGCTTAATACCTGCTGGTGGTGAGCTGATCGCGTTGCATTCTGGCAAACTTTTTATTGGTTTTTTTGCAATGATTATCTGTGGCGCTTTAACTTCCGTGGGTATTGGCCTATTTGTGATGGTGCAAGCCGTGTTATTTTTACTGAATGTGTCGCCTGTCGTTGCTTTCCCTATAATGATGACGGCTGGGGCTATGCAGCAACCCTTAACTACTTTAGTATTTGTTCAGCAAAATAAAATTCCTTTAAAAAAGACCTTAATCCTGAGCCTGGGTGGTTGTATAGGTGTTTTTGTTACAGTTCCGATTTTTATTCATTTAACAGTGACCTGGTTACATTCTCTACTACTAGTCATACTGGTTTATAATCTCTTCGCTATTAGTCGAACTTATCTGCGCTCTCGAATAAAGAGCCACGGCTATCAGCCAACCTCGATTCCTCTTGTTACAGCGGATTAATTTCCAATACTTTGCCGGCCGTACTCTCCTGTGAAGAGCGTCGCAATGCCGGCCAATCAACGCTTCTTGGGCAAGGCCATCGAAATGTCAGCAGACCCTGGTAGAGACACTGTCGGAGAAAGCAGCAAAGATGCTAAAATAAGAAATACTGTTTTTCTTCTCCTGGGTTCCCTGTAAGTTTCACCTGGATGGAGCAATCACACATTGAGTACGATGAAACGAGCATTCAGACCGAGTGTATAGATTAGTTTTTAAAGGGTCGTTTGATGGAAGAACCGAAAAGTAAATCACAAAAAAAGCGTGACGCTGATGCTTTGCAAAAGGTAGGCGTCAAATTAATCGCGTTGAGTTTGACTAAACTTGATACGTTGCCATTACCCCCCAATTTGCGTCAGGCTATTATTGATGCTAAATCCATCAAGAGCCATGGTGCGATAAGACGGCAAGCACAACTGATTGGTAAACTTATGCGAGCTGCTGATAGCGAGGCTATACTGGCTGCCTATGAAACAATTATCGCTGAAGATAGCGCCCAAACGGCTGCTTTTCATGAGTTGGAACAATGGCGAGATCGCCTGATTAATGAGGGGAAAGAAGCCCTCACTGAATTTATAGCTGCTTACCAACCCACTGATGTGCAGCAGTTGCGCCAATTGGTAAAGAAAGCAGCCGACGAACAAAACAGCGGCAAACATACTGGTGCTTCAAAGGCCCTATTTCGTTTTTTAAGAGCTTGTTTATAATGAATTATTCCTTATTTATTAGTTGCCCGAAGGGTTTGGAATACCTGCTGGAAGAAGAGGTTAAGGCGCTGGGTTTACGGATTACTCGTGTGAGCCCGCAGGGTGTTTACGGGGAAGCTGATTTAGCCGTGATTTATCAGTTGTGCTTGTGGTCCCGCCTGGCTAATCGTGTGCAGCTTCTCCTGTTTAGTGGTCAAGCCCATAATGAGCAGACTCTTTATCAGCTTTGTAATCAGTTTCCCTGGCAAACGGTATTTTCCGCTGATAAAACGCTGGCTATTGAGTTTCATGGTTCTTCAACACATATAAGAAATTCCATGTTTGGCGCACAAGTAGTCAAAGATGGCATTGTTGATCATTTTCGCCAATTTAAAGGGATGCGCCCTTCGATCGATCGTGAAAAAGCGCAAATTCGCCTGCATGCTCATTTAAAACATGACATCGTCACAGTAAGTTTTGATTTGACGGGTTATAGTTTGCACCAGCGTGGCTATCGAACCCAGGCCGGCGAAGCTCCCTTAAAAGAAAATATCGCCGCAGCCATGTTAATACGGGCAAAATGGCCACAATTAGCTGCTAATGGTTACGCCTTGCATGATCCTTTCTGTGGTGCTGGCACCCTGGTTATTGAAGCCGCAATGATGGCTGGTCATATTGCACCTGGCTTATTACGCCATGATCAATCGTTGATATACTGGGCACAGCATCAACCCTCTTTATGGGAAAAGATGAGAGCGCATGCCTTACAACAGGTAAAACCCATCAAAGTAAAATTGAAGGGAACGGATAATAATCAACGGTTAATTACAGCTGCCAAAGCAAATGCTGAACGGGCTGGCGTGCTGCCTTTAGTCGAGTTTGCTGTGCAGGCTGTCAAAGATTGCCAGCCCTCTGATGCCCAGGGCTTGTTGATTTGCAACCCGCCCTATGGGGAGCGTTTGGGTGAAGCGACACACCTGGTTCCACTCTACCAACAATTAGGCACTACTATCCATACTCATTATCAGGGATGGCAAGCGGCTGTTTTAACGTCTAACCCAATGCTTGCCAAGGCCTTGGGTTTACGTGCCAGTAAACAATATACCTTGTTTAATGGGGCTTTGGAGTGCAAGTTATATTGTTTTGTCCTTGATGCCAAGAACCAGTTAAAAAGCAGTGAGGATGGTTCTTTGTCATCAGGAGCCCAGATGCTCGCCAACCGTCTAGCGAAGAATTTCCAGCATTTGCAAAAATGGGTAAAGCGTAATCAGATAAGTTGCTATCGTATTTATGATGCCGACTTACCAGAATATGCTTATGCTATTGATATTTATAATGATCATGCCGTCCTGCAGGAATATGCCGCGCCAGCATCCATTGCTGCGCATAAAATTGAAAAGCGTAGTCTGGAAGTTATTCAGGTCGTTCCGCGCGCGTTGGGTATTGCGACCGATAAATTGGTAGTTAAACAGCGTAAACAACAAAAAGGCTCTAACCAATACCAAAAAATGAATCAGACTCAACGAACGATGACGGTACAGGAGGGCTCTGCCAAGTTGAAAGTGAATTTGTATGACTATCTGGATACAGGGCTATTTCTTGATCACAGACTCTTGCGTATGCGCTTTGCCCAATTAGCGCCCGGGACCCGTTTTCTTAATTGCTTCTGCTACACAGCCAGTGCCAGTGTACAGGCTGCCTTGGCCGGCGCATTGACGACAAATGTTGATTTATCAAGAACTTACTTAAGCTGGGCTGAAGATAATTTCAAGCTTAACCACCTTGATTTGTCCAAGCACCAATTTATTCATTTCGATTGCATGGAGTGGCTTAAACTCACACGAGATCGGTTTGATGTGATTTTTCTGGATCCGCCCAGTTTTTCCAATTCAAAACGGATGACGGTTACCTTAGACATACAACGTGATCATCAAGATTTAATTGATGCGGCCATGTCCTTACTCAATCCTCGTGGTAGTTTGTATTTTTCCACCAATTTAAGACAATTCAAGCTAGCGCCTCAGGTTAACGAAAAATATAAGGTAGTGGATATTAGCGCTGAAACCATTGATTTGGATTTCAAGCGTAATAAACGCATCCACCAGTGTTTCCTCATTACCAAGGCTGATAATTAGGGGTTAATCGGATTTTTTTACTGGCTCCTGAGGCTGTGGCTCTTCAGGGTTGCCATAAATTTGTTCCTTTAATTCCTGCATGTGGCCGGCCATAAAAAATACCTCGGCGGTTAGAAATAATGGAGCAATCAGTGCCTGCCAGAAATTATCCATAAACGCAGGTCTTTTTCCTTCTAGAAAATGGCCAAGGAATTGTAACCCCCAACCAAGAACAAAAGTAATGATAAAAGTCCATAGGGCCCCACTTGTTGGACCTGCATAGCTAATAACATCAGCTATCCATAATAAACAGAAGAGAATAGGGGTAAGGGCTAATGCCAGGCGCCAATTAAGACGGAAATAATAAACAAGTAAGACAATAGTCGCTATTCCGGCAAGGTTGGTGTCGAGTATTCCTGGAATAACCAGATGAAAAAAACCGAGAAAAATCATTAAGGAAAAAATGATCAAGGGAATACCGGCAAAATGCGTATAGCGAGTGATAGGTTTTTGATGGTATCCAGCATAAAATTGAGCTTGCTCAATAAATGGTTTCATCGTAATCATCCTGAAAGGGCTTAAAGTAAAAAGTAGCATAGTCTGAATTAAACTACCAATCCATGTTATCAGCATTGGTAATTTTGAGTCAAAAAAATCAATATTGATTCTTTTTGGATAAATTGTTATCATTCTCGCTTTCAATTAGCAGGCTAATCTATGAAATGCTTTAGGATTTTAGCAGTCATTTGTGCTCTCTTTATTACTCATTCGGCCATTGCTGATGAAGTTAGCTTACGCGATAAGATTGGCCAAATGCTAATCATAGGATTTGATGGCAAGACCGTAGACAGAGATTCGCCGGTCATCAAAGCGATTAATGAGGATAACATTGGTGGTGTTATTTTATTTGATTATAACCAGCGCACACAAATTTTTGATAAAAATATAGCCAGTCCAACTCAGGTAAAAGAATTAAACCATTATTTGCAATTGAGTAATTGGCGTGCCAATGAAAGGCATCATCGTCCGCAATTGCCTCTACTAATTTCAGTTGATTATGAAGGAGGCGAAGTCGATAGATTAAGTAAAGATTACGGTTTTCCCGGAACGGTTGCAGCGGAGCTTGTTGGTAAAATGGGTCTGGAGAAAGCGGGGCAGATAGCTGACACGATGGGGGCAACACTAGAACTTGCCGGATTCAATTTAAATTTTGCGCCGGATCTTGATGTTAATACTAATCCAGACAATCCCATTATCGCCAAATTAAAACGTAGTTTTTCTGCTAATCCAGCTGAAGTCACACGTTATGGCAGGATTTTTTCCCATTATTTTTTACAACACGGTGTTCAGTGTGCCTATAAACATTTTCCTGGGCATGGTAGTGCCAATGCCGACTCTCACTTAGGCTTTGTCGATGTTACTGATACTTGGCAAGCGTCCGAATTGGAGCCTTTTAAATTACTCTCCAAAAGTAATGGGACTTGTGGCATGATTATGACAGCCCATATTGTCAATCGGAACCTTGATAAATCGGGGTTACCTGCTACTTTGTCTCATCAGGTGTTAACGGATCTGCTACGGGAGCAGTTACATTTCGATGGCGTCATTATTACTGATGACATGGAAATGAAAGCGATTAGTGCTAATTTTGCCTTGGAAGATGCGTTAACACTGGCCATCAATGCTGGCGCAGACATGTTCATCTTTGGCAATCAGCTCTCTGAGTCCCCTCAGGATCCCAAGGTAGTGATTGATATTATTGAAGCCAGGGTAAAAACCGGTAAGATTAATGCAAGCAGAATTGATGACGCTTATCGTCATATCACGGCTTTCAAGCGCTCTATCATGCATAAGACGGATGGAGTAAGCCAATAGCTGCTGCAAGCGACAATTGGTAATTCTTGCTAGAAGCCTTTCCTCAATAATCTACTTCAAAAAATTGCGGATTAAAGGCATAACAATTCCAGGGTAAGGTTTGTTCTTTAATTTCAAGAAGGATGCGCACTCTATCGAGGGCAGCAAACTCTCTCTTGATAGACAAATAACAAACGCGCTTTACCCCGTTTAAAATCACAAAGTGATAGTTACTCTCGGGATGGTCATAGAAATAGTAATCCGGGAAATCGTAGTAATTACCATTGGCATGAAGTTGGACAGGAAAACCATGAATAATAACCTTCTTGGCAAAGCTTAATGGACTAAAGACAATCAGTGCCACTAATACATAAAGTAGTTTGATTTTCATCGCAGCGGCTCCCATCCTTTGATAGCTACATAGGGCCTGTTTACCTATCAATGCAAACAGATCCTAACTCTTTATATAATCAATTCATTTAATTGAAATGTTTTTCAAATTATAGTCACAAATTGAATACTTAACGGCGCGAATAACGAAGATTGAGCGGGTTTGTCTAAAAGAAATCAGCTCCCATTGCTATATCCAATGAGGAGTTATTGATACGGTTATTCCCTCTTAAAAACCAATTCATCACCAGGGTCAACCCCAATGGTTATTGGCCGCCGCAGATTGCAGATCTGCCAATTCAACCGTTTCATTCAGTGGAATAAAGTATGGAGGATAAGAAGCCAATATCCCTGGCTTCCAATTTAGGATTGCAGTTGCTGCCAACGGAAGCAGGATTTAACATGATCATTTACCATGCCTACAGATTGCATGAACGCATAGCAGGTCGTTGGCCCCATAAAAGCAAAACCATCTTTTTTTAATTGTTTGGCCATTGCAATCGAAGCCGGAGTAATTGCTGGAACATCAGTGAGACTTTGCCGGCTGTTTTGAATAGTTTGTCCATCGGTAAATTGCCAGAAATAATCAACAATATTTTCTCGCGCCTCTACGTGTAAAAAACTGATGGCATTAGTACGAACCGCCTTAATTTTTAATTTATTACGGATAATACCTTCGCTATGGAGTAACAATTCCAGTTCTTTGTCGGTCAGTATAGCCAGTTTTTCTGGTGAAAAATCCAAGAACGCTTTGCGCATGGCTTCCCTTTTTTTGAGAATAGTAAACCAGCTTAGGCCTGCCTGCATGCCCTCCAAAAGAACCATTTCAAAGAGTTTTTCCCGTTTTCTAACAGGAACGCCCCACTCCTCATCATGGTAGGCGATATAGAGGGGATCTTTAGTGCACCAGGCGCATCGTGTCATAGTCATTACCGTTAATAGACGGAAGCAACGCTTCCGTGTTCATTAATGTCTAGTATTGAGGAGCTGTTTTACTTTGAGTGGAGACAGCATGGAGTCAGACTGGAAAGCCACTGCAAGCGTGTGATCATCTCTCATGTTATAAACACAAACCCAGATCTCCTCTTCATCCTGTTGGGGTACAGGGTTTCCAGAGAGATTGACCAATAGCTTATTCCCTTCAGCGACAGCTTTTTCTGCGGATTCAGCAGGAATAGGCCCCATTGTAAAAAGCCAGGAATTTTGAGTGCCGTATTTGCTAAGGTTATAAGTTAAGTACATATCACGTAATAATGTTTGAGCCAGCGCCATCTTGGTGCTTTTTATTAAATTGGCATCCGGGCAACTGGAAGGACTGTTGAACGCGAACGAAGAGCCAGAAATTACCAATGCACTAACGAAAGCGATAAAAAGGGATTTTAACGTCATGTAATAATCTCCTTGGCATATGTGGATTAGAATCGCCAGACTAGCAAGCGCGATTCTTTCTGGCAAGAATAATTTGTAAGATCAGTAGACGTCTCGAAATTACATCAAATCAAAGGTCCATTTCCCTAATAAAAACAGGACATTTCCATTACGTTTTGACATGCCAGGAATGTAGGTAGCCGAGAGGGTCGCTTGACGGTAATTAAATGATAGCCAGGGGAGAACTCCTGGAAAGGGGATACCCTTATTAAGATCCGGACGTGCCGTAACCAGGGCGGCAACCCCTGCGCCAACTCGCATGTTGTCACTTAAATGCGCAACTTTAAGGAAGGCATAGCCAGCCACTGGCTCGACATTTTTATGTGAATCAAGAAAAGCGAAGGCATAGAGCCCATGCCAATCACCGTTTTCATCATACAGGCCCTTACCTAAACCACCGCCCCAGGCAAGCTCATTATAAGTTCTAATCTTTTCAGGTGGATAGGTATAACGGTTATGCCAGGCATAGCCAGTTAGGTATAGTTCATTATTGCCTTCTGTCCATATTTGCTTTAAGCGATGGCTGATACAGACAGGCTTAAACCACGCATGCCAGGTAGAACACGTTGCGTCATTTTCTGCCCTGACAATATTCGTCATCATTAAGAGTAACAGGCCAATAAAAATTTTTTTCATCTGGGTTCAATATGTCCGGGGTTTCTACACCACTTGGTTTAATGCTAAAGTGATTCAGACATCATTGATGACGGGCTATAGCCTAATACGATTTATAACGTCACCTAGTCGAGAGCATACTAACATGGACTTGTTTCGCAAAAAAGCTATTCATGATTCGGTCGATACTGATTCGCATTTGGCTAAGTGCTTGTCAGCTTTTGATTTGGTTTTCCTGGGTGTTGGTGCCATCATAGGCGCGGGAATTTTTGTGTTAACCGGTATTGTTGCCGCAACGCAAGCGGGTCCGGCAATCATTTTATCCTATGTTGTAGCAGGGTTTGCCTGTGCTTTTGCCGCCCTTTCTTATGCCGAATTAGCCGCTGCCATTGGAGGTTGCGGCAGTGCTTATGGCTATGCTTATGCTGGTTTTGGTGAATGTATTGCCTGGATTGTTGGTTGGGATCTATTGCTCGAATATGCTATCTCTGTTTCTGCAGTTTCAGTTGGCTGGAGCGGCTATTTCAATGATTTTTTACGAGCATTAAAAATTAATTTACCTCCCTATTTCCTGCATGGTCCTTCCGATGGTGGAATATTTAACTTGTCGGCTTTTACTATTATTTTGATTTTGTCTGCCTTATTAGTTTATGGAGTAAAAACAAGTTCTCGGTTTAATAATTTAATGGTGCTGGTGAAACTACTGGTTATTTTCCTTTTTATTGGGATAGCACTGATTGATATTAATCCACATAATTGGAAGCCTTTTATGCCTTTCGGCTGGCGTGGCGTGATTGAGGGGGCATCCCTAATTTTCTTTGCCTACATTGGTTTTGATGCTGTATCCACTGCGGCAGAAGAGGCTATAAACCCGCAAAGGGATCTGCCTATAGGTATTATAGGTTCTCTGTCTATTTGCACTGTTTTATACATTATTGTTTCCGGGTTGTTAACAGGGATGGCTCATTACAGCACACTCAATGTTTCTTCTCCCATCAGTTATGTTTTATTGATGCTGGGGCATAAAATAGCTGCTGCATTAGTTGGCGTTGGCGCTATAGCCGGTTTGACCACCGTCATGCTGGTGTTATTTTATGGTCTTAGCCGCGTGTTCCTGGCGATGGCTCGCGATGGGCTTTTGCCACAATTTTTTGCTTCGATTAATTCACATACTAAGACACCAATACGTATTATTGCCTCCTGTGGAACTTTGATGGCCATTCTGGCGGCCTTTATACCTATTGCTGATTTGGCCGAGTTAGTCAATATAGGGACTCTTTTTGCCTTTATCACAGTTTGTATCGGAGTAATTATTTTACGTTATACGCATCCCGATTTACCTCGACCCTTTAAAACACCTTTCATGCCTTTAATCCCTGTTCTAGGTGTGATCAGTTGTGCTTACCTAATGATTAATTTGCCCTGGTTTACCATGCTCCGTTTTATTGTCTGGATGGTGATTGGCATAGGCCTTTATTGGTTCTACGGCCGTTTTAACAGTGTACTCAATCACAAGGAAAGTACGTAGGTTATTGTGAGAAAACAGAAACGTACCAGTATTTCTTATTTGTTACAGCGTCTTGTAAAGACACACAAGGAAGGGCTACTGACTTATAAAACTCTCGTTAAAGCCATGGGTGAGCAGGCCTACGGCTTAATAATTATTCTTTTTGCGCTACCCAGTGCTTTACCAATTTCAGCACTTCCTGGCGTCTCTTTTATTTTTAGCTTGCCCATTATTTTTATTGCGGTACATATTATTATGGCAAGGCCTTCTTTGTGGTTACCCGTAGTGCTGGCAAGACAACGTATTGAGGCTGAGAAATTGGCCAATATCGTTCATAGAACTACCCCTTATTTAAAACGCATAGAGCTTTTGTTAAAACCCCGTTGGCAGTTTCTTTCTTCGCCAGTGATGGAGCGAATACACGGTATTATTTTACTGGGATTAGGATTGCTATTAATGTTACCAATTCCTTTCAGTAATTTTGTACTTGCGCTCTTAATTATTTTATTTGGATTAGGATTATCGGAAAAGGATGGGTTGTTATTATTTATCGCCTATTGTGCTACTTCTTTGTATTTGTTTTTACTTGCCAATGTAATAGAAGAAATTTTTGTTATTTTTTTCACCTAGCGAAGGGTTAGCATAAGACCAGCGGCTACTATTCCGGCGGCTGGAACAGTCAATAACCAGGAGAGAAAAATTCGCTTTAAAACAGGCCAGTAGGTGCCATTAACACCGTTGATTAGTCCGACACCAGCTATTGAACCAGTGACTGTATGTGTTGTGGAAACAGGAATACCATACTCGGTGGCTGCAAAAATCATGATGGCTGCCCCTGTTTCTGCTGCACAGCCGCGCATGGTGTTAAGTTCAGTGATCTTTGTGCCCATGGTGTGCACAATGCGCCAGCCCCCCGCTAAAGTCCCCAAGCTGATAACCAAATGACAAGAAATAACAACCCAAAAGGGCACATAAAAAGTATCGCCGAGCCAGGAGGTAGAAAATAATAAAACGGCAATGATCCCCATCGTTTTTTGCGCGTCATTTCCACCATGAGTCAGACTTAACAAGGCTGAGGAAGCTAGTTGGAAGCCTTTGAACATTCTATTAAGGGCGGCCTCAGCTTGATACTTTGATAAATAGGCAAAGAGAGAGATAAGAAAAAAACCAATCAATAGTCCAGCCGCTGGGGAAACAAAAATACCAATACCAACTTTAACAAAGCCAGAAAGCTTGAGGGCACCGATCCCGGCTTTTGCAAGTGCTGCGCCAGCAAGGCCACCGATTAGGGCATGCGAAGAGCTTGATGGTAGACCATAGTACCAGGTTACTAAATTCCAGAAAATCGCACCTACCAACGCGGCTAAAATAAGAGGCGCATCTACGATATGGGTGTCAATCAATCCGCTGCCGATGGTTTTTGCAACCATTAAGTTAAAAATTAAGAAGGCAATAAAATTAAAAAAGGCAGCCCATAGAACAGCTTGGCGCGGCGTCAAAACGCCGGTAGTGACTATAGTGGCGATTGAATTTGCGGCGTCGTGAAAGCCATTAATAAAATCAAAGACAAAGGCAATCACAATAACAAACAAGATAAATGAAGTACCAGACGCCATGATTTGTCCTTAAACTTAATTGGCATGCTCTCTGTGTTTAGGGATAATTCTTACCTGTTTAATACGGGCTCCCTGTATGCGCTCAATGATGGCAAGAAAGTCAGGGAACGAAACCCTGTCTCCTTCTTTCGGGACCGAACCTACCTGGTGTAATATCAGACCAGCTACGGTAGCAACTTCCTCTTCTTCCTCTTCGATACTTAATGTTAATTCATGATGTAAGGCGCGCTCAAGGGCATGGAGGGTGCAATCTCCTCGCACGATGATGCTGCCATCTCGCTGTTTTACCCAGGCATCATGGGTTTTGTGGAATTCATCTTGGATAACACCGATAACCAGATGCAATAAATTGTCCAGGGTTAAAAAACCCACGATAGCCCCTTGACGACCATAAACCAAAGCAAAATGAGGCATTCCCTCTTGAAACTGGCGTAATAAGGCCAAGGCAGGTTGTCGGTAGGAAATTTTGGGCACAGGTCTTATTAATTCCTCTAAAGACAACTCCCTATTGGCTTGTGTTTCGTGTAATAGTGGTTGTAAGTCTTTCACATGAAGGATGCCAATAATTTGTTTCTTTGCTCTATCATAGACTGGATAGCGACTATAGCGATAGCGATTTAAGACTTCAATTAATTGGTCACTGGCAATGTGGCTATCAAGCATAATCATGTCATCATAGGGACGCATAACATCCATAGCACGCAGGTCGCCCAATTCTAGCGTATGGGCCAGAATACTGCTTTCTTGCAGGGTCAGTTCACCATGGATCTGACTGGAACGTAAGATTAGTTTGATTTCCTCACTGGAATGGAATTGCTCACCTGGATGGATAATGTCCAATCCCAAACGTTTCAGAAGAAAATTGGAGCAAGAATTAAGTAACCAAATGACGGGATACATTAACCAATAGAAAAAATACAAGGGCACAGCTGTCCACAATGAAATTTGCTCACTTTGGCGAATAGCCAGTGATTTTGGCATTAATTCACCGACAACAATATGAAGAAAAGATAAGAGCGAAAAGGCGATAACAAAACTAATAAATTCAACCAAAGCAGGTTGGACAAGGCCTAATTTAAATAATAGTGGCGAGAGTAGACGAGTAAAGGCGGGCTCCCCGATCCAGCCTAAACCTAGAGAAGCCAGGGTAATACCCAGCTGACAAGCCGACAAATAAGCGTCGAGCTGTTGATGCACCATTGCTAAAATATTGCCGCGCCAGGGATATTGCGTTTTAATTGCCTCAACTCGTGTGTGGCGCAGTTTTACCATGCCAAATTCAGCGGCAACAAAAAAAGCGTTCAATAGAACGAGAGCAAAGCCACCAAGAATGAGAAGAAAATTACTCATAATTAAATATGGTAACTGGAGTGAGTCATTAGTTTAGATACTCCCTGCATTAGTTTTTTAATAACAAAAGGTAATTCTGCCGCACCGGCTTCTTTGGCAACATCGGCATGGTGCATTTCATCCTCATACATCTGTGTCAGGATGGCTTTGCTTTTTGTGTCCTGAATGGGCAATTTCTGCCAATGCTTTTGCAAATGGGCAGAGACTTGTAATTCGGTTTCAGCCACAAAACCAAGGCTCCAGCGATCGCCAGCCAAGCCGGCCAACGCACCAATCATAAAGGAACCAAAATACCACAAAGGATTCAACAGACTTGGTTGACTGTTTAATTCATGCAGGCGCTCTTCACACCAGGCCAGGTGGTCAATTTCTTCTGCAGCTGCTTGCTCCATCTGGGTTTTGATATTTCCTAGTTGCGCTGTCAACGCTTGGCCTTGATACAAGGCCTGAGCGCATACTTCGCCTGCATGGTTAACCCGCATTAACCCTGCAACATGACGCTGTTCTTTTACTGCCAATGCTGGTATGGCAAGTTCTGCACCGGGTGTATTCCGTTTGCTAATCCTCTGTGCAGGAGGAACCAGGGTGCGCAAGGCTGCATCGATCCCGCATAGCAAATTTTCAAACACGCTTAAATGGCGCATAGGAGTCTCAATTAATAGTTCGTTAGCTAATGGTAGCCTGAATATGGTCTAGATTGAAGCAGGGGAGTGGTTTTTAAAGGCGAAGGAACGGACAGGAGGAGGTTTTGATTAAAAATTGTGCAGCTAATTGTTGGGTGAACTATAGTAAAAAAATAAACGGTTCATCATTTACGAGAGATTATGCCTTTTTCAGCAAGAAAACTGGCCAAACAAGCTGTTCAAGCCTTGATACAACCTACCATTAAAAATCTTAAGGATGTCAAAGAAGTTAATGATCAGATCATTAATGATACCATTTTCACCATGGAAGAGGGACTCGATGATTTATTGCAGAGAGGAGCGATACCCAGAACGGAATACAAACTGCAAATGGCACAGAGCCAGGTAGAATTAAATAACAGGCTTAGAGCTAAAGAGCAACTTAATGGAACCTTGGATCGATTCAATCAATTTGCAGATGAACAAAATGAAATTTCCTCGTTTGTGATTGCAGCAAATACAACTCGAGAGGGATTAAAAGAGCTTATTTCGATTTTAAAAACCAAAGGTGTTACAGCCGAGGATCCAAACGAAAAACGCTTTTTAGAAACTATTTTACAAACAGCAGAATCCTATAAAACGATGATCGATGCAGGAAGACCTATCTCTGAAAAAGAGATACCTATCCTGGAAAGTGAACAACGGTATGCCAACCAGATATTCGCCTCATTACAAACGAATAAAGTAAAACCGGATGTTCTTAATAAATACTTAGATCAGCTCGAAGAAATTAAATCTTATAAAGAAAAAACCAACAACGATCCAAAACTTTCGTCGGCAGAGAAACAAGTTGTAAATAGTCTGTGTGATTCGTTGAGTAGGGAAATTAAAACGACTCTGGCCGCTTTAACTGCACCTTCCGCAACCGGGGCAGGAGTGGCGGTAACTACACCCGAAGAGATTATAAAAAATCATAAAGATAAGATAGCAGGGCATTTAACATCCGCGAGAGAGCTGGAAACAAAAGTACCCGTTACTTCGGGCTTTAAAGGGTTAATTAATGATATTTGCAGGGCTCTTGACTGTAAACCAGTCTTCACTGCCGCTGGAACAGTCCAAAACATGAAAAGCCAATTGAACGCGATAAAAGGTCACGAAGAAGTGGAACCACAAAGAGGTTTAAAAATGGAGTAAAGAGAGAACATTTTGCTTTAGCATTAAAACGGGGCCTTGGCTTTTATACGGGCGGAATAATCTTCAATTGAACAAGTTGATTTGAATTTTATTTGTATTTAGAATTGTCCTTCATTTAACCTTGTGAGGGCGTTCTAAATGAAAAAAATGAGCTCTATTATTGCGGTTTCTGTACTGATGAGTGCTTGTGCATCTATAAAACTGGAGCCACAAGCGGCACGTGTCATTGCATCACCCAATGCAGCGCCTAAAGGGTGTAAATACGTAGGGCAGGTGGTTGGAAATCAAGGTAATTTCTTCACCGGGGATTGGACGTCCAATAAAAATCTTGAAGAAGGTGCAATGAATGATTTGAAAAATAAGGCAAGCCGTTTGGGAGCCAACTATATTCAAATCATTACCAATCGTGCCGGAAATACCGGTTCAATGAGTGGTTTTGACGGTAACATGAGTGGCCATATGTCCCAAACCAATGTTACCAATATGGGTAATGCCTATATCTGTCCACCAAAGAGCATTGGCCTATAAGAGAGGCATAAAAACTAGAGTTTTATCTTAGAAACCCTCATTGTGAGGGTTTTTATTTTCTATTCACGAGGATGATGGAGAAAACGGTTTAGTCGGTATTTTGCCTGTTTGTGTGTCCTTTAACGTTTAATCTCTCTCAATGAACGATTAACCTTCAAATCCTAAGTTTTTGCTTTATCTATATTTCTAACTGCTATTATTACAATAAGATCTTAACGGCGGGTGTAAGCGTTCACAGGGTATGTAACTGTCGTCATGGTGAGCCTTGAAGCAACCCAAAGCGATACTTTGTTAGAAACAGGGACTGGTTTGCTTCACTTTGTTTGCAATGGCAACAGATTTTTGTTGTAACCCGCGAGCTTATAGGTGAGTTGGAGTAAGCAGCAATGCCAATATATAGAATAACGGTATTTATTCTGCTTTTTGTTTTATTACTCTTATCTGCTGCCCATGCGGCCGAATCGCAATTTCAGTCTAACATCGGCTTTAATGCACCCCAGGCTCTTACCCAGCTTGAAGAGATAAATCGCGAATTGGCAACGAAGGTGAATTATAGTGAGTTATACGAGGCGGTCAAAACGATTAATGTACTCAAAGAGCACGCTAATCAGTGCATATCAAAAGGAAAATCAGAATTACAAAAAATTGATGGGATGCTGAAAAATAACTCCGTATTGACGGTTTTAAAGCAAGAAAAAGATACGCGCTATCAATATTTAATTAACCAGAGAAGTCTCAATGAAAAACTAACTGCAGAATGTATTTTTTTTGATTATAGGGCTCAGGAGGTAATTAATGAAATTAATACCAGAATGTCTAAAACCCGCTTATCCAACCTTCTAACCAGAACATCGCCGATTTGGGAGAAAATTGATAGCCAATTTTTCACACTCCCGCTCAATGAGCAAACGTTCTATCAGTATAGTGGCATTCAACAGTTGAATAGTACCCATCTTGTCGTATTGATTAGTATCTTGCTGGGCGGCATTTTTTTTGTTTTAGTTAGCATTAATTTTATCAGGAATAATATTAAAAAACCATTTTTTATCAAAGAGGTAATTCCTATCCTTCAATGGCCGTTATCGTTCCTTTTTCCTGTCTTGCTAGCTAATTTATATCTTCATTGGGTTTTGGCGGGAGTGGTACCGTATCCAGGCGTTATTTTATTATTCAATGCATTATTCTACTATCTGCTTGCTATTGCCCTGTTAAGATTCGTTCTACTTATAGGCGCAAATTATTTAAGCTATATGACGGACAGTCTAAGAGCGGTTTTACTGAAACGCTATACTGTTCTGATGACTTTACTGCTTTGCGGGGCTATAGGCGCCATTTTAATACGGGGGCAATGGGTTCCCCCTCAACTTTTAGAGCTACGCATTACTCTTTTCATTACCTTGCTTAGCCTGGCTGCCTGTTGGTTAGGATGGCTTATTTTGCGGCCTCCTTTTTTTAAAACAATCTCTTCTCTTAAAGCTAAATTGGCTAAAATTTTATTAGCCGGTATGAGCTTATTTACTATTGTTATGGCTTGGCTAGGCTATATTAATTTTGCCATTCATTTTTTCCCCAACGTCTTTGCCAGCATCTTGTTGATATGGGTCACCTGGAAGGTGACGCAATTATTTGGAAAGGTCTATTTTTTATTAAGTGCTCCTGAACAACCTCTTTCGCAAAAAATTCATGCCTGGATGGGGTTAAAGCCCCACAAAAAACTCATTGAACTATTCACTATAAGAATGATTCTGAATGCGGGCTTCATTTTATTTATGCTCTTCATTTTTATGAAGATATGGGGCGTTTCACAATATTACATTGATACGGGTAAAGCACTTTACTTTAATGGCTTCACTATTGCTGATATTTCCATCTGGCCAAAACGAATAGTAAGAGGCGCCATTCTATTCTGTATACTGATTATGTTGGGTAGGGCCTTGTCCACTTATGTGGCACGCCGTAGCGCATTTAAAGGTGAATTATATCGCCAGGATACGATTGCAACGCTTATTACTTATATTGTTTTTGTCATTGCTGTTATATCGGGCCTGCTAATGGCTGGTGTTAATTTCATGAGCCTTGCCGTCATTGCGGGTGCCTTATCTATTGGAATGGGTTTTGGTTTACAATATCTTGTCAGTGATTTTGTCAGCGGCATCATTTTGCTAATGCGTAAACCAGTTACACCGGGTGATCTGGTCATCATTGATGACACGGAAGGTTACATAAAAAAAATACGTTTATTATCCACACAAATAACGACTTTAACCCATGCTGATGTCATTATTCCCAATTCGAGTCTGATTAATAAATCCTTTACCAATTATACCTACCATAACAATAAAATGTGTCGCATGAATAGCCAGATTATTCTTGATAGTAACAGTGATTTTGAGCTAGCCAAGCAACTTTTACTTGAGGTAGTCAAGAACAATCCTAATGTTATCCAGGAGCCTCCCCATCAGCCTGTGGTGCTCTTTGAATTAACGCCGTCGCATAGTATTTTATATGTTGTTATTGATTTGTGGTATTTCATTAAAAATGTCGACTTAAAACGGGTCGTTTCAAGCGAAATTAATTATGCGATTGTCAAAGCACTCAAAGACCATAATCTTTGCCCTGGACAAAAAGAGGATTCATCGAACGTGTAGCTTGACCTAAGAGGTTAAAAATTTAATTAGAATCCTGTTCATTTCCTGGACTTGCTCTACCGGGCTGGAATGGCCGCCAGGTATCAGGTTAAATTGTGCCTTCGCTATCCCCTTTGCCAGGAACTCACCCTCCGTAGGCAGCGTGATGATATCGTCCTTTGCGGCAATAACCAGAGTGGGGGAGATTATTTCGTGTAGCCATTTACTGGAATCAAATGATAATAAAACTTCAAATTGACGTTTCTGATCTGCAAGAGATTGAGGATAGGGATTATTTTTCAACAGTTCTTTAAACGCGGCAATATTTTCCGGTTGACTCAGATAGGTACTCGAAAAAAACCAGGTCATACAGCTTTCTGCAAACGAATCCAAAGATAGATTTTCTTGCTGAAAATGTAAGAAGGTTTCGACTGCCATCATTGAACGGCGAGTAAATTGGGATGTTGAATTAAGAATGACTAACTTGTTGATCTTGTCGGCATGTCTTCTGGCAATGCCCTGGGCAATCGCTCCACCCATTGATTGTCCTATAATATGCGGTCGTACAAGGCCTAATTGTTGTATTAGGGCGATGGTATCTTCTACCATCGTATCCAGGGTAAAGGATAAACCCCTATCTTTTGTTTGGCCTACGCCGCGGTTATCAAAGATAATAACCTGGAACTGCTCTGCCAATTCATCCACTATCAAGCGCCAAAACGTATGATCTCCGGTATAACCGGCAATCAAGACCAATGGTTCGCCTTTACCATGTGACTCATAATAAATATCGATACCATTGGCTTTAATAGTTGGCATCTTTATTCCCTCAGTCAATTCCCTAACATTTATATTACCCTGCTGTGGAGGAATGGCAAGTTTCTTTCAGAAATCCGTTAGTAAGAAGAGAGGGGGCTAGGGAATTCGCAAGGCCTCCTTATAATAAAACACGCGTACCCGACAAAGAAAAATAGTTAATAAGCAATGCTCATAGCTGTATTTTTATTTGTTTGGGACTGTAGAGCTGGAGCAGTCGCTTCCACAATCATCCGAGTCATTAAGACAAGTAAACTAAACGTTAACGACGCTGTAAGGGAGGTTAGCCCGGTAGGCATAATAGCCAATCCTAAAATAGCTGCTCCGGTACAACCTGAAATAAAAGCAAAGCTTCCTCTGAAGCCCACTGTTGCTATCTGCATAAGAAAAGACGTATCACTTTTCTTATTAGCAAATAACCAGTTGTGGGCGATCATCGCTGGAATGATCGTTAGTGCTCCCCCAAGGGCACATGCCCCAGCCAGGGTACTGAGTGATTCAACAGTAGCCATATGGTTTCCGGCGGCCAACAAAAGGCTGCCAAAAAAACCATTTTTTGCACCGCCAATAGCGCCAACAGTAACATCACCAACTAATTGTAGTTTGGTACGTTTAAAAAATTTGCTCATTGGCCTTCTCTGGTTAAGTCAAGAATTTGAGAAATAATGGTATCAAAGAAATGTTTTTCATAGTTAATATTTTTGGCAAATTATTAGGTGACTTGCGCACGTAATGGCGTGAATCAGGAGAACAACAAAGTATTTTATGAGGCTGGGACGCCAATTTTCTTATAGATCCGTTAATATTGCTTTAGCAATTCACTAGCAACCTTGCTAAACAGCCTAATTTAGGCAAGTGTTGTCGCAGGTATGTGCTGGGACCCTTTATACCGATATGGAGGCTATGCCAAAAGAGGCCTAAAAATTTTTAGGCCACCCTGGCAGCAATCCATTTATTCGCCAGCAAGAGTCTCATCTGGCGCTTAGCTTGAGCAAGTCATGTCTTGGCCACAGCAGACGGGTGATTTAATCATGCCACAGCCTTTCGGGCATTTTGCCACCTGTATTTTATGGTTATCTTTGTTAATTGTATCCTTAACCAAGGACGTATTGCATTTACTGCAGGTTAAGCCTTTTACACCCATTCCGCATTTGTTGCAGGTGCATTCCATTACAGTTCCTCCAATGGGGTTAGTTATTGGAGTATAGGTAATCTTTTTAAAAAATTAAAATCAGGTAAGGTAGGAGCCGGATAACCTTGTTTATTGGTTCACTGCGGAGTTTTTAATGAATAGCAACAGGAGTTAATCTGGATTTGGAAGCAAGCGGGGCGCTAATTGTTGGCAGGATGAGAGCATCAAGACTTTGTATTCTTCATGTTTTAAGCTATTTTGTTTATCAGATTAAGCGTTTAGGCGAACGTACAACGTTGGCCCGGAATTTTATAAAAACGGAAGGAGAAGAAACATGACCCAGGCAGTTCCAGAGGGATTTCATACGGTTACACCAACCCTCACTTTTAAAGACAGTCAAAAAGCCATTGAATTCTACAAAAAAGCATTTAATGCCCAAATTGTTGATCTTTTTCCTAATCCTGACGGAAAAGGAATTATGCATGCCACAATTAAAATCGGTAATTCGATTATTATGATGGGTGATGAGATGAATGGTGGGGAAAATTGTGCAAAAAGTGCCGAAACACTGGGTAACTCACCAGTAGGACTCTTTCTTTACGTCACTAATGTGGATGAATTCTTCAAGCAGGCTGTTATTGCCGGGGGCAAGGAGACCATGCCAGTAACCGATATGTTTTGGGGGGATCGTGCCGGGCATCTTAAAGATCCTTTTGGTTATTCCTGGATGATCGCGACACATAAAGAAGATTTGACCCAGCATGAAATTGGGAAGCGGGCCGAGGCCTTCTTCGCATCCATGGCAAAAAAATAGAGGCTGTTTATCCTAGGCATCATGGTGTTGGGCGATGCGCCCAACTTATCTACTGGCCACATTGCGCAGGAAGACAACGTTTATCCTTTTCGGCAGACGGGAATCTGGTGGTTCCCGCCTTGGATTAAATCGGCAAATTAAAAGCCTATAGCCCTAAAACTCGTTTGTGCAAAATAGGTCGGGATTTCCCTGCCTAACAAAGGATTCATTGGATGACATAATTTTCTTTTTCATGAATAAAGAATAAATCGCGAGCTATTTTTCTTAAAAAAATGACGATAAATAAGGGTGGAAAACCGGCGGTTAAAATTCGAGGTGAAGACCCCAAGAAAGATTTCTCTGATGCAGTTGTGGATACCAAGAGTTTATTTGCAAATTTAGTGACTATTAAATATAGTACTCGCCAGTTATATTGGTGTAAAAAAATGCAGTCAACAATGCAAGTTCTTCAAATAGCGGATGAGTATATAAAAAAGCATCCTTCAGAATTGTTAAGTCGTATCGACGTGGAAGGTCAAACCATCTGGATAAAACGCCGTCCACCCTCTAAAAAAACGAAGTGGCACCGATTGGCCTCGCTGCTAACTTACCTAATTCCCATCGCTACTTTTTATCCTACAGTGGTGACAGATAAATCGGATAGTCTGGTCCAGGAAGCAGAGCGCCTGCGTTTATTTGCTACAAAAGGCTTGCCAGTACCGGAGGTTTTAGCATCAACGTCCGGTTACATTATTACCAGTGATGTTGGTTTAAATTTACAGCAGTTAGCAGAGCAACTCACCGATCGCGAAGAACGAGTTGCTTTGTTTGAAAAAGCAATGTCTTCACTTGCCCATTTACACCAGGCTAATTTATGTCATGGCCGGCCTTCTTTACGCGATATGACTTTGCAAAACGACACGGTCTTCTTGATTGATTTGGAAGAAAATCCTGTGGCAGTAATGAGCCTCGCGCAAGCACAGGCAAGAGATATCTGGCTGTTCTTTTGTAGTGTAGCGCGCTATTGCAAGCAAGAGTATTCGGTACTCGATCACCTGTTTCAAATCTATGCGAAGAATGCTTCGCCGGCTACGATGGCAGCCTTGAAGCAGATGGTAGGAGTCATTAAGCCGATACGTATCATATCGGAATATTTGCTCGCAGCGGTTAAATCCAGAGATCTCCGCAATGCTGTACAAGCTAATAAAGTGCTTGAAAAATGCCTTAAGAAATCCAAGTAACTGTTAAGGATTATCCTGGTTCTGGATTTATTGTAAAACGGTTGTAGCGGCGTCCGAAACAACGGATCGATGAGCAAGGGGGATATCCCGGATGCAGTGAATAGCATCCGGGTTTTTTTTATGATGAGTAACGAGGTGAGTAGGAAGACGTATCGTCAATAACTTCTTGAACAAGAGAGGCTACTGGACGAGTAAAGAGGCTAATGATGCTGAAAAGGGTATTTAAAGTTTGAGCTATCATCATTGACCCTGCATGCGATGTGCTTGACCACGCTTCACTAAATTCTCTTGCGGAATCTCTATCGACGAGCTCTTTTGTTTTTTGCTGATTAAGTGACCAGGTATAAAATCCTTTAGCTAAAGAGACAATAGCATTTGCAAGATGAATTGCAGCGTCAAGTGCGAAGAGAGGCTCTAAATAAGTATCAATAACTGGATTTGCCAGGTATGCAAGGAAATCAGACTCTTTTACTTTTTTACCACTTTGATCTTTATATCCTTGGATAGGAGTAAACATAGTAAAAAAACGATGTTTTGTGGATTGAAGTAATTCCTGGTCTTTTTCCTCAAAAATAGGCTGAACAAGTTTTGTCATCATGAACTCCAATAATAGGTTAATTATTTTGCAATGGCATGCCTACGTCCTGTAGGAACAGTAAATGCCCCATTCAATCCAATGGCTGGGAATTTTACGGGAAAATGATGAAAAATACTACCTCTTGGGCATAAGCTAGAAAACTAGTGCAGGGTTCAATCTCCAGCGATTTCCCACTGCAGTTGAGGTAATGCGAAGGATTGCAGCACCTTGATCATAATCCCGTAATTAATACAGAAATATCGGTAGAATAGCCATCATTAAACGGATAAACTCGGTGGACAATTTGAATGTTTTTGCCTGGGATCGTTATGAAAACCTCAAAATTGCCCTTCATTTTTTTCTGCACGGTTATTCTAGCTTCTTGTTTCCCAGTTAATGCTGCCGAGGCCGTTTCGCAGTCGGAGTCCGATGCTGCTCGCATTGCAATGCTGGAAAAAGCTTTGGCACCTGATAGCCCAGCTAACGTCGCTGCTTTATTTGCCAAGGCCAATAAAGATCGCAATGGTGCTGTGCAATTTATGTTGTTTTCTCCGCCCCTAAAAAATAACTACAAAGACAATTGGCCTTATTGGGTATCTGGGACATCCAGTCCCTGGATTACTTCTTATGAAATTAAAGAGACGTCAAAAGCTAAGAATGTCTGGCAATTTCAAATTACTTATCAATGGGCTACTTCGAGCGGTCCCTTTAACCCGCCGTTAGTCCAAACGATTGTTGTAGAACCCGTGCCTAAGGATAGTGATTCCTCTCAAAAATGGTTGATAACCAAATTTCAGGAAAATTAATCTCATTTTTCTGCTACCCCCGCAAGAGTCCTGTGCAAACAGACGTATTGCGGGGATCGCGCCAAATTTTTATCCACATGCAGTCCTTTTAAGTGGCAAACTGGTCTTTTCTTAACATTGTCTTAATATTCACTTGCTATGCTTATTTTTAAATAAATTAATAACTGTAAATTATGTCTAAAGAATTGACCCAACAGTTCAGAGCATCGCTGATAAAGTATTTGAAGAATCCTGATAATGCAGTGAATCAAAAAGAGTTAACTGCGATATCAGTTGCAATACTTAGAGAGTCCCTCGAGAAATCTACTTATGAGCCTGATAAATATTTGGCGCATATGGATAGCATTATTAAGCCGGCAGTTAGTGGAATTAAAATACATCCGGAGCTTGGAAAGATTCTAGACTCATTTAAACGTGAAATAAGCTTCGCGGATGAACCAGAAGAATACCAGGCCTTTCATGCTTTAAATATGGCTCTAGAGATGTACTTGAGAAATAACTTAATTAATCCTGAGCAAGTTGCGCGAGATAAATTACATTTAATCGATGCAAGCATCCAACAATTAAAAGCTGGGGCAAATCCATATCTGCAAGAATTAGAGAGTGCTTTTGTTAAATTAACAGCAATCGTTGACCAGCATTTTACATTGTCCCCTGAGGCGCAAATCAAAGAGTTTGCGAATTTTGAGCGAAAAATAAATCTTGTATGTTCAATGCATAAAGACGCTATCGAAAGCGATGCGCAAATTAAATCTGCTTTTTATAGTTTTCTTGCTACGATTTCGAGCGTTTTAGTTGTTATTGGAATTTCTCTTTCTGATACTTTTCAAAGAAAAAGTAATTTCTTCCAAGATGTTTCTAGCGCGCCAACAAAAGCATTGAACCAGTCAGGTTTTATTGCACCGTTTGTTGCAGTTCAAGACCCTGATGAAGATGAACAACAGCAGAACCTTAGTAGCGGTCTTGGCCCTACCAATTCATAATTTTTGTCCAAAAACTCCCCTCATCGAGGGGGGCTCTGGCGTTATTGGTGATTACCCTAGCGGTTCTTCTGGTAAAAACCCCCCGGCCTGCATTTGCCACATTTTGGCATAATGTCCTTTTAGCCCGATTAACTCTTGATGAGTTCCATCTTCAATAATCTGGCCATTATCAAAGACCAGGATTCTATCCATTGCAGAGAGAGTGGATAAGCGATGAGCAATAACAAGGGTCGTTTTTCCTTGCATCAAACGGTGTAAGGCATCCTGAATGTATTTTTCGGTTACCGAATCAAGTGCTGAAGTGGCCTCATCTAAAATGAGAATGGGTGCATTTTTTAATATTGCTCTTGCAATCGCAATGCGCTGGCGTTGCCCGCCGGATAATTTGATGCCCCGCTCTCCCACCATCGATTGATACCCTTCATAAAGCTGGCTAATAAATTCATGGCAATGGGCTTTTTCAGAGGCGCTAATGACCTCGTCATCACTGGCATCCGAACGTCCGTAGCGAATATTTTCCATTAAGCTACGGTGAAATAAAGAAATATCCTGAGGTATTAACGCAATGTTTTCTCGTAATGACTCTTGCGTGACCTCACTAATATTTTGCTGATCAATAGTTATCCGGCCGGATTCAACCGCAAATAGTCTTAAAATGAGGTTTACAAAAGTACTTTTGCCGCTTCCTGAAAAACCAACAAGGCCTACCTTTTCACTAGGATGAAGCACAATCGTCTTATTTTTAAAAAGACGCGATCCTTTATCATAATGAAAGCTGACATTTTCAAATTGGATTTCACCCTGATGAACAACCAGGGGTTTTGCATCCTTAACGTCTACAATGTCATGAACGGCATTAATGATAGAAAGGGCCTGCTTGCATTTACCGATTTGCTCGGAAAAGGCAACGAATTGACCGGCAATAAACCAGAGAT
The DNA here is from genome assembly GCF_048553315.1 of Legionella sp. ST3F1. Taxonomy (NCBI): domain Bacteria; kingdom Pseudomonadati; phylum Pseudomonadota; class Gammaproteobacteria; order Legionellales; family Legionellaceae; genus Legionella; species Legionella sp. ST3F1. The sequence goes on along the minus strand of NZ_JBLZIO010000001.1, from coordinate 290,357 downwards.
TCCATAATATACTGATGGATAAGCTAATAATAAAACTAAAATCGCCTACCGTTACCAGATTTTGGCTGTACATCCGCCCTAATAACCAAAGATTGAAGCCTAATAAGGCAACGATACTGATATCCCAATAAATTCTCATGTGGATGATCTTCGCCTGCATCTTCCTGTCTTTTTGTACGGTGTCAACAATGGCTCTGCTGATATAACAGTTTTCATAAGCATGTTTGGCGAACAACCGAATATTCACAATATTACTGATGCTATCTACCATTTTACCGACTACAGAACTACGTGCTTCGGCAAAGACATGGGAAAGATTTTCAATCGGTTTTAAAAATAAAAAAGTGATGAGTAGAAAACTGATAACCCAGGCAATCAAAATGAAGGCAAAGACAGGATGAATTAGCAGTAAGGTAGTGATAGCGATGATAAGGCCTAATAATTGGGCATACATATCATCGAGAGTAGTAAGAATTTCAATAATTCCACCCTGCATATCGGAAATTTTATTAATTAAACTACCAGCAAAATTGTTTTGGAAATATTGGTGAGAATGCTGGTTTAAGTAGGCAAACATCTTTTCCATGGTGTCCTGGCGAAGATTGGGGAACAACTTCATTTTGACCCAGTCCAAAAGGCGCATATCAAGGCATAGGCCTATCCATACCGCGATATATAAAAAAATGTAAGGTTGAATTAGAGCAAAGGATGAGCGATCGCCAGCCGTTGCCACTGCCTTATCAATAATGATTTTAAGAATATAAGGCAGCAGGGTATTTGTTATTGCCCAAACGAGGGCGACAAAGGCAAAAATGGCCAGATAACTTTTATAAGGCTTTAAAAGACTAACGATAAATTGAGTGAGTGATTGCTGTGTATTATTTTTCATAATGACCTGAGGGCAAGGGCAGTTTAAATGGTCTAAATTACTAACCCATAGCGTTCGGGCTTGGGATGCGCTATGCGCCGTCTCTGCCCGAACGCTAGGGTTAACGGTAACAAAAACTTAAGTCTAATTGGAAGTATAAGCAAAAAACCAGGGGTTTATTTACCTGACATCCTTTATGCAGGGTATCCTGCTGAGCCCCACGCTTTAGGGTTTGATAAAATTGCTGAATGGAATTCCTTTTTGATTTTTACATTGCGAACCATCTATCTTGTTGTTTTTTAAAAACGCGTTTAACTCGTCAGTTTTATAAAAATAAGAGACAGTTGACCCTTTCCCATCGGGGGTTCCCGTAAAAAAATAGGTGTGTTCAGGTTGTAAGGGATCAAAACGGATAAATTTCCCCGGAGCGCAGACGAAATCGTTAGGTTGGGCACGATAGTAAGCTTCTCTCTGCTGTTTCTTTTGAGCCTCTATCTCTTTGGTTTTATACATCACGCCAATAAAAGGAAGCAGGCAAAGTAAAGGAAGCCATAAGATAGCTGTAGAACGATAAGCATTTTCAGCCAATTTGCGAGAGTGATAGAGCGCATAAAGAGCGATCAGTGGGTAGAGCCAGATCGAATAGCCGATGATTGAAATAGAGTGCGGATGCTCGTTTCTAATTTCTGTTGCTGCGGAGCCACCGCATAAGCCTGCATAACAGGCATAAGCAACAACCATATAAGGTACGGTCAATAGGGAAAGCCAAATTACTGTGATTAAAAAGGTGCGATAAAAATGGTACATAGACTTGTAACTCACTCCGGCGTTATCTCAAACGCAGTGGGAGCTCTCCTAATTCCGGGGAGATTCTTCACTGATTCGGTGAAAAAAGGATATCAACACTTTATCTATAAATGCTGTTCGAGGAAAGTGCGTGTGAAAGCGGCTTGAAAAAAGTTCTTCTCTGCGGTTTTCCACGGTTGTTTCTGGCGTAAAATTGATAGCTGACGCGAGTAGGTAACTGACTAAAAAATAAAAGGAACAATGGATTATGGTGTGAGATGCAAGGGTTCTGTAATGCTTGCAGAACATGCTTGCAAGGTGGCATTCCAGAACCCACCCTGACAAAATTTTCCAAAAACTCGACTGTAAAAACATGGCCGAAGCGATTGCCTGGGGATTGCGTTATGGTGATATCAGACCCCCTGCTCATCACAGGTCGCGCCCTTGCCCCGATCTGTGATGAGCAGGCGCTGTTGGGCGAGGCGCCCAACCTGCAAAAACCAGCAAAAGGAATAAATCCTGACACAAGGATTTCGTTGAAGACAACTTCATCTGCCAACCAATCTATCTTTCATTAGCCGGTGACTATAAATAAACCGGGACTAGGGAATTCTTCCCATGTAATCCATTTTTCCTATCTCAACACCCTGATTTCTCAAGATGCCATAGGCGGTGGTTACGTGAAAGAAAAATTGCGGCAGGCCGTAGTGTAAGAGATAGGTTTGGCCGTTAAAGGTTCTTTCTTTAGGGGTGCCAGGGCGAATGGTGATTTCTTTTTCCTCACTACCATTAAGCTGTTCAGGTTTAATAGCAGCGATAAATTTCAGTGTTTTTTCAATGCGTGCCTGTAAGGCTTCAAAGCTATCTTCATTATCATCATAAACAGGCACTTCCACACCCGCTAAGCGGGCAACAACTCCCTTGGCAAAATCAGTTGCGATTTGGATTTGGCGGGTAAAATTAAACATATCCGGGAACAGGTTTGCCTGCAGCAGGGAATCAGCTGCTATTTCACCACTGACCAGATGGGTTTGGGCCTTATCTAAAATGGTATTTAATGAATTCAGTAATTGTTTAAAAACGGGGACTGAAGCATTGTACATTGAAATAGCCGGTTTCATTTTTTTCCCTTAATAAAATTGGAAACAACATTAATCGACAAACTTTTTATCACAGATGACTTCAAGTGCCAACTGCTTGCCTTTATTCTATATTTAGTTTGTAGCTCTAATTCAAGGAAAAGATAATGACTGAGCATGAAAACTTTAAAAAGTGGCTAAAACATAAATGTTCTCCACAAGCCGATACTACCATAAATACCTTTGAGTATGGCGTAATACACGCCCTCTATAATCCTCGACGCGAGGTTTTCATCATGCTGCCAAGCCAAAAAGAGTACTCGCGAGAAATGGTAGAAAATGCTTTTCACAACGAAGTGGAAGTGAATCATTTAATGATCGAAATGCTGGAGCAATAAGACCCGGCTTGCTATGAAAATGATATCGATTTTGGCTACAACAAATCAATGAACCCCAGGGGCTTTAAACGATGTGGGATTTATTAAAAGGGAATCGTCGGCTGGTTATTACCTATTGGGTTTTTGGAGTAATCCCTGCGATTATTTATAATGGCATAGGGAAGGTAATCGAAAAATACTACTTTCAATTGGCAACAACCTCTTCTATGGAATGGTTTTTTTATCTCTATCTTATTTTTCCTTTTATTTATTTCCCTTTAATTTATGTTGCAATTTGGCGAAGTAGTAATACATACAAGGGGCGTAGACTCTGGCGATGGCTTGCCAAACTGGCAGTAATCCTGGGTGCTGTTCTACTCGTTTTGAAAGCGGTTTTATTAGCCAATTTATTCTTTAGGGCTAGCTTGTCCGATAAAATAAAAATGGAAGTCACTCAGTTAAAGAAAGCCTTACCGAGTAAAATTGACTCCGACACCGAAATTTACGCGATTTCATTTGATAACAAAACAATTACCTACCGCTATCGGTTACTGAAGGCCGATAAAGCAGAGATTGATCTGAATTACTTTAACGACAATATCAAACCCCAATTAATAAAAGAAATTTGCAGCGACAAAGATTTAAGTCGTTACGTTATGCAAGGGATCATTTTTTCTGCTATTTATGATGATAAAAACGGCGCTGAATTAGGCCGGGCCTCTGTGAGGCCCGGTGATTGCAAATAATGATGTATCCGATTTATTGATGCGTATTCCATGTGTCATCCTGGGTTTCCCTCTACATCATCCTCTTGAACGTAGCGGGAGAATCTCCTGAAGACCCAGGAGATTTTCTCTTTGTTCGGAGTGATGATTGAAGAGGGATTTTTAGTGATGGGCTTAAATGGAAGCACTCACCAACGGCGTTTCCTCTTCTATCTCTAATGCAGTAAAAGTACTGGCGATTTTATCGATTTGCTTATGGCGTTCGGTTTGCATAAAAAAAGCGCTTCCGGTTAAACAGACTTTCCCTACAATCATCAACAAGCCAAGGCCTGTAGCAGCAAGGACGATGTTAGCGAGAATAGGCTTCCAAAGTGCCCGGTGTTGCATATCGAGCATGCCTTTTCGCAGTTCTTTTTCAAACGCCATTTTGGCGACTTGTCGTTCCTCGTTATTTTGCGCATAAAGAAATTTGTTGGCAAAATGATTGAGATTGAGTGCTAAAACAATGGCTTTTTTACCTTCTTTCTCGGCCTCTTTGTCAATAAGATGATCATATAATTCTCCGCCGTAGCTTCTTAATTGGTTAATATGGCTATACAGCAGTGAAATTTGTGCATTCTTTTTAGCAGAATAAGCTGAGCTGGTTAAGGGTACTGCTTCTGGTAATAAATCCAATAGGGTGACAAATTCTTCTTCTGTAGTTATTCGCTCGAGGATATTTTGATAATCGCCTCCCTTTGTAGTAAAGAATTCAAGGAGGTCACTATTCGGCAATAACGGTAAAATATCTGTCCAATTAGTGCTGTATCGTGCGTATAAATCAGGCAGGATAATATTGCCTCTATCGTCTTTAAGTGCTGCTAAGCGCTCGGTTTCGGGTATTAAGGCCAATAGGATGGTTAAGGTTTCGGAAGAATAGATAGTCCCGATCAGGAGGTTATTGACTTTATTCGCCAGCGAGCGATGTGATTCGTGCAAAAGGCCAAAAACCATCGCTAAAGTGTCTGTCTTGTTAGCAATTTGACGCAACAAATTGATGTACTTGCCATTTTCTTCGTTGATTGCATCCCAGCGTTGAATGGCAGGTAAGGCGGTTAGAATAGTCTCTAAGGATTTTGGGTTATGGGCGGCAAGATGGAGTGTTGAATCGCCATTACTATTCTTTTCATTAACAGCAGCGAGGCGGTCTGACTCAGGAAGCGACATTAAAATCGCTTTTAATGCCTGGGGGTTTTTGGCAGCAAGCTGTAAAACACTCTTGCCTTTACTGCCTTTGCCATTGATTATAGCCAAGCGCTCTGATTCGGGTAACAAGGTTAAAGCAATCGTTAAGATTTCGGGTAGTTTGGCTATCGCATGCAGAAGTGTGTTTTCGACCTCATCTTTTTCTGTGAGTCGCGCTACACGCTGTTCTGGGGGCAATGAGGTTAGAACCCATTTCGCTAACTCATAATTGTTGTAATTTAGGGCGAATTGCATGCATTCGAAAAAGCCGCCCAATCGCTCCCTATTGTCAACAATGGCTTGATTAAGGGCGGTTAGTTGCTCGTTATTAAAGAGGCCATTTTCTATCATGTCACCGAGCTCGACTGGTAAAGCTGGTTCGCATGAAATTTGTGCATGCTTGAATAGTAGCGTGTAGTAGCTGGGAGGAAAGGCAAGAAGAAGATTTAAATAAGCCTGTTCGTCATTAATCACTAATTGTTTTAAATTGTCTTCAAGGTAGTATGTGGGTAGCGTCGTGGTTGTATTCGTACCGGCGGCAGGTAAAGGGCGTGTTCTCCCATAAAGCCGTTGAGTCGCTTGCAACTGTTCTGGCGACAAATGAGGTCGGGTATCCAGTGCAGCTGCATTGGCTTCATTCTTTAGAATATCTTTTAAATAGGATGCAGCGAGCTCGACACAGTTTTCTCTTCTTAAATGTTCACAAACATTATTTAACGAAAAAAGAGCAACTTCCTTGGTTTGCAACGTTAATAATGCTTCCTTCAGCGTGTTTGGAAGCGATTCCAGATAGCCAAAAAAATCAGTCACTGCTTTTTGTGTATCGATACTGGCAAAGGGCTCTCCTGTTAGGGTTTCACCTCCCAAAAGAAGCTGCTGAATGAACTCATTAATGACTTCACGAGGTGTCTGGCCCTTGCTGACTAGCACCAGGTTTTTTTGCAGTGTTTTGAAGGCATCATTGTGTTGATAAAGTGCTTCGGCTAAGTTTGGGTATTGCGTTTGGAAGGCATTAAAGAATTTTTCATGGGTGGCAAAATCAAATTGTATGAGATTGGCCACCTCAAAGAGTTGACTGCCGCTAACAGCCAATTCGCGCAAGGCAGCACGGGAGGGAGTCTGCTCTAAACAGGCCAGACTTTTTTCTTGGAAACGAAAGAGAGGATTTCTCGTGCGCTCACGCAATGAATCCTGACTAGCATCGGAATTAACCTCATAGTTGACCAGCGTGGTAACGTGAGGGGCTAATATGCCTAACAGGTCTCCCATGGTCTTGGGCTTAAATAAAAGTTCGGCAATTTGCCAATAGAGTTGATTACACTCTCCATCTGGCATTGCAAACAAGCTTAGACAAGTCCCTGCATTTTCTTCAGCACGGGATTTACACCAAACTAAAAATACCTGGCGAAAGGCTTCTAAATCCTTGCAATGAGGTAGAATTTGTAGCAATGATTCAATTTGGATGTGAAGTTCCTGCTCGATCACTTCCGCCCTGAGGCTTGGGTAATCATGGGCTATCCCCAAATCCTGTAATAACGCTCGCTTTTCCTGGAGGAGATTAACTAAGGCCATCCGCTTATAAAGTTCTTCTTCCTTGACGACAGCTTGTTCTTCTGGAGAAAGTGCATCCAAAATAGTTTGCAATGCCCGGGGACTATTAATAGCGACATGGAGCACAGAGTTGCCTGCGCTGTTTTTTTTGTTGATGGCCTTCAGGCGAGCCGATTTGGGCAGTGAGGTTAAAATAGCGTTTAACGCGTCTGGGTTATTAACAGCAAGATGTAACACACTGTTACCTTCACTGTCTTCCTCATTGATTGTAGCCAGGCGATCTGACTCCGGGAGTAAGGTTAAAGCAGTCGCTAATGCTTCCGGTTTGCCCGACATCATATGCAGGAGAGTGTATTTGTACCCGTCGTCTCCATCATAGTTTACTTTGAATTGCGCCAGGCGCTCCTCAGGGGACAATGAGGTTAGAACAAGTCCCAATAACTCATAATTGCTGTAGTTTAAGGCGAATCGCAGGTTTTCGGCAAAGCCGCCAAATCGCTCCCTATTGGCAACAATGGCGTGGTTAAGCGCTGTGAACTGCTCCCTATTAAAGAGTCCGCTCCTCATCATTTCGCCCAACTCCCCCGGTAAGTCAGGATCGCAGGAAGTTTGCACATGTTTAAGTAATAGCGTGTAGTAGCTTGGGGGAAGCGCCAGTAAAAGATTTAAATAAGCCTGTTCATCATCAATAACTAATTGCTTTAAACCTTCTTCAAGGTAGTGTATGGGCAGCGTTGTAGTGGTATTCGTACTGGCGGCCGGTAAAGGATGAGTTCTTCCATAAAGCCGTTGAATCGCTTGCAACTGTTCTGGAGACAAATGAGGTCGGGTATCCAGTGTAACTGCATTGGCTTCATTCTTTAGAATATCTTTTAAATACGATGCAGCCAGCTCGACACAGGTTTCATTTCTTAAGTGTTCACAAACACCGGTTAATGAGGTGCCTGACTGAGTTTCTAATAGTAATAATGCTCCTTTCAGGGCGTCAGGTAGCGATTCCAAATAGCCAAAGAAATCGGTTAGGGCTTTTTGAGCCTCGAGGCTGGCTTCGATTTCCCCGGTTAAGGTTTCACCGCCTAAAAGAAACTGTTGAATGAGTTCTTGAATGACTTCTCGTGGTGATAGCCCTTTACTGACTACCATTAAGTTCTTTTGAAGCGTTTTGAATGCTTCATTATGCTGATAAAGTGCGGCGGCTAATTCTGGGTACTGTTGTTGGAAGGCATCAAAGAATTTTTCATGGGTGGCAAAATCGAATTGCACGAGGTTAGTCACATCAAAAAGTTGATTGCCGCTAACAGCAAGCTCGCTTAAAGCCGCACGCGATGGTTCCTGCTTTAAACTGCTAAGATCTCTCTCTTCAAAATGGAAGACCGGATTTTTGGCGCGTTCGCGTAACGTACCCTGATTGGCATCAGAAGCAACCTCATAGCTGATTAGGGTAGTGATGTTAGGAGCTAAGATGCCTAGCAGGTCTCCCATAGTTTTAGGCTCAAACAGGCGCTCTGCAATGTGCCAATACAATTGATTGCATTCCCCATCAGGCATGGCAAACAGGCTTAAACAAGTACCAGCATTTTGCTCGGCTCGCCGTTTGCAGCGGTCTAAAAATCCTGAGCGAAAGGTTTCCAAACCCTCGCCAAGAAGTTTTACCAATACTTCAATTTCGTCGTGAAGTTCTTGCTGAATCGTTTCTGCCTTAAGGCTTGGGTAATCATGGGCTACCCCAATATCCTTTAGTAGCCGTCGCTTTTCCTGCAGGAACTTAAATAAGGTCGTTTGCTTATAATAGTCTATTTCCCTGACAGCAATTTCATAATCGGGCGGTGATAATAAAGCTAAAATAGCCTGCAAGGTCTCTGAATTATCAGCGAATTGATATAAAATTTTATTGTCTTCGCTGTCTTCTTCAAGAAGTGCGGTGAGGCGATCGGTCTGAGGTAATAACGTTAAGATCGCTTGTAATATTTTCGGCTCATCGGCAATTCGCAGCAGTAGGCTCTGCTCGCCTTCATAGTCTCTATCTCTCAGTGCAGTCAGGCGCTTCTCTTCTGGCACAGCGGTGAGAACAGCTGTCATTACTGGTGAATTATCAATCGACATCGTATGCAGAACACTTTTACCGCGTTTATTTTGTATGGTCAGTGCTGCAAGACGCTCAGTTTCTGGTAACAACTCCAAAATAGTTGCTAAGGCTTGCATCTCTACCCTGTACAAGAGAGTATTACCCCTATCGTCTTTCTCTGTAATTGCTGCAAAGCGATCAGTTTTAGGTAGTAGAGTCAATAGCCTGATAATTGTTTCTGGTTGAGAAAAAAGCCTTTGCAGGAGGCTGTTGCCTGCGCGATTTTTTTCTTGAATTGCCGCCAAGCGGTGTGACTCATGTAATAAGCCAAAAACCATGCTTAAGGCATTATTTTTATAATAGAGCAGTCGATGCAAAAGGCTGGCATTATTGCTGTTTCTTTGTTGGACAGCTTCCCAGCGCTGATCTTCAGGGAGCAAAGTCAAGATAGTTTCCAATGCTTCGCGCTTATCGATAACGTAATGGAGGCTAGAGTTACCTTCCCCGTTTTTCTTTTTAACGGCAGTTAAACGGGCGGATTCGGGCAATAAAGTTAAAATGACTTTCAACGCCTCTGGATTATCCGCGGCAACATGGAGTATACGGTCCCCGTCGCTGTTCTTTATGTTGATTGCTGCCAGGCGATCGGATTCGGGTAGTGACTCTAAAATAGTTTTTAACGCCTCTGGGTTATTGGCAGCAAGATGGAGCGTGGAGTTGTGTTTACTGTTTTTTGTGCTGACTGCAACAAGGCGGTCGGTTTCAGGTAATGACGTTAAGATAGCTTTTAACGCGTCTGGATTATTGGCAGCAAGGTGTAAAGTACTGTTGCCTGTTGCATCTTTTTCATTGACTAAAGCCAAGCGTTCCGACTCAGGTAACAATGGCAAAACAGTCCTTAATGCTTCTGGTGCTTCCGTCAAGAAGTGCAAAAACGTTTCATCTTTGCGATATTTTATTTTGAAGGGCGCCAGGCGTTCATTAGAAGGCAATGGCGTTAAAATAAGTTTTATTAATTCATAATTGTTATAGAGGGCGAAGTGCAGGCATTCGGACAAACCGCCCAAGCGCTCCCTATTGTCAACAATAGCCTGGTTAAGGGCAGCCAGTTGTTCTTCATTAAAGAATCCATTTTCTATCATTTCACCCAGCTCTTCCGGTAAAGCTGGCTCACAGGTAATTTGCGCATGTTTGAATAGTAGGGAGTAGTAGCTTGGGGGGAAGGCAAGAATAAGATTTAAATAAGCCTGTTCATCATCGATGACTAATTGGTTTAAACCCTCTTCCATGTAGTGTATGGGGAGCGTTGTGGTGGTATTCGTACTGGCGGCGGGTAAAGGGCGCGTTCTTCCATAAGGCCGTTGAATCGCTTGCAACTGTTCTGGCGACAAATGAGGTTTTATATCCAGGGTAACTGTATTGGCATCATTATTTAGAATATCTTTTAAATACGATGCAGCCTGCTCGACACAGTTTTCATTTTTTAGGTGTTCACAAACATCGTTTAATGAAAAGCTTTTCTTGGTTTTCAACCCTAATAATGCTCCTTTAATGGCGTTAGGAAGCGATTCCAAATAGCCAAAGAAATCGGTTACGGCTTTTTGAGCCTCGAGACTGGCATAGGTTTCCCCGGTTAAGGTTTCGCCGCCTAAAAGAAGCTGTTGAATGAGCTCTTGAATGACTTCTCGTGGTGATCGACCTTTACTGACTAGCACTAAGTTCTTTTGAAGCGTTTTGAAGGCTTCATTATGCTGATAAAGTGCCGCGGCTAATTCTGGGTACTGCTGTTGGAAGGCATCAAAGAATTTTTCATAGGTGGCAAAATCGAATTGCACGAGGTTAGTCACATCAAAAAGTTGATTGCCGCTAACAGCAAATTCGCCTAAAACAGCACGCGATGGTTCCTGCTTTAAACTGTTAAGATCTCTTTCTTCAAAATGGAAGACCGGATTTTTGGCGCGTTCGCGTAACGAACCCTGATTGGCATCAGAAGCAACCTCATAGCTGACTAGAGCAGTGATGTTAGGAGCTAAGATGCCTAACAGGTCTCCCATGGTTTTAGGCTCAAATAGACGCTCTGCAATGTGCCAATAGAGTTGGTTGCATTCCCCGTCAGGCATTGCAAACAGGCTTAAACAAGAATCAGCATTTTGTTCAGCACGGTGTTTACAACGGTCTAAAAAACCTTGGCGAAAAGTCTCTAAGCTCTCTCCAACAAGTTTTATCAACACTTCAATTTCATTACGAAGTTCTTGCTGAATGGTTTGTGCCTTAAGGCTTGGATAATCGTGTACCAGATCAACACCATTTTGTATTAATTGTTGTTTTTCGACGAGTAAATGATGTAATTCTTCAGTGATTAAATTAGCCACAAAAACCTCAAATTATTGATTAGTTGAGTGCCCCGGCAGTTTTTTACTGCGAGTGTAAATAAAAAAATAACCTCTTAAGCGGAGGGACTACCCAGAGCGGTGTTCAAGTGACTAGCAATTTCATCGGCGGTGGAATTAGTCGAGGGCGCTTCTTCTGTTAGCAAAGCGGTAAAGTGACTGGCGATTTTATCTATTTGTTTATGCCGTTCGGTTTGCATAAAAAAGGCGCTTTTGGTTAAGTAGAGTTTCCCAAAAATGACCAGCAGACCAATGCCTGTGGCCGCAATGATAATATTGGCGAGAACAGGTTTCCAACGTGCGCGGTGGTGCATATCGAGGATGCCTTGCTTCAGCTCTTTTTGAAATGCTTCTTGCGCGATTTGTCGTTCTTCATGGTTTTGGGTATTCATGAATTTGTTGGCGAAATAACTAAGACTAAGTGCTAAACAAACGGCTTTTACACCCTCTGTTTCAGCCTTTTTATCATTAACTGGATTATATAATTTTCGGCCGTAGCTTCTTAATTGATTAATATTGCTATATAGCATTGAAATTTGTTCGTTCCTTTTGGCCGAGTAGTTTGGGTTGGCCTGAGGCATCATTTCGGGTAACAAGTTCAATATAGCTTCTAACGTTTCTGGTTTATTGGCGGCAGAATGAAGAGCAGTGCGACCATTGTTGGCTTTTTCATTAACTAGAGTTAAACGAGCAGATTCCGGTATCGACGTTAAAATAGCTGTTAGCGATTCTGCATTATTGGCAGCAAGATGGATTACAGAGTAACCGAAGTTGTTATTCTTTTCATTGATGGCAGCCTGGCGATCGGATTCGGGCAGTGACATTAAAATAGTTTTTAACGCCCCTGGGTTAAGGTGGAGTACAGAATCACCGTTGTTATCCTTTTGATTAACGGCAGCCAGGCGATTGGACTCGGGCAGCAACACTAAAACAGCTCTTAGCCCTTCTAGGTCATGGGCAGCAAAATGTAAAACACTGTTGCCTTCACTGCCTTTCTCGTTGATTACAGCCAAACGTTCTTCTGGGGATAATGAAAGTAAAATAAGTCTTAGCAACTCATAATTTTTGTAAGTTAGGGCAAAGCGCAGGCCCGCGGAAATGCCACCTACCGGTTCAATATTGGTAACAATAGTCTCATTTAGATGGGCCAGCTGTTCACTATTGAAGAGTCCGTTTTCTACTAAAGCCCCCAATTCTTTTGATAAGCCTAGCGCATAAGCAAATGCGCTAATGGCAATATTGGCTAGAAGAGGTTGCAACAGTGTTAGTTCTTTCATATCTATATTTTGCCGCAATTCTTCCAGAAAATTTCTTTGTGCAGTTTGTTGCTCAGCATTGGTTTGCGCGTTAATAAGATGGTTGGCAAGAGTGGCGAGACTGACTGCTAAGCAAATGGTTTGTTTACCCGCTGTCTCAACGCTTCTATTATCAATCTGGTTATATAATTCCAGGCCATGATTCTTTAACTGCTGGATATGATTATAAAGCGTTGCAATTTGTTCGTTCTGCTTTGCTGAGTGAGCAGCGTTTGGGGGAGGAGGGACGATCTCAGGCAACAAATTCAATATTTCTTTAAATACATCCCTGCTCAACGTTACTTCAAGGGTATTTAGGTCGGAGAATATTCTTTCAGTAACGGCATTCAAGCGATCAGTCGGCGGTAAGAGCGCCAACATCACTTTGAATACTTCAATATGAAGAGCTCCTCGGAATAAACCACTTTTTCCCCTTCTCTCTGTTCTAAGTGCAGTGAGGCGATCTTTCTCAGGTAATAAGCTTAATGTAGTACCTATGACCTCAGGATCCGCTGTTAAGTATAAAACCGTAGGGTGACCTTCTGTGGCTGTAATTGCAGTTAGACGATGCTCTTCGGGCAACAATTCCAAAATCCAATGGAATTGTGATGGCATTCTAACTGTGGCGAAAGCCAACATAGGGGCGCCATCAGAGAGTTTAGCTTCAACGAGTGCAGCCAGTCGTTCCTCAAGGGGTAACGAAGTGATAATTAGTTTGAGTAATTCATAATTTTTGTGAGCTATGGCTATTCGTAGACTTTCAGAAAACCCACCCAATTGCTCCATCAGAAAAGCGGCAGGTTGTTCCTCTTGCGCCAATAAAGAGAAAAGGAGTTTTACTAACTCATCATTGTGATGATCGAGGGCAAACTGTAAACAGGCAGAAAACCCACCAAAATTTTCCATATTATCCATAATGGCTTGATTAAGGGCAGTTAGTTGTTCCCCTAAAAAAATTCCACTTGCCATCATTTCTCCCAGTGAACTGGCATCGTAGGAAATTTGCGCATATTTAAACAATAAGGGGTAATAACCTGGAGGAAAGGCAAGAAGCAGATCTAAAAGGACATGCATATCCTTAATCACCAGTTCTTCCAGGTTTTTCTTAAGATAGTGCAGGGGGAGTGCCGTTGGGCTATCACTTACTGAAGACAAAGCATGAGACTTGCCATAGGACTTGTGAATCCGCTGTAATTGTTCTGGCGATAAATCCGGTCTGGTATCCAGAATAACTGCATTCTCCTTGTTATTTAGAATGTCCTGTAAATAGGCAGCAGCCTGCTCCACACAATTTTCAGCTCTTAAATGCTCACAAACGTAGTCCAATGAAATGCCAGATGATAGTGTTTCTAACTCGAATAGCGCTTCCTTTAGGGTGTCGGGAAGCGATTCCAAATAGCCAAAAAAATCGGTTACTGCTGTTTGTGCCTCAAGACTGGCATAGGTTTCCCCGGTTAAGGTTTCCCCGCCTAAAAGGAACTGTTGGATGAACTCTTTAATCACTTCTCGTGGTGATTGGCCTTTGCTGACTGCCAATAAATGTTGGCGTAGTTTTTTAAATGCGTCATTATGCTGATAAAGTGCTGCGGCTAATTCTGGGTATTGCTTTTGAAAGGTGTTAAAGAATTTTGTATGGGTAGTAAACTCCCATTGTACGAGATCAGTCACATCAAAAAGCTGGCCACCACTGACGGCAAATTGGCTCAAGGCAGCAGGGGAAGGTTCTTGGGTTAAACAGGCAAGATTGTTTGCCTCAAAATGGAAAACTGGATTTTTTACGCGTTCGCGCAGAGACTGTTGGCGAGTTTCCTCAGTCACTTCATAGCTAATCAACAGGGTGTTATCAGGAAGCAACAGCGCCAACATGTCTCCCATGGTCTTGGGCTCAAAGAGACGTTCGGCAATTTGCCAATACAATTGATTGCATTCCCCATCAGGCATGGCAAACAGGCTTAAACAAGTACCGGCATTTTGTTCAGCACGGTATTTACAACGGTCTAAAAAACCCTGGCGAAAAGTCTCTAAGCCTTCTCCAAAGAGTTTTATTAACGCTTCAATTTCATCACGAAGTTCTTGCTGAATCGTTTGCGTCTTAAGACTTGAGTAATTGCGTGGTACCACAATAGGGTCTTGAATGAGCGCCTGTTTTTCGACGAGTAAATTATATAATTCTTCAGGGATTAAATTAGCCACAAAAACCTCAAATTATCGATTAATTTAGCGCACCCACAATACTTTTTTATGTACGGGTTCTTTTAAATGTAAAAAATAAAAAGGTTAGGCAGCGGGACTACCCAGTTCGGTTTTCAACTGGCTGGCGATTTCATCAGAGGTGGAATTGGCCGAACGCGCTTCTTCTACCTGCAAGGTAGCGAAGTTAGCAGCGATTTTAGCTATTTGTTCATGTCGTTCGGTTTGCATAAAAAAGTACTTTTTTGATTAAGTAGACTTTTGGAGTGCTCATTATAACAAAATAATACAGATTAGGGAATTATTAGTCAGTCAAGGTAAGTAATTATTCGTAACTTTCTAGCTAACCCTAAGATATTTTTGACCATTTTATTTTCTCGAAGGCGTGTTAATCGCATTTTCAAAACAATCCCTGACGCCAATCGTAATGTGGAAAAAAATTTCCTGGCCCTTAAATGTTGGTTTTTCTGCCAGATGATGTGTTTGGCGAAAAGTTTTTAGGGAGGGTGAGCTCACCGCAAGGACAAAATACTCTCTTGAGCCATACTGAGCTTTCAGTAATCCGCAAATTGAAAAAGAATGGATTTGTCCGACTACTGTTTGCGGCACGTTATCTTCTTCCGGATAAATAATGGAAATATGAGCGCCAACATCGTCAGGTGGGATAAAATAGGCCGGTTTTTCAATGACGCCATATTCAGTCAGGAAGGGATGAGTATGGTGAATATAGTCATCATTGATTTTTAAATAACAGAAGTTATCACGCTGTTGAATAACACCTTCTGCAGCTAATTTACTGGTAACCTGCAATACACGCTCACCAGCTAACTCGGTCAGAATAATTTTCTCGAATTTGTCCATTTGACATCATAAAAAAGGGTGTTGTGAAGTATAACCAGTTTTCTCAAGCCATTCTCACCTTTATTTTTTTGTTAAAACGCCCTAGCAACAAAGACATACTGAACCCAGCCCCTATTGCCATTCCAGACCATAGGCCAACACCACCGAAATTGAATCGGGTTGCCAGTAAGTACCCAACCGGTAAGGCGATACCCCAGAAGCTAATGATCGAAGTGATTAAGGTAAAATGGGTATCTTTTAAAGCACGTAAAGCGCCAAATAAGGTGATTCGTGTTGCTTCTAATAATTGAAATACGGCACTGACGACAAATAATTGTTTGGTGTAATTGATTATGAGGGCGTTTTGCGGGTTTTTGACATCCAAATCAATGGCAATTAATAAGTTCGGCCATAGCCAATAAATGATAGCAAATAAACTCATAAAGCTGACTGAAAGGCAAAGACCTGCGTAATTGGCATGCTTTGCGGCAACAATTTCATTGGCTCCAATTAGATGTCCCATACGAACGGTTACCGCCTGGGCAACAGAAAAAATAACACTCATGAGTGTCCCCATGTATTGCAAGGCAATTTGGTTGGCAGCAAGTAATTCCGGGCTTAGGGAGCCCATGACCAACGTTAAGGCAAAGAAAAAGCCGACTTCAAAGCAGTACATCACGCCCATAGGTAATCCAACTTTCAATAATTCCCAAATAAAAGCAGGCTTTTCGCGGGTAAAAACAGAGCTAAAATAAACTTGGTAATGTTTATTGACCAGGACGTAGGTCGATAAAATAAAAGCCATGATCCAATAGCTGATAGTGGTCCCCCAACCAGCACCCGCAATGCCTAAAGCAGGCATGCCGAATTGTCCAAAAATGAGAGAAAAACTAAAAAACAAGGCCAGCAAAACAGACAAGGTGGTAAATAACATCACCACACGGCCATGCCCCAGGCCGATAATAAATTCAAAGAGCGCGACAACGATGAAAGTAGGTAATAGGCCCCAGGTCAATGCGTGTAAATAAGGTTCTGCCAGCAAAGCCAATGAGGGCTTTTGTCCAAAGAATAGAAATAGTGGTGCCATGTTCCAAAATAAAAAGATGGCCGGAATAGAAAGCAACACTGCCAGTAGTAGTCCATCGCGAACAACTTTGACCACTCCATCCCGATCTTGTGCCCCATGCATGTGTGCTATCAAAACATTAATAGAACCCAGAGTTCCGTAGATAATGACAACAAAAACACCAAAGAGCCAACTAACGAGAGCGCCAGCGGCCATTGCCTCGTGACTTAAATGAGCGAGAAATACGGTTTCAAAAAATCCTATGGATGCACTGACCAGACCCGATATGACAAGTGGGGATGCCAACTTAAGCAAAGGATAGAAATCATTTTTAAGGATCTTCGACCACATACTTTACCTCCTGAGCAGTTGGATGCTAACGGTTCGGTACCCGTGCAGCAAAGCGCTGGAGCGACGGTTATAAGGATTGCTTAAATCCAATTTTCATTGGTAGTAAAGGCGATTGTTATCCAGCGTTGTGGGCTATCTCCACCCATCGCATCTGCTATTTCGCGCCGAATCCCATCTAATTCCTCAACACTCGAGATAGGGTAATTAGCAGGCACAACAATATGTATTTCAATAAATTGTGCACGGCCTATTTTGGCTACATAACTGGCGTAAGTTTTAAAGCCATACCGTACAACCAGTTGATCCAAAAAAAGCCTTACCTTTTCATCAAGCCCAAAGGGGGCGATCAGAAATATATCGCGCATGGCGTTAGCGACTGTGGACATGGGCACAAAAATTAAAAAGAGAGAAAGGACGGCTAATACGAGTGGATCAACATAAGGAGTGAGATACTGGTATCGCCCTCCATCCATGAAGGTAGCAATACCAAATGCAACTAAAAGGGATAATGAAATGGTGCCGGACATTAACCAGCTATGGGCGTCAAGTCTTAAAAATTCAGAATTAACAATTTGGTTCTTTTTGCGCACATAAAAATACATATACATGGATAAAGTTGCCATTAATAAGGCGATAAAAAAAGCCAGATCAAAATTTAATTCGCGCCCCCCCGATAAAAAGCTACCAATGGCGTTGATTAGTGCGTACGCCGAAAGCAGGATAAGAACACTACCATTAAAAACCAGAACCATCGGCTCAACATGCCAATAACCATATTGAAAGCGGCGATTGCCTTCACTCGTCAGGAGGCGGGTAACCAGTAAAGCAAGGATGGACATGAAGGCATCAATCATGTCAAACATGCCGTCAAACACAATCGCCAATGAGCCAGATAGAAGGCCGAATACGATCCCTGTGATTGATAAAAAAAAGGTCATCCCTATCGAGATTTTCAGAATTTGCTGTTCAGCAAACCCCTCAGGGGTCTTCGTCACCGTCTTCTCCTACTACAGCTAATAGTTAGTGGTTATTGTAACCATAATTAGTCATTCCTGATCTAGTTTTTTTGCGCTCAGAATAGACATCTTTCGATACTCCACTGTATTGGAGCACGGGCAGTGAGTGTCGAAAGATGTCTAATAAATTGGCAGTCTGGCTCGGAGGGCCGACCTGGTCATTGACGATTGCCGTGAGCTAAATGCTTTCCTTAATAACCTACCAGTACGATGTTCGTTATAGGCGACTGAAAGTCCAATAACCGGGTGGAAATTTTTTGAGAAACGCTTTTTGGTTGATAATGGCACAGATAAATATGGATGGGTGCCGAGTCAATTTTCGATAAAATCGCTTTCTTTTCCTCGGCATTCAGGGGAGCCAATGAAAAAAGGTCTTCGTAGATTGCTATTCTTCTCTCGTTTTCAGTGTCTGTGGCATAAAATTCATTGAACAAACTCACCAGCATTTCCAAAGTATAAACGCGTTCGCTTTTATCATTTTCAACCCATTGCTTGCCGTTATAGGCATTATGTCTTTGTAATTCATGGGCAGTGTTTGATTGCAGTATACAATACTCGGACGTGCCGATGTCATCATTAACGGGCAGGATAGTAAAGACATGGCCGGCAAAGCCATCCACACTGAAGAATGGTATTCCTTCCTGGTCTGTGGTATCCATCATCTTATGCAAATGGTGCAAATCAAGATAATTTCCTTCTGTGTTAAGCTCAGTCTTCGAATCGGCTAACAGATTATAAAGATTTGTGGCTAGAGTACCGCAATCAATATGTTTCACTAAATTAGTAATTTGGTCTCGGGTTATCACGGCTTCGACAACCCGCTCTCGCTCAATCAGGGCAAAATTGAGGATGATATCGGCCGGATCCAGAGATAAAGCAAATTCATCAACAAAGTCCTGATGTATGGCATGATCAAACGAGGAAAGTATTATTTGGCCGTCCAGGGAAAGTTTAGCCTGGTAATGTGACCCTTCTTCTAAATAAAGATAAATAACGTTTTTTGGTAGTTGCTCTAGCTCTGCATAGTCTCTTTCACTGACCATTCTGACTTCATAACTGTGAAAAGGATTATGAAAATCGGTGGCTTGAAATTGTTGCAGTGCAAGAAGATCTTGTGCAAATTTAGCGCTCATTGGCTTATAGGGTACTAAATTCACAGTTGTTCCAAAAATTTCTCTTAATTGCCTATCTAAAAGATGGGACAAATAATTATTAAAATCAGCAACATCAAACTGTTTCCGTTTGGCAAGAAAGGCAGCTATTTTGTCAGAAAAATGAAAAGAGAAGTCATTGGAATTATAAATGGCAACAGATGGGTTGACTAACTCCGGCTTTTCACCGGTTGCCAAATGATGCATGGCATTAATATTGTCGCCGTATAAAGCCAAAACATCCTTAATAAGGATTAGTGTTCTTATCGTTTCAAACGATTTAAAAAACAAAAAATTTTTTCTTAATAGCAATTCGCTTTTCATGCGGCTATTGTCTTGCATAATTATTCGTTAAATAGTGTAATATGCGCGCAATAGTACAGCAGGAATATTAAGACAATATTAGGGTGTTGTAATCAACTGTGGGCGCCTTATAGAAAGATAAACCAGGCGTTAGCCGTTATTGGCAGTACTATCTGAACCTTTATAAATGTTATACCTGACGTTTTTCCTGTAATTTTTGATTTTTCCCATTCTTGGCAATGGTGGCCAGTGCTTTATTCCATATCTGTTCATTCATGTATAGAAAGGCCATTTGTGTACTGAGATGAGGGGCTTCAATGAAAATAATGGTATTGTGATCTTTAAGTTTTGCTTCTTTGTTACCTGCCGGAGGAACTTGTTTTGTTATTAATTCATATTTGTTATCAAGAGTAGTTAACATTCTTTCAAAATTTGTTTTTTCCATGGTTCCATGGACAGCCGCCAGGATCCCTTTTTCATTGAAGGTAGCCTGAAGAGAGAGCAATCCTTTAAAATTAATTTTTCGGGTATCGACCTGGTAAGTTTCTGTTTTGCTTTCTTTGTTTTTAGAGGCGAGTGCTAATGAATATAGTTTGCGGGCTTCTGGCAGCGTGGTCTTATTGATTTCTAAACCAAAGGGGGCAGGATCGGCAAAGGATAAAAAGGGAATGGTTAAAAGAAACAAAATCCTGTAGAACATACTTCCTCCCTGATTCAAACCATTAACATACTAAGAATGTTCTTAGGAATGTTTTTTATGTGCAAATAATAAGAGTACCTTTTAGGAAAAACAATAGTGCTCTGATCGTTGCCACGTAGACGACGGAAACAGGGCGCTGGTAGCCTTGATAAAGCGTAGCAAAATCAGGGGTTTCATTGTCAGGGCAGCTCAATGGTTTTAGACAGAAAGTTAGCATGATTTTCTATTTTTCTTTACTGGTCCCCCCTAAACGACCTAAAGTACCAATGTTGCTATCCTACATAAACTCAGACGCCAGGTGTGGACTCTGCTGCTCTGTTCATTTCTTCCCCATTTTTATAGTGAGGTACGTCTGCGAGAATAGTATCTATTTTATGGCTAGAGGCTTCATTAGGGGATAAAATCATAAATCGACCGTGAAATTCACCACTCATATTTTTCCATCGGGCAATAAATTTATCTTTTGGAATATGCTCAAATTCAAGATTACCAATCAAGGCCGTTCCTGGTTCGGCTAGAATGATGTGTTCTCCCTCTGGGCTCTCCTCAATACCAATAACTACTTCAAAATGACCACAACCACCCTTATCTTGCATATTTAAAATAACAGGGATACCCATTTTTAGAATTTGATGGATTCTATTCCATAACAATTCTTTATGGGCACTTAATGTCTCTTCATCATGGGTTTTATCACTCAAACCATCATCATCAAACACAGTAATGCCCATTTCTATCAATCCGTTGCGAATCTCAGGAATACCAGAACCCTCTGCTTCTGAGGTATTTACTTGCTCTGCAAGAAGCATTTCAGGGGTTTGATCGATTTTATGCCATACGTCTTGATTTGTTACTGGAGCGCCATAAAAGCCTCGACTTCGCATGGAATCAAAATAACCTGCAACCATTTTTACAGTGGCGGGACCACAGGTAAAATCACTTTGCTGCTGTGCCTCCTGGCTGAAGAAATTTTTTAATACCATTTCAGCAGAGGGTTGCCCATTCCTCGTTTTTATAGTGTTGCGGTAAAAAAAAGTAGGCGCCTCTAACCTTGTGATTAAAGGAGTCCTCTTTACTCCAATTAGCGAATCATCGCTAAATGTTTTCAGGGAAATATTCTCACTGCCTCGATAGACCACCACATCTTTCAACAGCGCAAGACGTGCTTCATCATGTTTAGATAGGTGAGTTTTACGTTGATCAGTCAGAATTATTTCGAAGGTTAATGGTTCCTCGTGATGTTCAAAATGGTGATTTTGCAGGGAACCAATCAGTCTACTAACGGAGTCGGTATGTTGCTTCCCTCCAAAAGAACAGTTTTCAAATAACATTTTACTGCTTGAAGCACAAGGTATAGGTGTTTTTTCTATTTCAGAACAGATTGCTTTAAAATTTGGAGGTTGATTGAATCCCTCAATAGTGATTTGATCGTAAACAGGCTCAGATATATCGCTTTCACTGATAGTAGTATGGATGAGGTTCATCATCTCATGGCAATATTGTTCATAGGTAAAATCTTCAGGCATTTTGGAGCCATCTAATTTTTCATACTCTCTTGTATCACCTAATTCAGCCTGAATAATCTTATAGGGACTTTGAATGACAATTAATTTTTCATCGTCAGCAGCTTGAATAGGTTTCACAGGTGGTTCGCAAAATACGATTTTAAGTTTCATATCTATCTATAGAAGTAATTATTTGTACAAGTATAGCTAAAGGAATAGGAGGTTTTGCCTAATAAGCACGCTAGAACGGGTTGAAAAAATACCACGAAGTGGCACGTTAATAAGAGATAGCGTAGGAGCGTTTTTAAACAAAGTTATTCGTCAGCGCGTAAAAGAAATCAGGCGGGGAACACTTATAACCTCTTTATTCAGCAAGTTCCCATAGAAAACGCCGCTTCTTGCAATTTCTAGTATCGGACTCCTCCCGGGCGCATCAAAGCCACAAGTGGAATTAAGCTCATCATTTGATTCAATTATGAAATTAACAGAAAAATACAAGATGTGGATGCGTTTAATATTGAAGAATCGCCACGTTTGAAAAGTGGCTCCCCGGGACGGGCTCGAACCGCCGACCTAATGATTAACAGTCATCCGCTCTACCGACTGAGCTACCGGGGAATGAGGCGGAATCTTAAATCGATTCCGCTGGTGGGTCAAGGGGATTTGCGACAAATTTTTACTTTTTGCCTTTTAAGCTAATCCCCAGGGAGTTACCCTATTTGTTTTAACGACAGAAACGCTGTAGGCGATCCATTGCGTCACGCAGGATATCCATGCTGGTAGCAAAGGAAAGACGGATGCAACCTTCATTACCAAAGGCAGAGCCTGGAACCAGGGCTACGCCAACTTCCTGCAATAACTTTTCCGCAAATTCAACATCATTTTGATAACCACGTTTTTCGATAATTGCCTGGACGTTGGGGAAACTGTAAAAGGTCCCATCAGCGGGAATCACTTCTATCCCAGGAATATCAGATAAACGGCTAACTATGTAATCGTGGCGTTGACGGAACGCTTCAACCATTTTTTTCACTTCTTCATCGCCGCCGTTTAGCGCTGCTACTGACGCTTTCTGGGCAATAGAACAGGGGTTAGATGTTGATTGGGATTGTACGGTAGCCATGGCTCCTATTAACGGTGCTGGGCCGCCAGCATAACCAATTCGCCAACCGGTCATCGCATAGGCCTTAGAAACACCATTTAAGACAATAGTCCGCTCATATAATTCCGGGCAGGCATTTAAAATATTGGCAAAAGGTTGAGTCCAAATGATGTGTTCATACATGTCGTCAGTGGCAATGAACACGTTCGGATGTTTTTTTAATACGTCACCTAAAGCCTTCAATTCAGCGAGGCTATAAGCTACACCGGAGGGATTCGAGGGGCTGTTTAAGAAAACTAATTTGGTTTTTGGTGTAATCGCTGCTTCGAGCTGCGCTGCAGTAATTTTAAAGCGAGCAGCGGGTGTTGAAGGAATAAACACGGGCACACCGCCAGCTAATAGCGCGATATCAGGATAAGACACCCAGTAAGGTGCTGGAATGATGACTTCATCACCTTCGTTAATCAGGGCCTGGCATAGATTGTAAACACTTTGTTTGCCCCCGACAGAAACGAGAATCTGATTTAACTCATATTCTAAATTATTATCGCGTTTGAATTTGTCTTTAATCGCTTGCTTTAGTTCAGCAATACCCTCAACCGCTGTGTATTTGGTAAAACCGGCCTTAATTGCAGCGATCGCCGCATCTTTAATATGTTGTGGAGTGTCAAAGTCGGGCTCACCCGTACCCAACCCAATAATATCCAAACCTGCTGCTCGCATCTTAGCGGCTTTTGCTGCTACCGCCAGGGTAGGAGACGGTTTTACCTGTTGTATGCGATCTGACAGTACAATATTCACTTTTAAACTCCTGTGCTTTGTTGCTGATCAACTGGTTTTGTTTTAAAAACTGTCACAACACCTTATTGATCGGTTATAGTTACACTATGAAAAATACATTCAAAGTTTACTCAAATTATCAGCCTGCCGGTGATCAACCTGCTGCCATAGCATCCTTGATTGACGGCCTGGAATCTGGTTTAGCCCGCCAAATTCTACTAGGCGTCACCGGGTCAGGTAAAACCTACACCATTGCAAATGTTATCCAGGCGATGAAAAGGCCAACCCTTATTATGGCACCGAATAAAACCTTGGCAGCCCAACTTTATGGCGAATTCAAAACCTTTTTCCCTGACAATGCAGTGGAATACTTTGTGTCTTACTATGATTATTATCAGCCAGAGGCTTATGTCCCAGCTTCTGACACGTTCATAGAAAAAGACGCATCCATTAATGAACATATCGAACAGATGCGCTTGTCAGCCACCAAGGCGCTAATCGAACGCAAAGATGCCATTATTGTCGCGACGGTTTCTGCCATTTACGGTTTAGGTGATCCCGATTCTTACCTGCGTATGTTATTACATCTCTCTAGAGGAGAACAATGCGAACAACGCAAGATTTTAAAACGATTGGCTGAAATGCAATATGTTCGCAGTCAGGTTTCGCTTGAACGAGGGCAATTTCGGGTTCATGGGGATGTCATTGATATCTTTCCTGCCGATTCTGAAAAAGAGGCTATTCGTATCGAGCTTTTTGATGAAGAGGTGGAAAACCTTTCCCGCTTTGATCCACTGACTGGTGAAGTTTTGCAGCGTTTACCACGAGTCACTATTTTCCCTAAAACCCATTATGTCACGCCGCGTGAGCGAATTTTGCAAACGATTGATTTAGTCAAAGAAGAGTTACAGGAACGTCTTGCCGAATTCACAAGCCAAGATAAATTACTGGAAGCACAACGTTTGCAACAGCGCACCGCGTTTGATATTGAGATGATGTTGGAATTAGGTTATTGCTCGGGGATTGAAAATTATTCCCGCTATTTATCGGGTCGTAAGACTGGCGAACCACCCCCCACCTTGTTTGATTATTTGCCACCGGAAGCGTTACTTGTCATTGACGAATCGCATGTGACAGTCCCTCAGATTGGTGGCATGTATCGAGGAGACAGGGCGCGTAAGGAAACCCTGGTTGCCTATGGTTTTCGCTTGCCTTCCGCCCTGGACAATCGTCCCCTGCGTTTTGAGGAATTCGAGCAGCGCTCGCCGCAAACGATCTATGTCTCGGCGACACCCGGGCCCTTCGAGCGTGATCATTCTGACAACATTGCTGAACAAGTCGTACGCCCTACCGGCTTGGTGGATCCGGTGGTTATTATTCGGCCAGTTAAAAATCAGGTGGATGATTTACTCTCTGAAATTCGCCAAGTCGTCGCCCAAGGGGAGCGTATTTTAGTAACGACACTAACCAAACGTATGGCAGAAGATTTAACGGATTATTTGCGTGAACATGGGGTAAAGGTCCGTTATTTACATGCCGATATTGATACCGTGGAGCGAATGGAGATTATTCGTGATCTCCGTTTGGGAGAATTTGATGTGCTGGTGGGGATTAACCTTTTACGCGAAGGCCTGGATATGCCGGAAGTTGCTTTAGTCGCCATTCTTGATGCAGATAAAGAGGGTTTTTTGCGCTCTGATCGCTCCTTGATTCAAACCATCGGTCGAGCTGCCCGAAATATCAATGGTCGCGCTATTTTATATGCTGAGCAGATAACAGGTTCTATGCAACGTGCTATGGATGAAACGGAGCGGCGGCGTAGTAAACAGGAAGAATTTAACCTGAAACATGGTATTACTCCCAAAACAATTCACAAATCCATCACGGATATCATGGAAGGAGCCTATAGCAGTCGACGTAAAATGGAGCTCGCTGAGCGGCAGGCGCCTTATTTGTTAATGACGCCAGAACAATTAGCAAAACAAATAAAAATTCTGGAAAAACAAATGCATAATCACGCCAAAAATATGGAGTTTGAACAGGCTGCGAAAGTGCGTGATGAGTTGTTACTCCTCAAGGAACAGCTGAGGGCCGGGTAAATATTAACTCCCAAGGGCAAAATTTGAACTTAAGCGCGGGGCGTGCTAAGGTAATAGGCCTTGCTTTATCTTTACGACGTTCTGCAGTAGCTAAGAAGTTCATTATTCAGGGAGTGAAAAAATGAATATTGGTGAATTTAAAGAGGCGGTGCGTGAATTAAGACAAGCATTAAAACAAGATGAAGTAGCATCCGTTACTCAGCTTGACGCACCGTCAGAGGCCTTTAAAGAGGAAAACGCATTAGGGGCATTTTTAGAGGGAGATGGTGAGGGTGAGGAAGTATTTTCTTTAGTACTCCAATTGGGCGCCCTGTTACAGGATTTAAGTGACGAAAGCCCGGTTTACCCTGAGCTTATGGTCGAGGTTCGTTTGATTCTGGACCAGTATTGGGCATGGGTAGCTAAAAATATCGCACACGAAAGCTGGCAAAAAGGGGAGGAGGTCAGTCCCTGGCTGCACTTGCAAAAACAGTTAAGCCGTGCGGGGCTGTTAGAAAGTGACTATCATCATCCTATTCTTTTCCGTGTATTAGCCAGACAATATCTTTCTTTAGGCCAGAGCCAGTTAGAACTCGATAAATTGCTGTTTATGCTTACACGTTCCGGCCGGCTGATAAGTTATGTGGAAAGAGGGGGGAGTACTGGTTATCCGATGGTCCAGTTAAACGCGTCTATTGCCAAAATAGAACGTCTCCAACTTGGGCATGAAGTAGGGAAGCTCAAAGCAAAAACCACAATACTGGTCACTCTTTTTTATTTGCTTCACCGTTGTTGTACTGTTGAGCAATTAGCCCTCATACCCCCGTTAATTTATTACCGTTTGCATACTACTGACGAAGAAAGAAACTCCGAGTTGGCGATCTTTACCAGCTTATGCAGCGATATCCCGGTTTGGCAGGCTTTTTTTGCTCGGAACAATTGTTATGTGGACACCAAGGCATTCAGGGATGAAGCGTGTTTAAAAGACCTTGCTCCGTTAATACCAACGGCACGGAGGGCGCTCCTTCACGCAGTTGATAATACACGTTGGATATACTCGTTTATTTATCAATCCAGGCAATTACAACTTCTCGATGAGAATCAGTTGCTTGCGCACACTATCGAGTTGTTCCGTAAAGAGTTTGCCACCTTGCAAGATCGCTCTTACTCGGCTGCACTTGGTTTTGCGGCAGAAACGAGACGGCAAATAAATTGTCTAACGGAAAGAGAAGCGAATCTGGTGCATGATGCTTTATATACTTTTTGTCTGTACGTGTATGAAGAGGAGAGGCCCAAGGATAAATTTGCCAATCCATTTGCCCCTTCCGGGAAGACTAAATGTAATGCTGCTGAGAAAAAACGTAAAGATTTAGCCGGGTTTCCGATTAAATATGGTTTTTTTGAGGTTATTGCCTTAAAGCAGGGGCGTTTAGGTGCATTGGTTAATATGTTCGAGGGCGACGGCTCAGGCCATAAACTGGTATAAGATAGCCCGACAGCTATGATTTTGAACCCTGGGGTTCAAGTGGGGGGCAGATGAGTCAGTTCAGGCTTCCCACTTTATAATGGGCTTGCACAACGCCGGCTACAGAACGCCCCCCTAAGTGTGAGTATTGGTTCACAAATCAGTCGCTGTCGGGTTAGTTGCAGTATAGCATTATTGCCTTTCAGATAAACTGGTCTTCGTTGAATTTACGCATTCTTTTCGTTGTATTCGATGAAGAAAAACTTGACGACGGATTTTGGTCGTTCTTTAGTCCAGTTAAAGACGGCAGGTTTCTGCGTGCTGGATGTTAAATGAATAACGATAATCGAAAGGCATCATCGCTATCAACAGGCACCAACACGCTTAACAAGGCTAATCAGTTTGCGGATCCTGGCTAATATTGCCATGAACCACCTGGTGAATTTTATTTTCCAGGGAATTGATAAATTGAGTCACTTGCAAACGTTGCTGTTCTTGCTGTCTCTGGCAGCTGATCAATTCATGACTGACATGAAGTGCTGCCAGGAGCAGTGTTTGAAAGTCGTCCAGTTGTTTAAATTTTTTCTTGTTATGAACGATTCTTTCATTCAGCTTATCTGCTGCCTGTTGTAGATTCTCCACCTCATTATCAGGGCATTTAATCTCATAGGATTTATTCATTAACTTGATGGAGCATGATTTAGAAGTTGTCATTTTATCGCAACCTGTAGTGACCCGTACTATTAAATGGTAACAATTTTGGTTTGCCCGAGCAAATCAGTTATTATTAGTTATTTTATGCTAATGAGCTTATTATGTCTGCTGAAAATAATCCCATACACCTTCCTACATATCAATCATTCGTGGATACTATTTCTGTTTTAGGGCTACCTATTTCCAGCAGTGAATTGCATGGTGTGATGTGCGGTTATCTTTGTGCAGGTGCGATCGCTGAGGGCGAGTCTTATTTGCGTGCGTTAATGGTTAATTATAAGCGCAATGAATCGACCCGGGCTGCAGCGCTTGCCATGTTTGATGTTTATTCAGTGAGCCAGCAACAACTTGCCAATTTTGATTTTGAGTTTCAATTAATGCTGCCTGATGAACATGAGGCCCTTGTTGATCGTGCCCAGGCCTTTAGTGAGTGGTGCGAAGGGTTTACGCAAGGGATGACGATGGCTGGTATCAGCTATGAACAATTGCAAGAAGATGAATCGCAGGAGGCGTTACAGCATTTACTGGAATTTGCCCAATTGGATTACGAGTCGTTACAGATTGATGAAGAGGATGAAAAAGCATTGATGGAGGTCAGTGAGTACGCACGTATGGCCGTTTTGCGCTTGTACGGTGATTTACTCGCCAATCATGAAGGCCGTGATTCTTCCAGTACCACCCATTAACGGTAGAATTCTTGAAAGGATAGTTAGATGATTAGTCAGCGAGAATATCAGGAAAGACGGCGAAAATTAGCGCAAAAATTACCCCAGGGCGCTATTGCAATTATCCCTGCCGCTGATGAGGTCGTACGGAATGGTGATGCGCATTACCGCTTTCGCCAGGATAGTGATTTTTACTATTTAACGGGGTTTAATGAGCCGGAAGCGCTGTTATTGATCGTGGCCGGTGAAAACAATGAAGATTATTTATTTAACCGTCCCCGTAACCCTGCTCAAGAGCAATGGACTGGCAAGCGTTTGGGTCAAGAAGGCGCCTGTCAAGAACTCAATATGACTGCCGCTTATGCCATAGAGACGCTAGCTGAGCATTTACCAG
This sequence comes from Legionella sp. ST3F1, assembly GCF_048553315.1. Lineage (NCBI taxonomy): Bacteria > Pseudomonadati > Pseudomonadota > Gammaproteobacteria > Legionellales > Legionellaceae > Legionella > Legionella sp. ST3F1. The sequence goes on along the minus strand of NZ_JBLZIO010000001.1, from coordinate 261,677 downwards.
CGTTTCTGACAGGCAAGACAGCCGTTTACTACGCGATCGGTCGTTATCCAGCGTATGAAAAACATGTTTTACAAGCCTTACAGACCTTAAAAGGACAAATAAGACGAGGCGTTAAAGCACCGGAAGCCTTGTGTGATTTGGAGCCTGTACTAAGCGAAATGCGGTTAATCAAAACAACAGCAGAAATTGCATTGATGCGTCGGGCTGCTGATATCTCCGTTGCCGCTCACAAACGTGCAATGCAGGTTTGTAGCCAGATTGCTTATGAATATCAATTGGAAGCAGAACTGCTTTATGAATTTAGTCGTCAAGGTTGCCGGGCTGTTGCTTATGATCCAATCGTTGGTAGTGGTGCAAATACCTGTATTCTTCATTACACCGAGAATAATCAGCCATTGCGTGACGGTCATTTGGTGTTGATTGATGCTGGCGGTGAATTCGGTAATTATGCGTCTGATGTCACTCGAACTTTCCCTGTCAATGGCCGCTTTAACCCAGAGCAACGGGCCATTTATGAGTTAGTCCTTAAGGCCCAGAAAGCAGGAATCGCTTGCATTAAACCAGGAGTAGCCTGGAATGAAATTCAGCAAAGGATGGTTCGTATTTTGACCAGTGGCTTGTGTGAATTAGGCCTGCTAAAAGGGCAGGTGGATGAGCTAATCCATCAAGAAGCGTATAAGCCTTTCTACATGCATAATTCCGGGCATTGGCTAGGTTTGGATGTCCATGATTGCGGTCACTATAAAATCGAGGGTCAATGGCGTCCTTTGCAGGCAGGGATGGTACTTACCGTAGAGCCAGGCTTGTATATCAGTGCTGGAATGGACGGGGTTGAGCAACGCTGGTGGAATATTGGTGTGCGAATAGAAGATGATATTCTTGTAACCGAAGATGGTTACGAGAATTTAACGGCTGCTCTGCCGACAGAAATAACTGAGATTGAGGCGTTAATGCGTGGCTGATAAACAGGTTGATATTCTAATTGTTGGTGGCGGATTGACTGGCGCCACATTAATGCTTGCTTTGGCAAACAAAGGGTATAGCACCTTATTGGTTGATGCGAACTCTTTTAGTAACAAAGTCAACAGTGATTTTGATGCGCGTACTTTGGCGCTTTCTCCAGCCAGTGTGCGGATTTTACAACTGTTAGCGATTTGGCCGCTTTTGCTAAAAGACGCAACCCCTATCACGACAATTCATGTGTCCGATCAGTATCGTTTTGGTGCCGCGCGTTTGCACGGCGAGGTAGCCCATCCTTTAGGCTATGTCGTGGAAATGCAGTCTATTAACCGCGCCTTGCATGAATTATTAAAAGAGGCAGCGATTTTAGCGCCTGCCAAGCTGACCGCATTGGATAGGCAAGAAGGGTTAGCAACTATTAGCAGTGCTGCTGGTGAGTGTACTGTTCAGGCTAAGCTAATTGTCGCTGCAGATGGCGCTGAATCAGCGGTACGTCGTTTTAGTGGTTTGAGAGTGAAGCTAAAAGAGTATGGCCAGCAGGCGATTGTCGCCAATATTGGTTTGGCCAGAGCCCATCGAGAACAGGCTTATGAGCGTTTTACGTCCTCTGGGCCTTTAGCCTTATTACCGATGACTGATAATCGTGCTGCCTTGGTTTGGACTTTGCCGCCCGAAGAAGCAAAACGCCTGATGACGCTTAATGAAACTGCCTTTTTAACGGCTTTACAACAGGCTTTTGGTTACCGCTTGGGACGTTTTTTAAAACTGGGTAAGCGAGCTATTTATCCATTACGCCAGGTATTTATGCCAGAGCAAGTTGCCTGGCCTTTAGTCTTTGTCGGCAATGCTGCCCACACCTTGCATCCAGTGGCAGGACAAGGGTTTAATCTGGGTTTACGCGATGTGGCAACTTTAGCCCAATGCATTATTGAAGATGGCCTGAATGATAAGATGTTACAGCGTTATCAGGCGATGAGGCGCCATGATCAAACAGCGATAATCCGCTTGACGGATGGTTTGGTTAGTCTTTTCACCAGCCGTTTACCAGGGATCGCTTTGGCTCGCAATTTAGGCCTCATTGCGATGGATAACAGCGCACTATTAAAAAAAATCTTAACTCGCTACACACGCGGTTTTGCAGGAATAACGCCGGATTTGGTTTGTGGGATCGCTCTGGAATCCAAGGAGTCTTGATGAACCAGCAATTTGATGTGGTTGTTATTGGTGGGGGAGTCGTTGGTTTAACGGCTGCTTTGGCAATGGCTCAGCAAGGGTTCTCTACTGCTGTGGTGGATGCCGGTACTTTGGCGGTTAACGCAGCAAAACCGGATAGTCGTGTTTATGCGATTAACCAGGCATCCCAGGATTTATTGCAGCAGCTTGGGGTTTGGCCGCAATTAGATCAAACGCGTGTATCGCCTTACCAACGGATGTATGTCTGGGATGCTGCAAACGGAGCCCATATTGAATTTGATGCACGTATGATTGCGGCACAGCAGCTAGGGACGATTCTGGAAGAATCCATACTTAAACAGGCCTTATTGCAAGAAATAGCCAAACAGAGCAACGTTACCCTATTTCCAGACAATGCGGTCACGGCAGTGAAACAACAAGCGGATTCAATTACAGTCAGCTGCGCTGGTAAATCCTGGCAAGCTCAATTGTTGATGGTTGCTGATGGTGGCAATTCGCCTTGCCGCCAATTACTGAAAGTGCCTTTGACGAGTTGGTCTTACCATCATCAGGCCATTGTTGCTTCGGTAAGTACAGAGAAAAAACATCAAAAAACGGCTTATCAAGTCTTTAATGCTGACGGTCCTTTAGCTTTTCTTCCCCTGATCGATGAGCGGCAATGCTCTATTGTCTGGTCAACGATACCCAATGTTGCAAGGCGATTGATGGCTCTTGACGATGACGCGTTCAGTCAGGAATTAACGCAGGCCTTTGCTAATAAATTGGGGCAGGTAAAAGTACAGGGAGCGCGATATCAGTTTCCGCTGAGTATGCGTCATGCGAAACAATACAGTGGGAAGCACTGGCTTTTATTAGGGGATGCCGCACATACTATTCACCCGCTTGCAGGCCTTGGTCTTAATGTGGGTTTGGCGGATGTCTCTGCCTGGTTGGCCTGCCTGGCTGATAGGGGAAAAGGCGCGTTAACTTCATCAAGCGCGCTAGGGGCTTACCAACGCCAACGCAAGCATGCTGTTTGGCAGGTGATTGCCATGATGGATGGTTTGAAAACACTGTTTACCAGCCCTTTTACCCCCATGATTGCCCTTCGTGGTTTGGGTTTGCGTATTTCCAATCATTGCCCGCCGCTAAAGCGCCTGTTTATTGCGCAGGCTGTGGGAAAGCCGTTGGACTATTAGGGGTCGACTGTCTTGGCGCTTATGGCTGGATTTTTTGTGCTTCGCGGTTCACCTACTTGCGTGTAGGCTCCGTTGCGGTGCTCGAAAATCTAGTCCTAAGCACACATAAGAGCGTGGAAAAGTTGTTTTAAATGCGGTAAGTTAGCTAATCAGGTGGAAATGTCATCAACAGTTCCTATGACGACATTAAAAAAATAATAAATACCGGGATATGTAATGACTTTAAAGAAATTGCAAGCTGTTGGGTTGGGTTGTCTCGTGTCGGCCAGTGCTACCGCGGGAGTCATGGGCGATGAGTACTGGGATGGCGATTCGGCCTGGGTTATCACTGCAAGTGCAGGACCTGCATGGATGAAGGCTGGCGAAACGCAAACCATTTATTTGCAATCGGATGTGTTTAAAACCTATACGGCTGACCGTGACAAGGAGACAATCGTTGCTGCTGAATTATTTTTTGGCATGCAAAGAGTACTGAATTCCAAATTGCAAGGCCAATTGGGATTGGCTTTTGCAGGAACGTCATCCTCATCACTGGATGGCGATGTTTATGAAGATGGGAACTCCTTCTACAATGACTTTGCCTATAGCTACAAAGTGCAGCATATGCATGTTGCTTTGAAAGGTAAATTGTTGCTTAACCTCGACTTTGATTACGAGATCGTCCCTTACATAAGCGGCAGTCTAGGTTATGGTCGTAACAAGGCCTCTTCTTACTCTATTACGCCACGAATTCAACAAGCGGTACCCGCGCCCTCGTTCCAGACAACAAGCACCAACAGTTTCAGTTACACCTTGGGTGCAGGAATCCAAATGCCCTTCGCACCAAATTGGTGGGCTGGCATTGGCTATGAATGGATGGGTTGGGGTAAGAGTGAATTAGGACGTGCGCCCGGGCAAACGATGGGAACTGGGCCGAGTATTAATAATATCACCAGCTCCCAATTTCAATTAAGTTTGACCTATTTGTGTTAAGGACTGTTTTTTCAAGGATTGGGTTTGATGATGAAAATAGTAAGTTTATTGAAACGATTAACCATCGCTTTGTCGTTGGGATTTTCCATCACGGCCCAGGCGAATGATTCGCGTCCTGTATTTAATATTGAACCTGTTGTCAAGGCACCTACGCAGATTACTGCCAATGGAACTGGATTTGCAACCTACCGGGTTACCAATACCTCTATTTTTAACCGTACGCTGGTCATGCAACCCATTTCTGGAATCATTCAGCTCACTGGCGGGGCTGGTGCTTGCCCCTATCCCTTTCCTTTGGCTGTGGGACAATCTTGTTTGCTCCGTTTGCAGCTTTTCGGCAGTGAGATACCCCGCCCACTGTTTTATGGGCCGGTAGTCTGTAAGACCAGAAGCGCTACCGATCTCCGTCCCGATCCTTTTTTATGTTCAAAACCCAAAGATAACGACGTCTTGCGCGTCACGGTAACGCCGTCGGTTTCAGCGACGATTGATGCCTCCCCCAATGTGAGAACTTTTTCTGTGGGGGGGTCGGCTATAATCACCGTGACCAATACGTCGGCAAGCGCTTTTGCACAAAATATCGCCGCTCAAATTCCACTGGGAAGCCCACTTACTGTAAGTAGTAACAGTTGCGGGGTGCAGTTAGCGCCTGGAAGCAGTTGTACGATCATTTTTACCTCGGCTGTTGCGGTTGCACCCACAGGGGTCATCATTGGTGGTACGAATACCAACCAGGAGACAATAACGCTGCAGGCCGTTTTCGCAACGCTTACGGCTACGCCGACCAACCTGCAGTTTACGGTGGGAGCTAATGGCGTGATTACAGTACAAAATACTTCCCCTGTTGTTGCGCTTAATGTGGCGCCCAATTTGGTTGCTCCGATTACGCTGGTCAGCAATACTTGTACGCCCACGCTTGCACCAAATGCCACTTGCACCATTACCGTCACTTCAGCGGTTTCGGTAGCCAGTACTCCCATTACTATTACCGGGACGAATACGTCAAATCCTCCAGCGACTGTGAATGTAACCGTGGCGCCGGTCATTATTACGACATCTCCCCCAGCCCAGACACCTCCCACGCCGACGCTGCAGTATGAGGCCAATCAAACCCAAGTATTACAAATAACCAATACTCAACCGCCAGGTGGACTCAATGCAAACGGCCTAAACGTTAATCCCGTTGTTCCTGCTGGCATGACAGCTGTCTCCACATGCCCTGCTGCGTTGCCGCCACAGAATAACTGCAACATAACCTTTGGTGGGAATACACCACAAACTGCAACAGTCAATATCGCAGGGACCAATACCAATACTATCCCCATTGTTGTCCAGATTGTAGCTGATCCCATTGTTACAGTAAGCCCACTAGGAGCGCTTGTTTCAATCGATAACAATGGTGCGGTACAGACAGCAGTGACTGTAACGAATACCTCTCCGACGGGCGCGGTTACTGGTATCTCAGCTACTCTTCCTGTCAGTTGGGTTGGAACAGTGAACCTGGACGATAGTCAATGCGCTAATCTCCCGGCTAGTACTAGTTGTCAGCTTCTTTTCTCGTCCAACACGCCTTTTATACCCGCAGTGCTTCCAATCACCACGACCTCACCGATTGCCAATTCGCTAGAATTCGCCATCGGTTTTACAAGTGGCAGTTCGAATGACATTGTATTTATGGTTGATACAGGTACTCAGACAATGACTCTGGTAACACCGGCTGACAACCCCCCTAATATTTGGGGCTCTGTTTTGGGTTTAAATACCGGCGCAACGGATCCGAATAATGGTGCCCAAAATACTCAGGACATTATCGATACCTATGGCAATGATGACTATGCCGCGAATAATTGCACGGAGTTCCTTGGATCGGGACTGACCACTTGGTATTTGCCAGCAATTAATCAGGTGAATGCTATCTACACTAACTTACTTAATGTGGGTGGTTCGGGTATAAATTTTGGTAATTTTCAAACAACGAATCCCTATTGGACTTCTAATCAGGCCGATACAGATATTGCTATAGCTCAGTTCTTCAGTACTGGTACTCAAGCGGAGTTTTTTATAGAGACTTTCCCCTTCCTGGCTGTGCGTTGTACCCGTACGGCGACTTATCCCGTTCCCTAGGTTATAAGAGGAAATGTTATAAAACAGAGGATTTTGCAGTGATTAATCCCGCGGGCCTCTTCTGTATTCAGTGAATATATGGTTTAATTTTAGCCATGAATCTTTGTAAGGTTGGGGCTCGGTGTTGTTTTCACTAAATTGCAGGAGGCTGCTAACCTGGAGTTGTCTGATAGGCAGCCTCTGGGTTGGTGAGTTCTCGGCTGCCTCAGTCCCTAAAGCAAGTGAGACACCCTCGCTTTATCGTTGGGTAGATAAGCCCCAGGATGAAGCCTTGCGGGTAGAGCAGGCTGGTGAGCGCTTGCGGCAAGCCATTAAAAATCCTGAATACATGCTGGATAATTGGGTGGATTTACCGGCTTCACCCGAATCACGGCACAAAAAACCACAGCGTCTAGGTTTGCGTGAAGCGATTTTGCTTGCCTTGCGCTATAACCCGAATATCCAAAATGCGGAATTGGATCGCATTATCCAGCGCTATCAATTACGCCTCGCTCATAATGAATTCGAATTGCAGTATGCCCTGGCCGGCTCAGCGGTAGTGGAGCGAAGCCGGTATAGTGGTGTGGGTAGTAAAACAAACAACAGTTCCCTGGCAACCCCGGAAGTCAATTTGAAAACCAGGCTGGGTTCACAGCTGTCATTGAATATGGATAACAACGTTTCCAATTACAACAGTTTTACACCAGTCCTCAATTTTTCCTTTACGCAACCTTTATTACGCGGTTTTGGCAAGGCGGCCAATGAGGCCAATTTGCTGGATGCCATCGACAATGAATGGCTTAATAAATTGAATTTGCAACAAGCGGTTATCGATCAGATCACTCAGGTTATTATCGCGTATCGGGCATTAATCTTAAGCGGCAATACCTTACAAACCCAACGACTACAATTGAAAGAAGCCCGTAAGTCCTATGAGTTTAATGAGAAAAAAATAGAGGCTGGGCAACTGGAACCCACCGGTAATATTCAGCAGGCCTACCAAATTGAATCGTTGAGTTTGATGGTAGAGCAGGCAGAGAATGATTTTAAAACAGCAGCACAAGATTTGCTGCAAACCATAGGTCTTGATCCACAGATGCGGTTATCGGTGCCAAGCGACGTGACCGTGGATCGAATCGTTGTGCCTGATCTGAAGGAATCTATTGACTTGGCACTCAATCATAATACGCAATATTTAGCCCAGAAAATGGTCCTTCGTGCCGATGAGAGAGCTTATGAGGTGGCGAAAAACCAACAGCTTTGGCAGCTTGATGTGGGTGCTAATGTACAAAGTGGTGCGGTCACTGAGGTTGATGCGAATAATAGCGGCTTCCGTGGTATTTATAGCGGCCGCAACCTAACCGAGTCGGCACGGGTTACGCTGACGGTCCCTCTTAATGATGTTAACCGTCGCAGCCAACTCATTACGGCCAAGGTCAAATTGGAAAAAGATCGTCTTGCCCTTATCGCAACGAAGCGAGGGCTGGAAACAACGATTACGAACACGATTAATGCGATCCAAAGTCTGGCGAAACGATACCAATTGGCTGAAAAGCAGGTTAAATTGGCAGCCCAATCGTATGCGTTAGAAAAGAAAAAGCAGCAAGCGGGTATTGCCAGCGCGCTTGATGTTAATAATACTCAAAATCAACTTATTCAGGCACAAATTGGCTTAATCGTTGCCAAAGTTGCGTATCTTAACCAGTTGTCAGCCTTACAGCGTATACTGGGAACGACGCTTGATCATTGGCAAATTAAACTTAGGTATGGCGAATGAAAAACAGGTTCTATTTATTCCTTTTGGTTATGATGGCCAGCTTATTGATGGCGTGCAGCAATCCTAAAGAACAGAAAAAAAGTACTTTGCAGACCTATGTTGTTAAAACAGAGCCGGTGCAAAAAACCTTGTATTTTAACGGGACTATGCAGCCTATACAGGAAAGTACCTTGACCAGTCCGATGGATGCTATTGTAGAAACCATGCACTTTCACTATGGCCAATTAGTAAAAAAAGGTGCGGTCGTTGTGACCTTGAATTCCACTGATCTACAAAGACAATACAATGACACGCTTACCGAGTATTTAAAGGCTAAGGATAATTTCACCGTTGCCAAGGCAAAATTCATTGGTACCGAAGAGCTTTGGGATGCGGGATTGCTATCCAAAAACAACTATTTAAGTGAAAAATCCAGTTTGGATACGGCACGGGTAAGTCTGATGCAGTCCACGCGTAAGCTAAGTGAAATGTTAGAGAAAATGGATAACGGTGAAGCGGTAGCCAAAAATCTATCAGCGCTTAATATTGCTGATTTTGCTAAAGTAAAACAAGCCTTGGGTTCAAAACATAATTTGATTCATTTAAAGGCGCCAACGGATGGTGTCTTGCTTTACCCGCCCAAGGCCAGTGAAGATAAGTCAGCCCGATTAATGGTCGGTGCTGCCGTTAAATCCGGCCAGGTGTTAGCCTTGGTTGGCGACTTAACCGGAGTAAGTATCGAAATTGATGTGCCTGAAATTGATATTGATAAAATTCATACCGGTATGGCAGCGAACATCACCGGGGTTGCTCTGGGGAAACAGGTTTTAAAGGGAGAGTTAGTCGCGGTCAATGTACAAGCGTCAAATAATGGCGGCGCTTTACCCTCTTTCAGTGCCGTAGTGGAGGTTAAAAACCTGACCGAAGAACAGCGCCGTTGGGTCAAAGTGGGTATGAGTGCTTCTGTTGAATTACCTATTACAGGGAATGAGCAATTATTAGTACCAATTGTTGCGGTGAAACAAGAAAAAGGTAATTCAGTCGTTAACGTACTTGCCAGTAATGGCTCTTTATCCAGCCGTATTGTATCAACTGGCTCGGCTCAGGCGGATAAAGTCGTGATTGCTTCTGGTTTAAAAGCAGGGGATGTGGTGGCCTATGACTGAAAAGTCATTAATCACCTTGCGTGATATAACAAAGACCTATCAAATTGGCGACGCCTGCTCCCAGGTATTAAAAGATATTTCCCTGACGGTACAAGAGGGGGAGTTAGTCGCCATTGTGGGTGCCTCGGGTTCTGGAAAATCCACACTCATGAATATTATTGGTTTGTTGGATAAAGCGGACAGTGGTCATTACTTACTTCATGAACGAGACGTGGCTGGTTTAACAGCAAATGACTTAGCTGTTTTGCGTAATCAGAGTATTGGTTTTGTATTCCAGCAATTTAATTTGTTACCCCGTTTTAATGCAAGACAAAATGTCGCTTTGCCCTTAATTTATCGTCAGATGGCGACTGGCGAATTGAACGAACGTGTTATGAATGCCTTGACTCGTGTGGGCATGGGCAGTTTTGCTGAACATCGGCCGACCCAGTTATCGGGTGGGCAACAGCAGCGTGTTGCGATTGCACGCGCGCTAGTTGGGGAGCCTCGAGTCATTTTAGCCGATGAACCTACGGGGGCGCTTGATTCACGTACCGGCTCCGAGGTCATGAGTTTGTTTTTAGCGCTGCACCGTGAAGGACGGACTATTATCATGGTAACGCATGATGAACAAATAGCAGCCCAGTGTGCGAGACGGATCACCCTCGCTGATGGAAAAATTATTGCGGAATCCAGGCAATGACTTTATTCAGCCATTTTCAACAAGCGTTGGTTAATTTATCGTCATCAAAATTAAGATCGTTTCTTGCGGTCTTGGGTATCCTGGTTGGTACTGCGGCAGTCGTAGCCTTGATAAGTTGTGGCCAATTGGCAACAGAAAAAGCCCTGGAGCAATTTAAAGCACTGGGCACGGATTTATTGGCAATCTCTGTCTATCAGAAAACGCCGGACAAAACACATAGTAATGAGAGCCAGATCCCGATAGAACTTTGGCGGCAATTACCGGAGCGGATTCCTGCAATCTTGCAAATTGCGCCTTACAGTACGGCTTACCAGCCCTTAAGTTTCCAAGGGAAAATGCTGCAGGGAGCCGTGATTGGGGCGGATGAATCATTAGCTGCCATTATTCATATCAAACTGGCTCACGGCCATTTTGTCTCTTTTGTCGAATCGTTCGAGCATTTTTGTGTCATAGGTGATGGCCTGGCCCGTCAATTACAAGAGGTTAGTCTCGATAATCCGATTGGTAAACAATTACGCATAGGGCAAACACTGTATACCATCATCGGGGTGGCGAAACCCTGGAAAGAGAATGGTTTTTTTAACGAGGATATTAATCAGTCAGCGATTATCCCGATTGCGGGGATGCCCTTAGTGTCTAAAGACAGCAAAATAAATAATGCGGTTGTACTGTTGCAACCAGATAGCCCTATTGATGATGTAATCGCAAAAATTAAGCAAATTCTTACTGCCCAGGCACCCAAATTAAATATCTTCCCTCGCAGCGCCAAGCAAATTATTGCGAGTATGGAAAATCAAGGCCGGATTTTTACCTTATTATTAGCCGTCATTGGTGGTATTTCGTTACTGGTCGGTGGAATTGGGGTTATGAACGTGATGTTAGTGTCTGTGAGTGAGCGCAAAAAAGAAATTGGTATCCGCAAAGCGGTAGGTGCAAAGAACAGTGAAATTCAAGCCCTTTTTTTAATTGAGTCCGTCATGTTGTCTTTCCTGGGCGGTGTTCTGGGTGTTATCTTGGGATTAATTTTTACACGGGGTGTTGCCTATTTCAGTCAATGGCATTTTACGTTTTTCTTAATGCCGCCACTGGCAGGTTTTGCCGTATCAGTCGCCACGGGTATCTTTTTTGGTTTTTACCCGGCAAGGCGTGCAGCAAAACTTGAACCCATGGTTTCTTTGCGCAGCGAATAGGGTCTCTGGCATTTCTACTATCTTGGCCGAAAAGCGTTAATTTCCTGCGCTTCGCTAGGCGTAAATAACGTTTTCGGCTCAAGCTGGCGAACGGTCAGCAGAACCGGGGAAAAATCAGTGAAAGCCCTTAGGTCTTAAACCCCGGTACGGTTTCATAATGGTCATCATCAGAAAGGTAGTCATCTACAGCGACTTCGGCTCGTTGCTTCACCAGATTATTAATAAAATCCATCAGCGAGTGTTCGCTGTCACGTTCCCAATCACTCAGGACAAGGGCAAGCATTCCTTCTTGTAGTTGCTCCAATTCGGTGTTACCAAGAGCCGGGCCGAAATCTAAAAATTTCAATAAGGCTGTTGCCGCACTGATTTGTGGGTGAGCCGTTGAGCTCGAAGTTGCAACGCTATCGTTCTCCTCTTTTTGCTGATTATTGTTTTTATTGTCAGATGTGGACGCAAATAAAGACAGAGCATGGAAGGATTCTGATTGCTTTTCTTCTTCCGCTTCTTTTACCCGATGGTGTTCGAGGTAAACTTGAAGCCTGGTTTTCAACTCTCCCATCGGAGTTGGTTTGCTTGTTTTAGAGATTTTAAATTCAACATTATCTTCCTCTACCCAATAGCAGTGTAGAGTGTCCAGCAGGGTTGCGGTGGAGTAGTTTTTTTCAGTGTCATCATAAAAATGATACTCATCACAGGGAGGAAGTTGGCTGATAATGTCTCTAATCTGTGTATTCTTGCCACTCCATGCAAGCGAAAGAAGGTGCGCTTTATAGTCATCGGTTAGAGGTGTGGAAATGATTAGAGGGTATTTGCAGTTTTTTAAGTACACTTTCGTCAGTTGATGGTCTGTCAAGGATTCAAGTTCGCAACGTGTGATATCGTTTTCTGTTAAACCAAGCACGGGAAGCAGATAAGAGAGAACATACTCGGGATCTTTATGAAAGGTAGCAATGGCACAGATTTCCTGATCATTATGGACAACTGTTTTTTGCAAACCACTTTTGGTATTGGATTCCGGATGATAGAGAGCAGGGTTATGCATGGTATGTTCGATACTAATGGTTTTATCGAAATCAAAAATGCGCAGAATAGTGGACATAAAAGGAAATCCCCTTAAAATGGTTCGATTTAAAGATTAGCAGACAGAATGGTAATTTCTTAGCCTGCCTTAATGGAATAGCATTCATTTAGCGGTCAAAATAACCGCAGTGACTATTTTATCAGCAAAATTGCATTTAATAGCATAAAAAAACAGCAAATATAGTGAAGACTGTCTTGAGTATGGTCGTTCCTTGCCAATAAATGAGTCTAGCTATCGGTTGCCCAATACCGGTTGCGTGATGTTATGTTTGCTCACCCAAGTTTGGTGGCAGGGAATTAATCGTTGATTTGAGCCTCCTGGCAAGGCGTTAGGGGCATGTTGACAAATAGTCAACATGCCTTGGCAAAACTGTAGCTATCCTTGTCTAGACAGGCGCGGGAGCAGGGGGCGGATCTTTGGATAACTCACTGGGTACCCAGCCTACGATTAAGGTGCCTTGATATAAAAATTCGCAGAGAGTAACTGCTTTACAAACGTTAGAGGTCAATTCGTCGCAATCTCCTTCTTGAAAGAGTAGGGCAATCGCTAAGCCAGTATGCGCACCAGCCAGCAGAAGTTGAATGGCGTGGATTAGTTTTTCACTGACATGCGTATCATGGCGAAACAAGGCATAACCAGAGGTTAAAAATTGAGCAAATTTAGTCGGAATGACCGCTGTACTATTTAAAGACTCCAACCCTTGGCCAGCGATTTGAGTCACTGCATTCGTACGCTGTGCATTGCGGTGCCCAGCGGTGGAGGTATAGGGAGCGCGCATAGCGACCCAATTTCGGAGGTTGTCAAAAAAACCTGGCATATATTTTCCTTAATCTAATCAAAAGTTGGTCCATTTTTTATCAGCATAAGTCGTATTAGCTGAGGGAGAAATTGTAACAAAATTGTTAAGTATTGTAAAAATCATTAGACAGGAGAAGACGGATTGAAATGGTTAGCTTAACGATGGCATAATGGACTATTTTTAAACAGACTATTATGGCTTCTAATCCTGGCAAAAATAATTGGTTGGTATTAGCTCACGTTGTTATTATTTGTTTAAGTAATACCTTGGTTCAGTATCCTTTTGTACTCTGGGGACTCCGGACGACCTGGGGGGCATTTAGTTACCCTCTGATTTTTATTCTTACTGATTTAACAACGCGGTTATTAGGGCCAGAGAGTGCGAGAAAGACAATTTTTGCGGCCATGATACCGGGACTTCTATGTTCTTATTTGATTTCCAATTGGTATGCTCATGGTGTTTTGTTAGCCTACAATAATTTGGTTTTGCGTATCGCGTTCGCGAGTTTTTGCGCCTATGTGGCAGGGCAGCTCCTGGACATCACGATTTTTCAGCGCTTGCGCCAGCAGGCAAAATGGTGGGTGGCACCTGCAGTATCGACCATTTTCGGTAATCTGTTTGATACCTATAGTTTCTTCCTTGTTGCTTTTTATCAGAGTAACAATGCCTTTTTAAGTACCCATTGGCTTGAAATTGCTACGGTTGATTTGATTTTTAAATTGCTAATCAGTCTCATTTCGTTTGTGCCGCTGTATGGTTTGATTCTGACATTAATTTTACGTAACAAGCCGATGGCCAGGGTTAACGCGCCTGGTTAGTAAAAGGGTAAAAAATTAATGAAATTACCCTTGATTGGGGAGTTGGGACTTCTTTCGGCGAAACTTGCCGTGTGTACGTCAGCCAGGAGGATTCGCGCACCGCACAGTCACGAAACAATTCTCCAGCAGCAGCGATTTGGACAGAAATCTATTGATTAGTGGTGGGAATAGACGAGGGTGGAATCTCTCCATCCTCTTTTGGTTTTACAACAGAGGCCGGTGTGGTGGTTTCATGATGCCCGTGTTCATGGTTGAAAAATGAGGCTCCTCCACTAACGTGTAATTTGGATGGCTCATCATGGTTATCACTTCTAGAGACAGTAACAGTCGTTAGGGTTGAATCGACAGTGTGCGTTAAAACCTGAGTTAAGCCAGTACTGATTTCATGGTGAGGGTTCATGTCAAGACCGTTACCAGCCTCAACCTGTACTTTTTTCTCATGGGTTTCTTCCAAGGTTTTTAAACCCGTTTGCAAGTGGTCACGCATAGTGGATTCATTGTATTTAAGAATAGCAGTTTTAACGGCATAGACAGTCACAATGGCGGCCACTGCGGCGAGGGTTACAAAAATCCCACCCGGAACAAAACACCAGGCAGCCATAATACCGACTAAGACAACAGCGGCTACAAGATTAACGATTGCTGCGTTTCGGTGTTTTATATAATTCGATTCACGGCGCAAAAGTTCTTGTTCCGCTTGTAAATCATTTCCGACAATAGGAGGGCTGTTTTTGTATTCAAGATAATTTTGTGCCGCAGCGAACATTTCTTTAAACACATCTACAGCAGAAGCAGCGACGAATAAACTGGCTACAATCGGTGACATAACCGTTGCAGACGCTATCCAAATCGCGTAGGCAGCGATGTTGATTGCTGTATTAGTGAATAGGAACGCATTATCACGGATGCGGTTAAAGAGGGAGCGTTTCTTATCAAAATGATTTTGATACATTGCGTACAGGGCGGCAAACCCAGTATAAACTGCACCAAGAATGGGTATCCCGGTTGCTGACGCCAGGAATCCTTTTATGATGTCTATGGTGCCGGCCATCACGGGGCTCATATATAAATTGGCTACTATTGAAAATATCAAGGCCCCGCCTACAGCAAGCTCCATTTTCCCATAGGCAGTCTTTTCATCAATTAAAGCGAGAATATCTCCGGCCTGGAGACTATTTTTTTCTTTTTTTAATTCAGCGAAGAAATCATAAACGGTCAAACTTGATTTTAAATACCTGTCCCAGTGACTTTGCGGTATATTCAGGTTTGTTAGCAGTGCCTTTAGCTTTTTGATGATTTCCTTATATTCAGGGGAACTATCCTCTTCTGAGTCTGAAATGGTTATGGTATGAAAATCCGTATTTAACTTGATAAGCTTGGTATCGTAAAACGTCATACGGGCTTTTAAGTCTTTAAAAGTTGATCCACCCCTAATATAAGCATTAAATTCATCCAGTGTTTTGCTTAATGTTGCTATGGTCACTTTTTCAATAACTCAAAAATCATAGGATAGTTTTATTGTAGAGTAATAAACTTAAAAAAATATTAATTGCCAGAGGGACTGGAATTTTGCTTAAAGTCTTAAGAAGAGATAACGCAGAAGAGGGGTACTATTTTTTAATCGGTGAGATAGTTATTGTAAAGTTTAATATAATTACCATCTTTTTCTATTTTTAATAATTGTTGATTGATTGATTCAATTAAATCAGCCTTTTGTGGCAAAGCCATGATGGCAAAACCACCCCCTACAGTCATAGGGTCGCCCACATTGACCAGGACTCCATCACTGGTTTGTTGCCAATATTTCATTGAGATACTATCTGAAAATATGGCATCAGTATCCCCTTGATTTAGGCTGGCAATTAAAGCAACAGGTCCCTCATACAAAGCGATTTGGAATTCTAAACCATAATGATTGACTAGGAAATCCTCATAATCAGAGCCTCTTACTGCTCCTATTTTTTTCCCTTTTAAATCACTAATCGATTTCAAGCCGCTGTTCTTTAAAGCGATAAATTGCCCATGGCTTTCCATGTAAGGTAGGCTGAAAATATAAGTGGCTTTTCTGGCTTGGGAAATGGTGATTCCACCGATAGCCAGATCAAGTTTTCCTTCATTCAACGCGGTATATAAATTATCGAATTCCATGGAATGAAATTCGCAATCTTCATTTATTTTGTGGCAGAGAAGTTTCATCAAATCAATATCGAATCCTTCTTCCTGATTGAACACAAAAGGGGGTCTATAAACGGGATTCCCGACTTTAATTGTTGCGTAAACAACAGCAATTTGCATTAAATAGCTCAACGCAATAATTGATAGCATTTTCTTTATTTTCTTCATTTCCCTCTAGAACCTATCAATTTAGTCCGAATAGCTGTTTATCCTGTAAGCGATTGCTTCTTTTGCAGGCTCTTACCTGCTAAGTTTAGTACAATTTTGTATAAAGGAGGCTACACTAAAATTATCGAATTATTTTGCTTTAGGGATTATCGATAATTCATGTTTTCAATAAAACAATATAATGATCCACAGCAAGCAATCGAGCGCGTGGGCGAAATTTATGAAAACCAGACCGCCTTACTCCGCGAAGCATTCAAGCGTTTTGTTAACGGCGAAGACCTCAGTAAACGGGTAAGGGCTTATTACCCTTTTGTGCGTATTAAAACGACAGTACGTACGAATGTCGATGCGCGTCATTCCTTTGGTTTTGTCACAGGACCAGGTTGCTATCAAACTACCTTAACGCGGCCTTTGTTATATAAAGAATATTTACTTAACCAATTTAGAGCATTAGTTGCTCATCATGATGTGCCTTTGTCTGTTGGACTCAGTGAGGTAGCAATTCCAGTCCATTTTGCATTCCCTGAGGGATTGGATGTTGGGCGGGATTTAATCGAACCCGATCGGATAGACCAGTTACCCGATATATTTGACGTACCTGATCTGACCACCATTGATGATCGTATCGTTAACGGAACTTACGAAAAAGTTGATGGTATGGACCCTCTCGCCCTTTTTTCCGCCCTTCGCATTGATTATTCCCTCCATCGCTTGAAGCATTACACGGCGACTTCACCGGAATTTTTTCAGTCTTATATCTTGTTCACCAATTATGCGTTTTATGTTGATGAATTTATCCGGATTGGGCGAGAGTTAATGCAGGCAACACCTGATCCCGATCTGCGTGCCTATCGACAACAATACACGGCTTTTGTTGAGCCTGGTAATGTGATGACCTGGAATACTAATTTGCCTGACTCACTGATTGATCGCGTGCAAAATGGCGTTGCGCCACTACGCCAGCCACAAATGCCTGCCTATCATTTATTGCGGGCAGATGGTTCTGGTATTACCTTGATTAATATTGGTGTGGGGCCTTCCAATGCAAAAACAATTACTGATCATGTCGCTGTTCTGCGTCCGCATGTCTGGCTGATGCTAGGTCACTGTGCTGGTTTGTCGGCTGTACAACGAATTGGTGATTATGTTTTGGCGCATGCCTATGTTCGTGATGATCATGTTTTGGATGAGGAACTGCCTTTGTGGGTGCCGATTCCTTCTTTGGCTGAGGTACAACTGGCATTGCAGGATGCCGTTACCGATTGTACACAACTTAATGGTTATGAATTGAAGCGTATCATGCGTACTGGCACAGTTGCCTCAGTCAATGACCGCAATTGGGAGTTGCGCAATCATCGTATTCCTTTGTTGCATTTGAATCAGAGTCGGGCAATTGCCCTGGATATGGAAAGTGCGACAGTAGCAACCAATGGTTTTCGTTATCGCGTTCCCTATGGGACTTTGTTGTGTGTATCTGATAAGCCGTTGCATGGGGAAATCAAATTAATTGGTATAACCCGCCATTTTTACGAAAAAAGTGTCAATCAACATTTAAAAATCGGTATTAGAGCATTGGAGTTAATGCGTGAACGAGGCGGAGAGCAATTGCATAGTCGTAAGTTACGCAGTTTTTGGGACCCGGCCTTTCGCTAAATCCCAGAAAAATTGGATTCATTACTTTGCTTGAATCGTTGCACTATTTTTGCAATGATGGTAAGAAGTTACAGCGGGACTGTAATGAAATTGCACCAAGGTCTCATAATAGGGAGATTGTTATGACTAACTGCAGGTTAAGCCCAATGGCTTTAGGATTGGCTTTGGGGGTTTTGTGGGGCATATCTATTTTTCTGATGGGCATGATCGCCTATTATTCTAGTTATGGTCAGCCTTTTGTTGCTGCAATGGGTTCTTTGTATGTCGGTTATCAACCCTCGATTTTAGGCAGTGTGATTGGCGGCATTATCGGTTTTATCGATGCTTTCATTGGTGGTGTTATTCTAGCCTGGCTCTACAATTTATTTGCTCATTGCTGCTGTAAAAAAAGTGAAGTATGCGCTGTAGAAGAAACAACAGTAGTTAAAGCTGCACCTAAGCCAAGGGCTAAGAAAACTACATCCTAATCTTTAGTTGTTTTTTATGTTTTAACAACCATAAGCCAGCTAAGCACTTTTAAATTAGCAAAGCTGGTTTTTCTTAATTTATTTCCAGGGTTCTCAGCGTTGGCACGGGGAAATAGTTGCTATCTTGGTGAGTATTGGCAGGAGCAATGCCTAATTTTATCGCTTCTTCCAAATCAGCTGGATATTGACTGATAACGTGAATGCTTTCTCTATCGCTTGCGGGTAATTGTTCTTCAACCAGATATCGCAGTAAAGACATGGTGGAATGAGAATTCGTTGCCACGCGGGTTTGAGAGTCCGTTTTAAAAAGTTGATAGCGGTAGGATAAACAAAGAAAGATGTTGGGTGCTATTTCAATGGGCTGTTTATCATCTACTACACTGCAGTCAATTTGATTAAAATGAATTCCAGGATTCTTGCTTTGTAAGAGTTGAATTATTTTGTTTACATTTAATTCATTGGTATTAGATATTAAATAGACTGGTTCTTCCTCAGCTCGTTCGGCGAGTGTGGCAAAACGGGCTACTCTATCATCCTCCAGGCCAATGATTGCATTCCAAGCGTTTTCTAGCAGGGCCAAATTGGCTTCTTCTCTATAGGAGCAGTCAGCAATTTTTACTGAATCACTCACGCTACAGACAAAATCATCATCATCAAGAAAATCAAAAATAGTCAATAAATTAGCTAAGAATTGCCTGCTTGTAATTTTGCCAAGTTTATACGGTTCGATGAGTGCTTTGTACTTAGTCTGATATTGGTACATGACCCACGCAAAATTGGTTCCCGACTGAAAAAAGCTTGGGCAACAGGTTAGACAGCCTGTAGAGTAATTATTGCAAAGCTGAGCAAAAGCTCGCACGCTTGTGGATATGGGATACAAAGAATGAACAGTAGATAAATTTACAATAAGAGTCATTGGCAGGTAAATAAATGGATTAAAGCGGCAAATTATAAATTAATAAAGCTCATTAGAATAACTATCAATGAGCTTGTAACTGTCGAGCAAGCTCGCTTAACAAGGATTGCTGCTATATGTTTGGCTTTGCTTTTCTGCTGCTGCCGTTGTTTCTATAATCTTATGCCTGGCACGCCTGGCGATCTCACGTTGTAACTCAGTGAAAAAAGCGGATTGATAAGGTTGAACAGGTGATTCTGGCTGTGAGGCTTCTTTGACTGCTGGCCATGAATCCAATTCTGTTTTTATCTGAAACTGACTATTAACCAAAGAATCTAATGGTTTCACTTGTTGATAAGCAAGAAAAAAAGCCTCGCAGCGAGCAGCGAATCCTGGATTAGTCCTGATTAAAAACACAAATGAAGTTGATAAATAAGAAATCACTTTTGTATCAGTAAGCGTTGCTTGATTGCTCGTGACCCTTTCAAGCAATTCAGCCAAGGTTGAGTAAATTTCTGTATGATTTTTGTCGCTGGTTTCTTGTTGATAGCCGCTGACTAATTTATTGAGTAAACTGAGGCATTCATTACTTACAGACATTCCTTTCTCCGTCGATAATGATCATTTTATTAGATAGCATTCAAGATAGAAATGCAAGGGCGCTTCTGTGTAGTCTATTGGACCAATAAGGAAGAAAATTTATGTCAGGTAAGAAGGGCGAAAACAAGCAGGATAATCAGATTGTTCCAGCGTTTTTATATGGTACTGCGTGGAAGGAAGAGGCAACCGAAAATTTGGTTATTACCGCTCTTAAGACAGGATTTACTGGTATTGATACGGCAAATCAGCGCAAACATTATTATGAAGAAGGCGTTGGCAGGGGGATTCAAGTATTTTTAGCGGGCAGTGAAAAAACGCGTCAGGATTTATTTCTGCAAACAAAATTTACATTTGCCGCTGGCCAGGATCACCGCAAACCCTATCACGAAAAGGACTCTTATGAGTTACAGGTACAGCAATCTTTTCGCAGTTCGCTGGAGCATTTACAAACCGATTATATCGATTCTTATATTCTTCATGGGCCTTTATTTTCCGATGGTCTAAGCACTGGGGATTGGGAAGTTTGGCATGCGATGGAAGCATTGTGGCGAGCCCAAAAAATCAAATTCCTGGGAATTTCAAATGTGACTCTTAAGCAGTTAGAAGAATTTTATACTTACTCGACAGTAAAGCCCACTTTTGTCCAGAACCGGTGTTTTGCGGTAAAGCAATGGGATAAGGAAATCAGGGCTTTTTGTAGAGAGCAGGGACTTATTTATCAGGGGTTTTCTTTACTGACTGCCAATTATCAGTATTTTTCACAGCCTTGGTTACACTCCCTAGCCCAGAAATATCAAAAAAATAGGGCTCAGCTCATTTTTCGCTTCGCACTCCAAATGGAAATGTTGCCTTTGACAGGAACAACCGATCAGCAACACATGCGTGAGGATTTAGCGATTGGTGATTTCGTCTTGAGTGTTGATGAATTGGAGCAAATTGAGAATATAGCCTTGCGTTGAGTAAGACGACAAGGATGGCTTAACGCATTAGGATTCTTTATTGCCAATAAGATCTAAATTTGCTCGAAAAGCTGTTTAATTCTGGACAACAGCGATCTTTTTGTAACACTATTGCGCTGCATAAAATTACAGCAGAATCTAAACTGTATTAGCAGAATAAGAGTGAGATTATGAAAAAGATAAAAAAACTAGTGAGTAGCTTTCTTATTGTTGCCCTAACAATAAGTATTTTGCCTCAGGCTTATGCGGCAGCAAAGACGAATTATGCTGCTATCGATGCAGAGAACCAGAAAAAAATTCTGGTTTATGTGAATCAATACCGTCAAAAACGTGGTTTGCCCCCTCTTAAAATGAATAAGCTTATTTCGCAAGAAGCAGAGCGTCATAGCCGTGATATGGCAACTCACCGTGTCCCCTTTGGTCATCAGTATTTCAGTAAGCGTATTAAGCGCATTTTTGATGACATTCAACAATGTCATGGTGGTGCAGAAAACGTTGCTTATAATTACAGAGATGCAAAAATAGTTGTTGAGCAATGGTTAACCAGCCCCGGGCATCGTCGCAACATTGAAGGACGTTATAATTTGACAGGTATAGGCCTGGCCCGCGACAGTAGAGGGAAACTCTATTTTACTCAAATTTTTGTACGGACCGATAATGCAGCCTATTTAGGGTAGTTAGAAAAAAAGCAGATTTTAGCAGATGTGGTAACCACATCTGCTGTTGTTTATCTATGGATTAAATCGGTATTCTAAGATGAAGTGGTTCGGCCTTAATCTTTTCTCTGACAAGTTCATAGCCGGTTCTGCCATTAGCAATATAAATTAAGGACCAGGCGCTAACCATCGACGCATCACCAAATACACAGACATCACTTTGCCCTAATTCATTAGCAAAGCCGCCAGAGATGACTGTAAAGGGAATACTTGAGCCGCCTATATTCTTACAAAAATTTAACGAAGGATTATTATAGTTACCTTTAAACAAAGGTGAATCAAAAGGAATAGCAGGCAGTTTTTTTATTAAGGTAGCAGCGATATTGGGTTTGGTCGAGGCAAATGATTCTAAACCAACCACAACAAAGCCCTTATCTATGTTAAAGGTACAGAACTGTTTGCTGCTGCCGTTGACCTGCCCAAAAGGCCCATCAAATTGGGCAGGCATCTCTTCTACTCATCCCCCTGATTCAAGACAATAATCTGCATAAGCTTGAATGTCGTTTTCGCTTGCAAAACAAGAGCTAGCAACAAGACATAGAGCTAAGGTGGGCAATCGTTTCATAAAAGACTCCTAAAACCTGAAATGTAAACCATGCATTCAGTTTGAACCTAACTCTTTTCGAGACAAATAAACGAGGAAGCGATCAAGCATTTTGACACTGAGTAGCCGTTTGAGCCATACAAAAAGATGGGCAGGAAACGTGACACGATACTTGGCGCGCGGATTTTTTGCTTCAATGGCATGAATCAGTTTCTTAATGACTGCATCAGTACCTTGTGTGAAGGGAGAATCGGTTTTTTGCCGGCGGTAATTACCAAGCATCTGCTGATATTGAGCTCGAAAGTAACTATGTTCTTTATCAATGTTTTGCAGAGAATTATCAATGCAGTTATCCCTGAATCGACTTTCGATTGGGCCAGGCTCTACAGTGATTACCCGAATACCGGACGATTGAAGTTCAAGGCGCAGCGTATCACTCAAACCTTCTACGGCATATTTCGATGCATTATAAGCACCCCGAAAAGGCAAACTGATAACCCCCAGAATGGAACTCATATTGATAATGCGTCCCTGGCCTTGCCTGCGCATGAGGGGGATAGCCAGGCGGGTAAGATCTAACAGGCCAAAAACGTTGGTCTCAAATTGACTGCGCAAGGCTCCTCGGGAGATATCTTCCAAAGCCCCTACTTGGCCATAACCTGCATTATTGATAAGCACATCCAGGCGCCCGTCAGTTTTTGCCAGGACTTCTGTGAATGCCGCTTCAATGGATGTCGTGTCATCCATATCCATACGAACGGTTTCAAGGCCAAGCGCTGTCAGTTTTTGGACATCGTCTTCTTTGCGGCAGGAGGCAATAACACGGTGCCCTCGTTTGGCTAAGGCAAGTGCAGCATCATGGCCAATGCCAGTGGAACAACCAGTTAGCAGGATAGTTTTTTGGTGCATGAGATTGAGATTCACTATTCAGGTCAGATTGAGATTTTCATCTTATAAAAAAGTGGCTTACATGACAAACAGAATGGCGTATTCCGACCCAGGGAGTTATTGCAGTTTGGTGCGAGACATGTTTTGATTTGGACAACATTTTTCTCTCGATCTGGGTATTTAATAGGATGAAAAATATATTGATTACTGGTGCTAACCGGGGCCTGGGATTAGAATTTGTCAGGCAATTGAGTGAGTTAGACAGCCATATTTTTGCCGCTTGCCGCTTGCCCGAACAAGCCGATGAATTGCAGCAATTGGCAGTACAAAGAAAAAATATTGTTATTTGCCAATTAGATCTTGCCAAGGACGAAACTATTTTGGCCTTGGCTAAAAAATTAAGTAAGCAACCTCTCGATTGGCTTATTAATAATGCTGGTATTAGTGGTGCTCAAGGAGTGACTGTTGGCAATATAGAACGTGATAATTTTTTAGAGGTACTGGCGATCAATTGTTTTGGTGCATTGAAAGTGGCTGATGCCTTGTTACCCCAATTAGGTAAGGGGAAGGAGAAATTAATTATTAACATTAGTTCGCGTATGGGGAGTATTAGCGATAACCAGCGAGGGCGTAGTTATGCCTATCGCACAAGCAAGGCGGCATTGAATTGTGCGATGCGTGCTTTCGCTTTGGATGTGGCTCGTGAAGGTATTCATGTGATGCTATTGCATCCTGGTTGGGTAAAAACTCGTTTAGGAGGCCCCGATGCACCCATCGATGCACAAACCAGCGTCGCCAGTATGTTAAAAGTCATTGCAAAACATAAGCAGCATAGCCATGCTGAAGTACTACTAAGCTATGACGGTAGTACGATCGATTGGTAACGCATTAAAGGTTATAGGGTATTGATTATGTTAAAAAATTATTTTGATTCCCCTTTTAAGGGTGTACCGTTGGCACAACAAGTGACTAATCCCAATATTAGTGTGGGGCCGTATAGCTACTATTCTGGTTATTACCATGGCCATAGCTTTGATGATTGTGCTCGTTATCTCATGCCTGACAGCGAGGAGGTAGACAAGCTCATTATCGGGAGCTTCTGCTCAATTGGAAGTGGCGTTGCATTTATGATGGCTGGTAATCAGGGCCATCGCACAGACTGGCTTAGTACCTTTCCTTTTTTTTACCTTGATGAAAGTGAATTGGGCGGCGCAATAGATGGCTACCAGGCAGCAGGGAATACTGTTATTGGCAATGATGTTTGGATTGGTACCGAAGCATTGATTATGCCCGGCATTCAGATCGGTCATGGGGCGATTATTGCCAGCCGTGCTGTAGTAACTAAAAATGTTGAACCCTACGCTATTGTTGGAGGTAATCCGGCAAAACTCATTCGGAAGCGTTTTAGTGATCAAACCATCGATATTTTATTAGCCATGGCATGGTGGGATTGGCCTTTAGAACGATTGACTCCCGCGATGCCTCTATTATGCTCTGGTGATATTCAGGCCTTACAGGACTACTGGCTATCCTGGCATACCTCTGGCTGAACGAGTTTATTGCTAAACTTTCATAACATGTCCCTGTTAAGGGATCAGGCCTGGCTCCGGGAGCGAGAAAATGCATTCGATCAGCGAATGGTGGATGTGGTTGGGATTTTTTCTCTTAGTGAGCCTGGTATTAGCCATTGACATTTTTTTATTGGGCAGGAGGAAAGCACACCGTATCTCAATTAAAGAGGCACTTACCTGGGTTTCAATCTGGATATCCCTGGCCTTGTTATTTAATTTGTTTCTTTGGTGGTATTTAATTCATACAGCAGGCGTCGTTATCGCTCATCAAAAAGCGATGGAATTTTTAACCGGTTATTTAATTGAAGAATCACTTTCAATTGATAACATGTTTATTTTCATCATGATTTTCAATTATTTTGCAGTTCCTCATGAATACCAGCGCCGTGTTTTATTATATGGAGTCATGGGCGCTATTGTCATGCGTTTGGGTATCATTTTGTTGGGTGTTTTTCTGGTAGAAAAATTCCATTGGATTTTATATATCTTTGGTCTGGTTTTGATAGCAACCGGTATTAAAATGTTTATCTTTTCTGAACAAAAATTTGATTTTACGGAAAATTGGGTTTTACGTTGGATGAGAACTTATCTGCGGGTTAGCACGGCTTTTCATGAGGAAAAATTCTTTATAAAACAAGGAAATTTACTCTATGCAACCCCTTTGTTTTTGGCTTTGGTACTGATTGAGGTGAGTGATTTAATTTTTGCCTTAGATAGTCTTCCCGCCATTTTTGCAATTACAAACGATCCGTTCATTGTTTTTACATCGAACATTTTTGCCATTATGGGCTTACGTGCCCTTTATTTTTTGTTGGCAAATATAGCCGA
Source organism: Legionella sp. ST3F1 (assembly GCF_048553315.1). Classification (NCBI taxonomy): domain Bacteria; kingdom Pseudomonadati; phylum Pseudomonadota; class Gammaproteobacteria; order Legionellales; family Legionellaceae; genus Legionella; species Legionella sp. ST3F1. The sequence goes on along the minus strand of NZ_JBLZIO010000001.1, from coordinate 236,314 downwards.
ACGCTTTCATTTACTTAAATATGGTATTGCACTGATTCTGGTATTTATTGGATTTAAAATGTTGTTGAGTTATTGGTTCAAGATGCCTATCTATATTGCCCTTGGGGTAGTCGTGATTACTTTGGCGGGTAGTATGGTGCTCAGTTTACAGCAGACTGCCAGGAGAAAAGAGGGAAAATAAAACAATCAGATCATTTTTTTCTATTTGGGTGGCATATAATAGACATTAATAGGATTAATAGAAGAGTAATATGGCTTCACAAAGCAATTTACCACCGATCGTTATCCTAAGCCGTTCATCTTCTTCAAGTGGTCAGATTCTAAGCCAGGATTCTGAAGGTGGGAATCTGGCATTGGGGATGTCTGAATCCTTTGTTTATATTCCAATTATCTTAGTAGAACAAAGTTTAGTAACGCCTGATTACGAACTTTATCTTTTTAACGACTATGAAAATCTTAGCGAAAAAATTGACGAAATAATAAAAACTGGTCGTGATGCCATTATCCTGCTGGGAAGTGGAAAAGAACGGGTTGCCTATTTTATTGAGGATAAAGGCCTGGTTTCTTCCACGCCTAGTCCAATAAGATACGGCTTTGATGTAGAGAAACTGAATCTTCTCCAACTTGATGATAAGCAAAAAGTGGATCGTGCGAACAATGACCTGGTTACAGTGAGAGGAATAATTAGACAACTTCGATTGCAGAGTGGTCGCGGTAATGAGGTTGAAGTGAATGGAACTCGAACAGGCCATCATGTATTTTCTCAGAGTTTCGGTCCTTGTAATCCTGTATTGGCGCGACGTAAAAAAGATAATCAATTTGTTCTTCATCATGCAGATAGTTCATCTGTTGATGATACTGGTGGTATTGGTGCATTTTTACAAAGTGTAAAACTCGGCGAAGGAGCACAAGGTGTTTTTGTGGTGCAAAATCCTAAAGTCAAAAGAAATGTTGTTAAAGCACCTTTGATAGCTGGGGGTATTGCCGTGCAATTGCAGGATCAGAGTGTAAAACGCATCAATTTACCTGAAGGCTTCACTGCTATAGCCTGCATTAATGGAAATACGGTGATTTTGGCTAACAAGCTAGTCGTTTTTCACGGTAATGCCGAGAAGGAAAAATTGCTACAGGATTTGAGTGAAGCGCAGAGTTCTATGGAAAAAAGCCGGGAAATTAATAGTCACGCAGGCCCTGATATTATTGCACTGTCCCAGACCTTGAAGGATGTGGTTACTGTGAATGGTGAAATGAAAAAAAAACTTAATGACAAGGAAGACCCCTATAAAGACTTGATTAATAATTTGAAAGAACTAGGGATTGGGGAAAAAACGACTGAAAAAAAAAGTATTTTTCAGCGGTTGCTGAAACTTTAATGATTTGAATTGCAGGTAGGGTACTGTTTGAATGAGAAAGAGGTTTTTTCTATAAGAATTCTGCCTTATCGTGTTTTCTTTAAAAATGACAACTATTGTATGACTAAAAAAGGATGTTTTTTCTTGCCCTGATGCCTGGGAATAATTACTTAAGCAATATCAGTTGTTTCACAGGATTCATTTACATATAATTCGCGTGCTTTCATTTAACACAGGGGCGTGAATTATGAAGAGGATAGTGTTTGTTTTACTTGCCGGCTTGTTTCTTTCCAATGTACAAGCCTCTACACAGCGAAGTACTTTTTTCTGCGGTTATAAAGATTATTTTCATTTAAGCAGCAGTACCCATCCAAATATTTATATCCGCAGTGCCAACAATAATCAGGATTTAAACCTTTTAATAATCGGGCCTCGTAGCTTTGAAATTAGAGATACGGATGCCTGCAACACAGGTTACGCTCACGTTGGGGTTGCTTATGATGATTATCATTGGTGCATATTGAATATTAAAGATGGCCCTTATATGATGCACCCCTCTATAAGCGCTGCCTGTAGTGGGATGGAGTATAAGGGACTCAGTTATGATGGATTTAATACCTATTCTTACACGATAAATATTGATTGATCGGAGAGAGGGTGAGTTGCTTATAGTTGTCTCACAGCAACTCATCCTGATAACAGCTTATGGCCAACCAAGTCCGGTAACAACCGCTGCAAAAATAACAACGGCCCAGGAAGGTATATTACAGAAAAGCAATAATAGAAAACAAACTACTGCCAGAAAATAATCAGCGAGATTGTAAATAGCACTTGTCCATACGGGGTTATAAAAGGCAGCTAATAAGAGGCCAACCACGGCGGCGTTTACTCCCAGCATTGCGCGTTGAATAACAAAATGGTTACGTAAGACTTCCCAGAAAGGCAGGGTCCCTATGATTAGCAAAAAGGACGGTAAAAATATGGCGATTAGAGCAATACTAGCGCCTACGAAGCCTGCCGGTGTTTGTGTGGATAGAGCCCCAGATAGGCAGCGAAGGTAAAGAGAGGGCCTGGTAAGGCTTGTGCTATTCCATAACCAGCAAGAAATTGATTGTTTGTTACCCAGCCCGAAGGAACTACCAATGTTTGTAGTAGGGGTAAAACCACATGCCCGCCACCAAACACGAGTGCTCCGGCACGATAGAAACCAGCAAATAACGTTGTCACATAACTCTCAGTTTCCAGGGCAAGCAGGGGTAATAGAAACAGCAAAAGAAAGAAGAGAGTCAGGCATACCAAACCACGCTTTTTATTGATGGGTACTGACAGAGAACAATGAGGTAATTGGGTTGGTGGCGTAAGTAGCCACCAGCCTAATAGACCGCCTCCCAACATAACAATGAGTTGTCCTAAAATGCCCACGATTAACGAGGTAACTATTGCAGCGACAAGGGCAATACTTATGCGAATCCCATCAGGCGTTAAGATTTTTGCCATCCCCCACAATGCTTGGGCAACAATTGCAACAGCAACTACCTTCAAACCATGCAGCCAATTATTATTCGCCGTTTGCAGATGAGTCATCGCTATGGCAAATACTAGCATTATGATAGCTGATGGTAAGGTAAAACCTAGCCAGGCTGCTATGGCACCTTTAAGTCCGGCACGTGATAAACCCAGAGCAATACCGACCTGACTACTGGCTGGGCCAGGTAAAAATTGACTTAAGGCGACCAAATCGGCGTAGGATTGCTCGGTTAACCATTTTTGGCGTAGAACAAACTCCTCTCTGAAATAGCCGAGATGGGCAATCGGACCACCAAAACAAGTGCAACCTAATTTGAGGAAAAGTAAAAATATACCGAAGACGGTTGGTGTTTTTGAAGGGAGGCTTATGGTTGTTTTCTTCATGAATCAATCCAGGTTGCCGTTAAGAATGAGGATCTATAAACAACCAACCTTAACCCAATTGGTTTAAGGAGGAATATAAGCAATAACGCTTTATTTCTGCAAGACATATCTGCCGGGAGCAGCAGGAAGAGAGTCAGGCAGTTTTGGGGGGGAGACCCGTGTTGTGCTAGAGTGTTGAACCAACCAATGGTGTAAGGCCAGCCACCATGAGCCGTGTTTGATTGTTGCAATTTCGAGCCAGTTCGTTGGATCAATATAGGTTGTATCTTTCTTGTGCCTGTGGATGCGGTAAGTTCTATTCTTGCGTCCTGGCTCACTAACTATGCCGGCATTATGCCCTCCCTCGGTTAATACAAAAGTAATATCATCATTGATCATCAGATGAATTTTATATACCGAACGCCAGGGGGCGACGTGGTCTTTTTCTGTGCTAACAATAAAGGCGGGCAAATGAATATTGGCAGCGACTACGGGCATGCCTTCAACTTTAAAACGCCCTGCAGAAAAATCATTATCGAGAAAAAGCTTTTCCAAATATTCACTATGCATTTTATAGGGCATGCGGGTGGCATCGGCATTCCAGGCTAACAGATCAATGAGACCGCGTTGAGTACCCGCCATGTAGTCATGCACCATTTTTGACCATATTAAGTCATAGCTGCGGAGCATCTGGAAAGAGCCAGCCATTTGTTTCGTATCCAGATAACCCTGTCCCCACATCATATTTTTCAGAAAAGAAACCTGGCTTTCCGTGATAAAGAGCATTAGTTCTCCTGCTTCACTGAAATCGCCTTGTGCTGCTAATAGTACGAGGCTGTTAAGACGCTCATCGCCATTTCTGGCCATTGCTGCCGCAGTAATCATCGCTAGAGTACCACCGAGGCAGTAGCCCATAAGATTAATTTTGGTTTTTGGTTGAATGGCGGAAACGGCATCAATTGCTGCCATAGCCCCTAAGCGGTAATAATCATCCAGGCCTAAATTACGGTCCTTGCTGTCTGGATTGCGCCAGGAAACGATATAGACCGTATGTCCTTTGCTAACAAACCAATTCACCATTGAGTTTTTTGGCGAGAGGTCGAGAATATAATATTTCATAATCCACGCGGGCAATATGAGGAGGGGCTCTCTAAAAACGGTTTGGGTCTGTGGTTTATATTGGATGAGCTCAATCAAATGATTACGAAAGACGATTTTTCCTGGTGTAATAGCCACCGTTTTGCCAGGGATAAAGTGTTCAATTCCAGCTGGCGGCGCACCGATTAATCGTTCCAGGGTGTCTTGTAGAGCGAGTTTAGTCCCGTGAATTAAATTAAGACCATTTGAGCGAATTGTCTCATAAAAAAGATTAGGGTTAGTCAATACAAAATTGGATGGTGATAAAGCATCCATGATTTGCCGAATGCAAAAAGCAACCGTTCGTTCGACATGTTCGGGTAAACCGGGAATCCCGGTGGTCGCACGCCGCCACCAATCTTCTATTTGGAGAAAGCCCTCGGCCCAAAAACGCCAAGGGAGAGATTCCCAATTTTCGGTATGGAATCTTACATCACGGCCGTTACCTGGTCTGGTTTCGCATAAAATTTTGTTGCCGCAATCTTCGGTATGGAGAAGTGGATAAAGCGCTAGTTCTGTTAAGCGGCCTGGGCAGAGCGCTAATTGGGCTAGCCAGGAAAAATAAGCCGTGCTGAGGGCTGCGGGACTTATTCCGGCAGATATTTTAGCAAGATTTGCCTGAAAAAATTGATCAAAGAGATTAAAAAAAACAATTAACTCACTGGCTTCTTTAAAGGAGGAAGCCCGCTCAGGATAACCAGGAATTATGGTTGTCGGGCGTGATTTTGATAATCGTCGTACTTTTGAAATTTTATTTTTTGAGCCAGCCATTGCCCTTCCTTGGGGTTGTATAATTTTCAGACTTCTAATTACAAAGTAGCACTAAAACAGTCGTTTAGCGAAGCATTGGGTGCAAAAACAAGACGAAATTGTTGTTTCGATAGGCTTAAGGGAATAGTAAAGCTAATGAATTTATCATCGCGGCAGACCCTCTTATGAGTGGTTGCTGATAATTCGCCTGCTAAAGTCAAGGAACGCAGTTAATCATAAGGTTTTTAGAGAAAGTAAAAAAGGTCGGCTCGAGATCTTAGGGATAAGAGACAAGATGTAGCATGCAATTGGGTCGATTTGATATCACTAAGGAGTGATCTTGGGTCTTCTCATCGGTTAGTTGTATACTGGCGTATGCGACGCTTGCAGGCATGATTCCTGCTTGTATAAATTTTCAACTTCTTGCTGTGAGCTAAATACAGTGCTAATTGGTCAAAAAAAGAAGCGTTCTTATTGATTTGGTAGTAGCAAGAATAACAATAAGGGGAATGGTCATGAAAAAATGGGGACGTCGTGCGGCAACTTTAGGCCTATTGATGCTATCACAGTGGCTTATGGCTGCCCAACAGAATTGGAATAGCTGGGTTGCTGAAGTCAGGCAACAGGCGCTGGAGCAAGGTATTTCTTCTACGGTTTTTGATCAAGCCTTTGCAGATATTCGTGAGCCAAGCCGCCAAGTAAAAGGCCTGGCACGTTCACAACCTGAGCATCGATTGACATTTAGTAAATATCTGCATTCGCGTGCGGATAATTACCGGATCATGATGGGACGTAAGCAGTACAATAAGAATAAAGAATTACTAGATGAAATTGGCCAGCATTTCGGTGTTGATCCCTGCTTTATTGTATCCTTTTGGGGCATGGAAAGCAGTTACGGCACCTACATGGGTAATTTCCCGGTCATTAAATCGTTAGCAACGCTGGCTTATGATTCTAATCGACGGGATTTTTTCCGTAAGCAACTCTTCCTGGCGCTCCATATTTTGAATGATGGTCATGTAACCTTACAGCATTTCAAAGGAGAATGGGCTGGCGCTTCAGGCCAACCACAGTTTTTACCTTCTAGCTGGTTAGAATTTGCTGTGGACTATGATGGCGATGGCCGTAAAGACATTTGGGAAAGTAAAGCAGACGTATTCGCATCGATTGCCAACTACATGAAAAAGAATGGTTGGCAGACTGGTCAGCCTTGGGCTATCCAAGTGAAACTTCCTCCGAAATTTGATATGAAATTAGAGGGTAAAGCAGTCGTTAAACCAGTCAGTGAATGGAATGCTCTAGGCGTACGTACTGAAAGCGGCCAACCTTTACCTCACCAGGAGCTAGAGGCCAGTATCGTACAACCGAATGGCGGGCCAGTTTTCCTCGCTTATCCTAACTATAAGATGATTTTGCGCTACAATAATTCTATCTACTATGCTGGTGCAATCGGGTATATGGCCGATAAAATTTGTAATCGCGTTAAGTAGATTACAAGAGGATTTGAACAGGCGGAATTTGCCTTCCGCCTGATGGCTAAAGGCTCGATTTCTGTTTAAGAGGTGGATCTGTGAGCAATTATCTTGATAAGACAGCCAGTTTAACTCCTGCTGCCAAACGTATCATCTGTGACAAGGCAACCGAATATCCCAATACAGGTGAATATACTGACCATTTGGTAAAAAGCGGAACGTATCTTTGCCGCCGTTGCGGCCTGGCTCTTTTTCGTGCCCGAAGCCAATTTCATTCTGGCTGTGGCTGGCCCAGTTTTGATGATGATATTGTTCAGGCGGTCAAACAAATTCCGGACAGGGATGGCCAACGTACGGAAATACTTTGTGCCCGGTGTGATGGGCATTTAGGGCACGTCTTCACTGGTGAGTATTTTACCCATAAAAATCTTCGCCATTGCGTGAATTCGGCGTCCCTGGATTTTGTGGCTGATGATCAGGTTTTGGATACGGAAGAGGCAATTGTGGCGGGGGGGTGTTTTTGGGGGGTTGATCATTTTTTACGCCTTGTTCCAGGGGTACTGAACGTGGAGGTGGGTTATTCCGGTGGTTCAGTTATGAATCCCAGTTATGAACAGGTTTGTCGTGGTGATACAGGGCATTACGAAGTAGCAAGAGTGGTTTATGATGTGGCGAAAACAGATTATTACACGGTTCTTAAACGTTTCTTTGAAATTCATGATCCTACGCAACGCACCGGGCAAGGTCCTGATATCGGTTCCCAATATAAAAGTGCGGTTTTTTATTATAATGAAGAACAACGGGAAGACGCACAGGTATTGATTAAATTACTACAAGAGCGTGGTTATAATGTAGTTACTCGTTTATTGGAAGTACAAGCGTTCTGGCCTGCCGAAGGTTATCATCAAGATTACTATGCGAAACACAGCAAAGCTCCTTATTGTCACCGGCCAGAACCACGATTTGGTTAGGTAGAGCTGGCCGAGGATGTTATTACAACGAGAAGTTTGTTTCTGTTGATAATAGCTTTTTGCCATATTCCTGAATCGCTTCTGGGCAATAAGACAGAGAGTCACTGATGATTTTTCTTAACACTTTATCTTTAAATAACATTTCTAGCTCTTCTGCATCGAATTTAATAGCTTCTTCTTGGTATTCAGTACCGGCAGTGTTGATATCTAGAAAAATTTTACGGGCAACAGCAGTCAAAGGAATAGAGCGAACTTGCTGCAGATAGGTTAGTAAGTTTAATTTAAGATTTCGGATGCCGTCTATTAAATCTAACGAAGCTTCGACACAAGCGCGATCGTCTAAACTTTTGTAATAAGTCCTTTGTAACAGTAACTTATAACCAGGAAGTTTATCCATTAAGGCTTCAATAAGAGGTATATAGGCTCCGAATTCCGGTTGGAAATGGCCGCTCGCTAAATTAAATACGGCGTCCTTATGGCCTAGCGATATGGCACCGGCACTAAGAACGGCATTTCCGTTTGAGCCGCCAGAGAGTAATTGTGCCTGGCGAGCCAAGCCTCCGTGGGTTAATTTGGTTGAACCGTTAAATTGGGGTGCAAACCAGACTTCGCCCTCCAAGGTAACAACATATAAATAGTTCTTACCTGGTTTTAGCATGGCGGGATCATTAGTGACCATAACGCCTTTATAATCGCGATCTTCGGAGGCAATTATTCTGGATTCAGTATATTCAGGGTGAAGAGGGTATTGCCTGTAAGATTGCAACAACAAGTTTGAACTATCTCCAATTAATGTTGTTTGTATACTATTACCTATCAAGCTTAATTCCGGCGCTTCAAGCAGCTCCAAAACTAACTTCTCATCTTTCTTAACGATTTGATAGGGAATGCTTGCCATGGCACAAATAAATACCAAACGCTTCAACAAAGAGCTATCCGTAGAGTAATCTTGAATCTGATCATTAATTGAAGAAACAAGTCCGGGTATTGAAGTAATATGAGGATTAGTTAATAGCCCTTCTACAGTATCAATATTTTTTGAAGTACGATTTTTACCCATGCGCTGAAGGGGGCCTTTGGGAGCCCATTGGAGCCAGCTTCTAGTACAGTAATTGCCTAAAACAGCTTTGGCATTTTCGAAGCTGTTACTGAAAGGAGAGCAAAATTTCGAATAATTAGCAGCATAAGGAAGCGCAGTTGGGACTAAATTGCTTTCGGTGGATTCGACTTCTTGTTTGGATAACATGATATCTCGATATTAAATAATTAATCTATATGAGCATTATTTTAACATCTGATGCTTAAGAGAACTTTAACAGGAAAATGAGTAGTCGCTGGTTTTGCAGGTAAGAAAAGGCACTGAACAAATCGTGCCCGTGTCCGGTACTCAAGTGTTTTGCGTACCCTTTGTTATTAGAGAGAGTGGAGAGACTGGCTAGTTTCAGGCTAATAATTGGCTTCGCAGGTATTGGAGGGTTTAAATCAGGAGGGTTTATCTTCTTGCTGATAAGCAGCATCTGCTTTTTCTGCTTTGCGTGTATTTTCTATGAGTTGCTGTTCGCTTAATTGGTTTTGCCAAAAATTAGTAATTTGCTCTTTTAACCGGTTTAAATGACGGGCAAGTTTGCCTAGATGTTCTGCAAGCATGGGTAATTTGCTCGGGCCAAAAACCACAATGGCCACTAAGAAAGTAAGTAATAATTCTCCGCTACTCATGATTTTTTATCATCATCCTCATTCATAGCGCGGCGAAAATTTTTGATTGCGGTGCCTAAATCGGAGCCGATATTTTTTAATTTGTTGGTACCAAACAAGGCTACAACAATGAGTAATATTAATAGTAATGATAAAGGACTGATCCCACTTAATCCCATGTTAACTCCTGTTAGTACGGTTAATAAAGGCGACAAATCCGCCGGCAATTGCAATGGTTATCGCTATAGCTGACAATTTATCATGGTTTAACAATTTAAAATAACTGAGCGCACCGACTGTCGCCATAGTAATAAAAATACCTAAACCGAGCCCTTTGTACCAGGCATTTCTTGTCATGTATGCATTCTGCTGGTTGTTGACGGGCAGCAAGGCACGAATTTTTTGCTCTTTAGTTAATTCCAATACGTCATGTAATAATCGTGGCATATGAGGTAATTGCTCCGTAAGGAAGGGCAGGTTCTCGCGTAATTGGCGAATGAATGCTTTGGGCCCCATTTGTTCTTTCAGCCATTTTTCCAAAAAGGGTTTGGCAGTGACCCAAAGATCAAGCTCGGGATAAAGTTGGCGCCCCAATCCTTCTATTGCCAATAACGTTTTTTGCAAGAGTACTAATTGGGGTTGTACTTCCATATGGAAGCGTCTTGCCACTTGAAAAAGGCGTAAGACTACCTGGGCGAAAGAAATATCTTTTAAAGGTTTTTCGAAGATAGGCTCGCAGACGGTACGAATAGCACTTTCAAATTCTTCAATACGGGTGTCTCTTGCAACCCAACCGGATTCAACATGCAATTGCGCAACGCGTCGGTAATCACGGTTAAAAAAGGCATATAGATTTTCTGCGAGATAACGCTTATCGCTGTCATTTAAGGTGCCTATAATGCCAAAATCAATACAAATATATTGCGGATCATGAGGGTGGAGTGGTGATACAAAAATATTGCCCGGATGCATATCGGCATGAAAGAAACAATCTCTAAATACCTGGGTGAAGAAAATTTCTACGCCCCGTTCTGCCAGTTTTTTAATGTTGACGCCTCTTTCCCGCAAGGTAGCAATATCAGAGACAGGTATTCCATAGATGCGCTCCATCACCATGACATTTTCACGGGTATAGTCCCAAAACACTTCTGGAATGTAGAGAAGGGGCGAATTATGAAAATTTCGTCTTAACTGGCCTGCATTGGCTGCCTCCCGTTGCAAGTCGAGTTCATCAATTAAATTATGTTCGAATTCCTGAACAATTTCTTTAGGTTTTAGACGCTTGCTTTCAGCCCAATAACGGTCAGCGAAGTTGGCTATGGTGTACATAATACGTAAATCTTTCTCAATAATTTTGCGCATATTGGGGCGCAAAATTTTCACCACGACCTCTTCCCCCGTTTTTAAGGTGGCTGCATGAACCTGTGCCATCGATGCAGAAGCAAGAGGAATGGGATCAAACCGGGCAAAGACTTGAAAGGCTGATTGACCAAAGGCTGCTTCAACAATGGCTAAAGCCTTTTCACTGGCAAAGGGCGGGACTTTATCCTGTAATTTACATAATTCCAATGCGATATCGGGGGGCAGGATGTCAGGACGAGTTGATAAGGCCTGGCCGAATTTAATAAAAATGGGACCTAACTCTTCCAGGGTTTTTCTTAAGGCTTCTCCACGGGTTAATTTTTCTTTGCGTACCCAGTTCCAGGGGTTTAGATAAACTATAAAACGAAAAGGTGAAAAAAGCCGAATGGAAACAATGACCTGGTCGAGGCCATTTTTGGCCAATATCAGATTAATATGCAGCAGTCTTAATAATTGTTTAATTGAATTCATGGCCTGCCATCAATTGGTTAATATGGGCTTGCAAACGCTCCACATCAAGTGCCAGCTTATCGATATCGTTAAAAAAATCATCGATTTCTTCACGTGGCGGCACAGCAGCCAGTTCTTCTTGCAGATAATCAGTCAAATTATGGCGCAGTGATTCCCCTAACTGCTTTTTAAATGCCAAACCATGGCGGACGAGGGAGCCCAGCTGATGGGCTACCACATCACCGGTAAAATGGGCGAGATGGCCTTCCCAATCAATGTCCAGTTCATCGAATAGTTTTTTGACCTGTTGACCCAGTTCTACATCACCTGATAATCGGATTTTATCGTTGAATAAAGAGCGGGCTTTGGAAACCGGTAAAAAACTTAAACGAATTAAACCAAGAGGACTGCTATGAATGATGGTATCAGGTCGCCCTTCATAGTCGGCGAGTAACTCTAATTGTTGCTGATCGAAATGAATAAAAAAATTAACACCCAAGGGGGCGATGATAATTTCGAGCACTTTGCCCTGCAAGGCTGCGATTTTGGCTGGCATGGAGTCGTCTAGTGCCAGGGCGTGATTAATAGCCTTTTGCAGTGCTTTCAATGAATATTTCTTAATCATATTACTCTCAATATTTATGGGCGATGTGCAAGGCAACGATTCCACCACTTAAATTATGATAATGACAATCTTCAAATCCTGCTCGTTCAATCATTACCTTTAAACCTTCCTGGGTGGGATGCATGCGAATTGACTCAGCAAGATATTGATAGCTGTCAGCATCTTGCGCGAACAATTGCCCGATTTTAGGTAACACATTAAAAGAATACCAATCGTAAATCGGTTTTAGTCCTGGAATTGTCGGTGTGGAAAATTCCAGAACCATCAATTTACCACCTGGTTTACAAACACGATACATAGAACGTAACGCTTCTTCTTTATCAGTGACATTGCGCAAACCAAAACCTATCGTAATACAATCAAAACTATTGTCAGCAAAAGGCAGGCTTTGGGCATTAGCTTGTACGAAGTTGATATTGTTATACAAGCCTTCATCCAACAGGCGGTCCCGTCCTACAGCTAACATAGCCGCATTGATATCCGCTAAAATAACTTGTCCTTGATCGCCTACTTTCTTACTCAGTAAACGGGTTAAATCACCACTGCCACCCGCTAAATCGAGCACTTGATGTCCAGCATGTACCTGACTTAGGGCAATCGTGAAGCGTTTCCAGAGGCGGTGAATGCCTAGAGACATTAAGTCATTCATTAAATCATAGTTCTTGGCAACCGAGTGAAAGACGGCGCCAACTTTCTTTTCTTTTTCATCCCAGGCCACAGATTCAAAGCCAAAATGGGTGGTTTTTTCTTTTTTGGTCATTGGTTGTTTGTATAGGGAGCAGGTTGCTTATCTTAACCGATTCTAGGGCTATAAAACAAAAATGTTGATGGGTCTTGTTAAGTCTGACTTATTTTTAGTCTCGTGTTTGGATAAGTACATAATGTGGATGCAGTGTAGGCAATAGTTTGTTATGCTCATTTTGTATCTTTTTCTGCCTACTCTAATCTCTAACGAGTGTATCACCATGCCAGTTGTTATGATTGAGATTTTTGTGCCCTTATTGAGTTTATTTATTTTTATCCTCGGAACGGGTTTTTTCTCCACGCTGTTAGCCTTGAATATGACCTTAAGTCAAGCGTCGCCACTTGCAATTGGTGCCATGACAGGTGTCTTTTATGCCGGACTGGTAGTGGGCTCGTTTCGCATGGATCGCTTCATTAACCGGGTTGGTCATATCCGTGCCTATGTCGTTTTTTCTGCTACGCAGGCAATTATCTGTTTATTGCATGGTATTTTTTATCAGGTTGGGCTGTGGCTATTTTTACGTGGTTTAGCCGGCTTTGCCTCAGCGGGTTTGTTTGTCGTGATTGAGAGCTGGCTGCTTGGTAAAAGTACGGCGATGAATCGGGGAAGAGTACTGTCTTTATACATGATTAGCTACTATGCAGCACAGAGTTTGGGACAGTTTTTTTTGAATCTTGCGGAGCCAGACACGCTATCATTGTTTGCCCTGACCTCCATACTCTGCTCTTTGTCTATTATTCCCTTGGCCATGTCTCGTGTAAATCCACCGAAGTACGAAGAGGCATCAACGCTCAGTTTACAGAAACTACTTGATAAATCGATGGCGGGTTTAGCAGGTTGCCTAAGCTCAGGATTGATTATGGGTGGTATCTACGGTTTGATGCCAACACTGCTGAGTGATTTATTTCATGATAATGGAAAAGTAGCGAACTATATGTTTGCCATTATTTTTGGCGGGATGCTATTACAGTATCCATTAGGTAGGCTGTCCGATTTGGTTGCACGCCGTTTAGTTCTGATTCTCATTGCAGTGGCTACCAGTATTGTTTCTTTCATTTTAATGACAACTCACATGAATCCCTGGTGCTTTTTTATGTTGATGTTGCTCTTTGGTGGTTTGACCTTCACTCTTTACCCAATTAGCATTAGCCATGCTTGCGATACTTTAGAAGCACGCGATATTGTTGCTGGCACACAAAGCTTATTACTGGCTTACAGCCTTGGGGCCATGGCAGGGCCTTTACTGGCGCCCTGGTTTATGCACGTTTTTGGGATGGGGGGATTGTTTACCTATTTCATAACGGTTTGTACACTCATGACGCCATTCTTTCTTTTACGCAAAAGCGGTGAGGTGGTTGAACCGCAAGAGGAATCTTTCCTAGCCAACCCCTAATAGGCGATTTAAGGCATCAAGATAATCTTTTTCATTAGGAAATGTTTGACTGCGCTGGGCCCGCCAAAGAGATTCTGCCAGACAATCCATCATTAGGTGTTCGACTACCAATCGATCGCTGTATTTTTGCAGTAATTGACGATAAAGCGAGTCAATGCCGCCAGGTCGGTCAGTACTAATTTGCTCGCGAATTGCTATATGTAAGCCCATATGCAAGAAAGGATTGGTTTGTCCCAGCTCAGGAAAATAAGGCTGATTGTCGTAGGAGGAAGCAGTTTCCAGGAGCTTATGGTATTCAGGATGAACCAGAATAACGTCGACAATTTGTTGTTCCAGAGGTAGCAAAGGTTGCTTTTGGAGGTATTTCTGCCAGCTGGAAAAAAACAGTTGTCTCGTATCTTGCACATTGTCGCCGTAAAACATGATGGACCCGCTATGAACTATGAACTTGGGGGCAGTCTAGCGTATGCGTAAAGGAACAACAAATAAACTTCTGTCGAACCTCTACTCCATTGGCGCATAGCGTCGTCGATAGGGTGCTCGAGTCCTCATGCTTCGCAGTTCTGTGCGCCGTTTTCCTCGTATTACTCTCACTGTAGCGAATTTCGAAAGAAGTTTCATGTAAAAGGGGGCTTGTATATTGACAATGCTGACGTCGCTGTGCGATATTCGCCACGCGAGGTTGGACTTGCTATGTGTCATTCCACTGGGTCAATTGGCGACACACTGATTGACCCTTTCTATCTTTAGTTCTTTATTGATTCTCTATTTTAAGTTTCTTGCTATCTTTTTTTTATTGCGATAAAAATATTCCAAGTGATAAGCAATGGAGTTGCCTAATGTTTGGATTTTTTGAAGAGCCGGCTTTAATCCCGCGAGTAGAATTGGGGGATGGGAATTTTAATTACAAATCGGCGAACCATCTCGATATCATCGGCAAGCGCTGTTTGCGTTTCCAACAAGCACAAAAACATTTACATAGAATCGATAACAATATTATAAGAGGAGCAGTAATTGGTAGTGCTTCCTGGGTAGGGAGCTATGTTTTCCCTTTAGTTACGGTGTCTATAGCGGCGTTCTGTTTTGCTACCTATCACTATGCACATCATGCAGAAGCATTTAAACAATATCAGGAGGCCTTAAATGATTTGATTGCTGCCTATAATTGGTCAATGGGACGAAATACGGGCGACCATTGGTATAAATTGGGTGTGCTATCGCTGCAGGATCTTGTATTGACGTTAGGGCCCTGCGTAAAAAGCGAAACGATTTGCACTTGGAGTATGGGTGATCTTGAGCCGGCTTCTATGTTATCACGTGCCAAAAGGGACAATGAGCCAACGACTCTTTTTAAAGCAAAATTAACGCAGTTTGCAGCGGGTGAGCAAACCAAAGAGTGGCGATTCAAAATTTATGGCGAGGGGGGAACAGATGATTTGTGGTCTGTCTTTTTACAATCCAATGGTAAAGATTTAGCTACCGAAGCGGTTAGAAGGACTGCACTTTCTTCTACGGGATAAAGACTATTAAAATTGACCACAAGCTAGTTTTAAACCTAAAAATAGCATCAGTATTCCACTGGAAAATTCGATGCGCTTCCAAACCTTAGCCCGAGACAAAACATGCGCAAAATAGTGGGTTGTAAATGTCAGTGAGCTGAACCACAGGAGACTGGAGGTCAGTACACCTAATAAGAAGGCTTGTTGATGCTCGGGAAATTGACTGCTGCCTCCTCCTATGATGACCAGACTGTCAATAATTGCATGCGGATTTAGTAAACTAAAGCCAAGGGCAAGCATGACAATCTGCAAACGATTAGGCGTTCGCTCGTCGGGAGCAGCCATCTGCATTTCTTTGCTCAAAGCTTGCTTTAATGTCTTGTACCCATAGTACAGTAAAAAGGCGACGCCAAACCAGGTTACCCATCCCTGCAACGTAGGATGAAGCTTAAGTACCTCGTGCAAACCGGCAACGCTGGCAAAAACCAGAATGATATCGCAGAAAAAACAAACGAGGGCTGAAAGGGCGGCGTGGTTACGTAGAGCACCCTGGCGAATCAGAAAGACATTCTGCGGACCCAGAGCAGTTATTAGCGATAAGCCGAGCATTAAACCATTTAGATATACCGTCATGGTGAATTATCCCTCAAAACGAAATGTGGCAATTATTGCGCATTTTTAATTATAATTAAAATTAATAATTATAATCATTGATAAGTTTTACTTATGAGAATAGAGCAAAGAGGCTTACAGGCTTTGGATGCAGTCATTCAAACCCAGAGTTTTGCGGCAGCCGCCAAGCAATTATTTATTACACAGCCTGCGGTAAGTTTGCGTATCAAACAATTGGAAACCCAATTCGGTCAACCTCTACTTATTCGCTCACTGCCTTATCAAGCGACTCCGTTGGGAGAAAAATTACTTAGTTTGCTACGTCGCACCCGTTTGCTAGAAGAGCATTTATTACAAGAAATTCAACAAGATACGCCAGCCCGCCTTTCTGTTGCATTGAATCGCGATAGTTTGGAAACCTGGTTTGTTCGTTTGTTGGAGGAATTAAAGCTGTTGGAAAAAATCAATATTGACATCATCACTGATGATCAGGAAGTAACTATTGATTATTTCCGTAAAGGTTCAGTATCGGCTTGTGTAACCAGCTACGATCGGCCTTTGCCAGGCTGTGAATGTGTCTTGTTGGGGCATATGGATTATTTATTAGTCGCCTCACCCCCTTTTATCGCCCGTCATTTTAAGGCCAAAAAATCGGTGATCGATAATTTGTTAGCCGCACCGGTGATTATTTTTGATAGCCGCGATCGCCTACCGGAGCATTATTTTAAACATTTTTTTGCGCATTCATTTACCAGGTATCGTTATCATAAGGTGCCTTCCGTGCAGGGATATAAGCAATTCGCTTTAAAAGGCTATGGTTATGGCTGGATCCCGAGTCTGGATATTCGTGACGAGTTAGCACAGGGTTTGTTAGTAGAACTTTGCCCAGATAAACGTTGGTTGATGCCGTTATACTTGCATTACTGGCAGTTACCTGCCAGGCAATACAAGCTTTTTATAGAAAAAATTGCGGAAGGAGCAAAGCGGTTTCTAATTGAAATCTAACTGGAAAATTAGGTCCAGTGCGTTTAAACGACATCAACTTCGATTTTACCTTGCTCAATTCGGGTCGGGTAAATTTTCAAGTTCTTAGGTTTGACAACTTTTCCTAAGAGATTGCCTACAGCAGGTGGCCAGGGTGACCAGCATTTTACATCGCCGGTGGCTAAATCAAATTCACTTTTGTGAAAGGGACAGACAATAGCGCAGTTATCCGTAATTTTACCTTTAGCGAGGGGAAGCTTGAAATGTGGACATTGCGCCTGAACCGCGTGCACTTGCTCGTTATGCCAGATAAAGAGGATTTTGTGGCCGTCAATAAGCAACGTTTCTCTCTCTGTTTGTTGTAATTGGGCTAAATCAACTGCCGCTTTCCACACCATAAGAATTCCTTGGTTGTCCATGAAGGATGGAATCATAGCAACGCTTGTCGGAGATGTCAGCCGAATTATTTTACTTCTTTCGAAACGCTACTGCATTGGCGCATTACGTCGTCGATCCGGTGCTCGAATCCTCATGTACTGGTATGTACACTGCGGTTCTGCGCGCCGTTTCTCCTTGTCCTGCTCTCACTGCAGCGAGTTTCGTAAGAAGTTTATTGGATTTCCGAAACGCTACTGCATTGGCGCATTACGTTGTCGATCCAGTACTCGAATCCTCCAGGACTTACGAAAAACTCCGATCTCTTCGTTAAAATTTGATTTTAATTCGGTCATTTAGTTAAGCTAAACTCCCTCATTAAAATCAAATTTTGCCTCGACCTCGAAGTTTTCGTAAGTCCTGTCCTCGTGTACTGATGTGTACACGGCGGTTCTGCGAGCCGTTTCTCCTCGTACTGCCCCCACTGCAGCGAGTGTCGAAAGAAGTCTATTGTTGTTTTTCGTTAAATCTAGTACTAACAACGTTGCAAGTTGCGTGAGTAGGGGTATAAAATGCCAGATTAATTTTTCCTGTCTGTAGATTACCAAGGGTAATAAGTTTAAGGAGGGAGCGTGGGCTCTTTGTTGAAAAAAAACGCAATCATTGTGTCTTTTTTAGCGTTGGTGATGGCTTTTCCAGGGGCTTTATGGGCTGCTGAAGAAAGCTCCAGCGAACCGATGGATCCTTTGATCGAAGGGTATTACCCTAGTTACCCTCCGACTACTCCTGCCAGTGGTGCCCAGGAAGAATTAATTAAGCGCGGTGAATATTTGGCACGGATGGGGGACTGCATTGCTTGCCATACCGATGTTAAAGGGAAGACGCCAGCTTTTGCAGGCGGTTTGCCGATCAATACTCCTTTTGGTACGTTTTACAGCCCTAATATTACACCTGATAAAGAAACAGGGATTGGAAATTGGACCGAGCAGGATTTCATTCGCGCTTTAAAAGAAGGGCGAGATCCCCAGGGTAGAAATTATTTCCCTGTTTTTCCTTATGTTTATTTCTCCAAAATTTCGGATGATGATGCGCGTGCACTTTACGCTTATTTCATGAATATTCCTGCGGTCAAGCAAAAGAATAAGGATTTGCCTTTCCCCTTCGGTGTACCCGGTGCCCGCTTTTCTTTATGGGGATGGAATTTATTGTTTTTCTTCCCAGAAGATAATGATATTACTTATGAATCTGATAAATCACCCGCATGGAATCGGGGCAAATATATCGTTGATGGTTTAGGACATTGCAGTATGTGTCATACGCCGCTCAATATTTTTGGGGCGCCTAAGAATCGCTTTTACCTCACAGGCAGTTTTATTGATGGTTATTGGGCACCTAATATCACGAAATATGGGTTACACTCAGCAAGCCATTATGAAGTGGCAGATGTTTTTGCTCAGGGTCAACTTATTAATAAGGCAGGCCCGGTTGCGGGGCCTATGGCAGAAGTTAACCATAACAGTTTAACTTACTTGACTGAAGAAGATAGATTGGCAATTGCTACCTATTTAAAAACAGTTGTAAGCGAGGAGCCTTTGGGTGTTTCTCCCTCAGAAAGCCAGCCAACGCTGAAACGAGGCAAGCAGGTTTATGTAAATTCTTGCATTATCTGTCACCAAAAAGGGGAGATGGGTGCGCCATTAATCGGCAATGGAGCCAATTGGTATATGCGCTTAAAGAACAGTGGTTTAACCGGGCTTTATCGCCATGCTATCCACGGCTATAACAGCATGCCTGTGAAAGGGGCTTGTGTGACTTGCTCTGATAACGATATTTTAGCTGCAGTTGATTATATTCTTAACAAATCGCTATCTCGATCACAGTGGAGCGATTTGGCGGCGGGTGGATCCAAAAAATACCCTTCCAATGGAAAAGAAATTTATAACGAAAATTGCAGCATGTGCCACGACTCAGGCAAGCAAGGGGCACCTAAAATTGGTGATAAGGCGATCTGGGAGCCATTAATTGCCAAAAACATGGATGTCTTAATTGAAAATACGATTAAGGGTGAAGCACATCCGAAAAATGGTGGGTGTAAACATTGCACAACCGGTGAGGTTATTGAGGCAATTAAATATATGGTGAGTCAATCAAAAACGGAAGGGAACTTTTCCCTCTGGTAATTGAGGTGTCGTTTCTGGTTTGATTATAAATTTATTTAATTATTGGCCAGCGAAGAATACCTGGCCATTTAAAGAGGTGAGGACGGGGATGCTAAACAGGTTTAAGGTAAGCAAGGTGCTTGCCGCCTTGACGGGACTGGTGATGAGCCAGGCCGTAATGGCTGCAGCGGATAAATGGCAGCTAAATATGTATAAAGGTGTGACGCCTTTAAGTAACGACATGTATGATTTGCACATGATTGCCATGGTGATTTGTGCGATCATCGGTATCGTGGTGTTTGGGGTGATGATTTACTCACTCATCCACCATCGTAAATCGAAAGGTTATACACCGGCTACTTTTCATGACAATACTCGCCTGGAGATTGTTTGGTCGATAATTCCATTTCTGATTCTTGTTGGCCTTGCCATTCCTGCTACCAAAGTTTTGATGCGGATGGATGACACAGCGGAGTCTGATGTCACCATTAAAGTTGTTGGCTATCAATGGAAATGGCAATACCAATATCTCGATCAAGGTATTAGCTATTTTAGTAATTTATCGACTCCTTATGAACAAATACAGAATAAGCAGAAGAAAGGACAGTGGTATTTGCTGGAAGTGGATAAACCCCTGGTCTTACCGGTTAATAAAAAAATTCGTTTCTTGGTGACTTCCAATGATGTGATTCACTCCTGGTGGGTTCCCGAGATTGGCATAAAACGGGATGCCATGCCAGGATTCATGCATGAGGCTTGGGCCAGAATAGAAAAGCCCGGGGTTTATCGTGGCCAGTGTGCTGAATTATGTGGTATTAACCATGGCTTTATGCCCATTGTTGTAAAAGCAGTCAGTGATGAGGAGTTCAATAAATGGGTTGCTGAGCAGGTTAAGGTCAAGGATGAATATGATGCCAGCGTTGCTCAGCCAACAGAACAGCCGAAAATGACTCGTGCTGAACTGATGAGTATGGGTAAGCAAAAATACGATCTCATTTGTGCAGCTTGCCACAAGGCGGATGGTAAAGGGATACCGCCTATGTACCCTGCTCTTAAAGGAAGTTCGGTTGCAGTAGGAAAACCGATTTCACGTCATATTGAATTGGTTCTGCATGGCATACCTGGCTCTGCTATGCAAGCGTATAAAGAGCAATTAAGCGATGCTGAAATTGCCGCAATTATTACCTATGAGCGTAATGCTTGGGAAAATAATACTAACGATGAAGTTCAGCCTGCCGATGTTGCAAAAATACGTCAGGGTGATAATCAACAACCTAAAATGGTGAATAAAGCTCAAGCTGGAGGTTTGCGATGAGTGATATATTAACGCATGATACTGATCACGACGAACATCATGGCCCAGAACAGGGAAAGGGAATAAGCGGTTTTGTAAAACGATGGTTGTTTACAACGAACCATAAAGACATCGGCTCCCTTTATCTCTGGTTGGCGTTGATCAGTTTTTTTATTGCCGGCTCCATGGCGTTAATTATTCGTGCTGAACTTTTTCAGCCTGGCCAGCGATTTGTTGACCCCAACTTCTTTAATCAAATGACCACGCTTCATGGTTTGATTATGCTCTTCGGGGTAGTTATGCCTGCATTTACAGGGATGGCCAACTGGCAAATTCCTATGATGATAGGTGCGCCTGATATGGCTCTGCCACGTTTGAATAACTGGAGTTTCTGGATATTGCCTTTTGCCTTTGTACTCTTGGGCTCAACCATGTTTCATAGCGGTGGTGGACCGAATTTCGGTTGGACGATGTATGCGCCTTTGTCAACCAAATATGCCCCTCCCAGCACTGATTTTATGATTTTCTCGATTCATATGATGGGACTTTCATCCATCATGGGTTCGATCAACATTATCGCTACAATTCTGAATATGCGGGCTCCAGGCATGAGTTTGATGAAAATGCCCATGTTTGTGTGGACGTGGTTGATTACAGCTTTCTTGCTAATTGCCATTATGCCAGTATTAGCCGGGGCTGTAACAATGATGCTTGCCGATAGGCATTTTGGCACCAGCTTTTTCGAGGCGGCTGGCGGCGGGGATCCCATTTTATTCCAACATGTATTCTGGTTTTTCGGTCATCCAGAAGTATACGTTCTTGTTCTGCCAGCCTTCGGTGTGGTGTCAGAAATTATTCCTACATTTAGCCGCAAACCACTATTTGGTTACCATTTCATGGTTTATGCGACCGCAAGTATCGCGATACTTTCCTTCGTAGTCTGGGTACATCATATGTTTACTACGGGTGTTCCTTTAGGCGCAGAATTGTTTTTTATGTATACAACGATGTTAATCGCGGTGCCGACTGGTATTAAGGTTTTCAACTGGGTCAGTACGATGTTCAAAGGCTCAATGACTTTTGAAACCCCGATGCTTTTCGCCATTGCCTTTGTTTTCCTCTTTACTATTGGTGGGTTTACCGGCTTGATGTTGGCCTTGGTGCCAGCAGATTTCCAATACCAGGATACCTATTTTGTGGTTGGCCACTTCCACTACGTTTTGGTGCCGGGCGTTATATTTGCTCTGCTAGGGGCAACCTATTACTGGTTACCAAAGTGGACCGGACATATGTACAACGAGCGTTTAGGAAAATGGCATTTCTGGTTGTCTACCATTTCAGTAAATATCGCATTCTTTCCTATGCATTTCTTAGGTTTGGCTGGAATGCCAAGGCGAATTCCTGATTACGCATTGCAATTCACTAATTTCAATATGATTTCTTCGATTGGTGCGTTTATTTTTGGGTTCTCGCAGTTATTATTTTTGTACAATGTGATAAGAACAGTGCGTGGCGGTAAGAAAGTAGATGCTCGAGTTTGGGAAGGTGCACACGGCCTGGAATGGACTCTACCTTCACCCCCACCTTATCACAGCTTCACTACGCCGCCTGAAATTTGATGAGAAATAAGTAGTTACTAACAGGTAGGGTGGTGAATTTAATGGCTGAAAAAGGTCATGCAAAATTGGTGATTAGTCTTGCGGTGATTGTTATCGGCATGTTTGCTTTTGGCTTTGCCTTAGTACCCATTTACAATAGTTTATGTAGAGTGCTGGGAGTCAATGGCAAAACGAATACCGAAGCAGTTGCTTATGATGAAAAGCAGGCAAAAATCGTGCATGAAAGAGAGGTTGTTGTGGAGTTCGTGGCGACAAATAATAGCTCTGTGCCTTGGGCATTTTATCCCAAGGTTCAGAAGTTAAGAGTGCATCCAGGCGAAATTGCTAAACTTGCTTTTTATGCAGAAAATAAGACAAATCATCGCATGACTGTGCAAGCAATCCCTAGTGTCACACCAGGCATTGCAGCTAAATACCTAAAAAAGACGGAATGTTTTTGTTTTACGCAACAAACTTTAAATGGGCATGAAGCGATGGATATGCCTTTATTATTCCATTTGGATACAGATTTACCGGCAAAGGTTAAGACAATTACTCTGTCTTATACGTTGTTTGATGTCACTAATAAAGTGATTAACTAGTTCGATATAGACGCAGAATCTGTGTTTATATATCGCTAGGCGAACATTATCCCTTACAATGCGCAGCATTTGTGTGGGGCCAGTATCTAAGTCCCAGTTCGTTTAATATAGCGGACTCACGTTAACTAAGCATCGCAGTGCAGTTGCGCTGGCGATATAGATAGAACAGGAGAAAAGTATACAATGGGAGCACATGGCACATATTACGTACCTAAACCCAGTCACTGGCCATTAGTGGGCTCAATTGGTTTGACGACAACGCTGGTTGGCGCTGCCTCTTGGTTACATCACGATTGGTATGGTCCTTATATTTTTACTCTTGGTTTAGCAATTTTAGTGTTTATGATGTTTGGCTGGTTTGGTCAAGTAATTTACGAGAATGAAAAGGGCTTATACGATTTACAGGTTGATCGTTCATTTCGTTGGGGCATGAGCTGGTTTATTTTTTCTGAAGTTTGCTTCTTTGGTGCTTTCTTTGGCGCTCTCTTTTTCGCGCGTTTTTGGTCAGTCCCTCTGCTTGGCGGTGATATCCATCCCATTACCCATATCACACTTTGGTCTGATTTTCAGGCGACCTGGCCCTTGCTGACCAACCCGGACAATCAAGCCTTTGTCGGTGCTGACAAGGCGATGGGAGCCTGGGGTTTGGCTGCTATTAACACCCTTATTTTGTTGACATCAGGCGCTACGATAACTTGGGCACATTGGGCTTTGAAACTGAATAAACGTAAACAACTCATCGCAGGGATGATCTGTACTATTGCGCTGGGTATACTTTTCCTGATGCTGCAATCTTATGAGTATCATGAAGCCTATACCGAAATGAATCTAACGCTGGATGCCGGAATTTATGGCACGACTTTCTTTATGCTGACTGGATTTCACGGTTTGCATGTTACTATCGGGACAATCATGCTGATTGTCATTCTGATGCGTTGCATTCGTGGTCATTTTACCCCTGAGCGCCATTTTGCCTTTGAAGCGGCTGCCTGGTATTGGCACTTTGTAGATGTGGTCTGGTTATTTTTGTTTATTTTTGTCTATTGGCTCTAATAAGCTAAATCGATCTTGAAGAGATAAACCTTGATGTCGCAAGCTCTATCAAGGCTACAGGAATAAATAAGTAGCCTTTGATGGAGGCAGCGACGCCAGGGAAAAAGTTCTACGAAGCTAAATCCTGCCTCAAAGCCCCATCAAGAAACAGTTCTCAGGCTAAACTACGTTCGTGCTAGCATCCGTTACAGCTTGGTGTTGATTAGTAAGCCAGGTTGAAATTGAATAAAATTAATTGTTAACGTATAAGTAAAACGGTATCGGTGAAAGCTGATATGAGTAATGATCGCTTCACCACGAAAAAAGTCGGCGTTAAAAACGACAGGACTTTCTTTATCAAGGTAATCAGTACTAGTCAATTGCATTTCACTTTCCCCGAGCTCAACCAACCAACAAGATGCCTGGGCGTGCCCGCATTTTAACTTGACGGCAACTGGTTGCACAGGTTGGATTTGCATAGTACTTCTCCGCCATATGACTTAATATCGGCAGATAAGATAAAAACTTGAGCACCTAATTTATTAATTGCTTAATAACAGTTTGCAAATTTTGTAGGGTATCGTAATGGATGATTAAGGTTCCTTTACCCGCTTTGCCTGGTTTGATCTTAACCGGAGTTTTCAATCGCTGGGTCAGTGTCTCAATCTGCTCCTGGATTAGAGGAGTAATTTCTCCTTTCACGCCAGTTTCAGGTTTACCATTTTTGACGCGTGCGACTAATTTTTCTGTTTCCCTTACTGACAAATTCTTAGCAACTACTAATTGTGCAACCTGACTTTGTTGCTCATCACTAAGCATAAGTAAGGCACGTGCATGCCCCATATCCAAATCACCATGCTCCAAAAATTGTTTTACTTCCGTGTTCAAACCCAATAAACGCAGGTAGTTACTCACAGCAGTTCGCGATTTGCCTAACAGGTCGGCAACTTGCTGATGGGTTAAATCAAATTCATCGGTAAGGCGATGCATGGCGCGAGCTTGATCCATGGCGTTGAGATCTTCACGCTGCAAATTCTCCACTAAAGCGATAGCCATAGCTGTTTCGTCATCTACCTGGCGCAAGACGACAGGAACTTCAGTAAAACCGATTAATTGGCAGGCACGCCACCGCCGTTCGCCGGCTATGATTTCATAACGTCCATTAGCAATTTCACGAACTACCAATGGTTGTAGCAAGCCTTGTTGCTTGATGGATGCAGCCAATTCAGCCAACGGTGCCTCCTCGATTTCTGCTCGAGGTTGATATTTACCAGGTTGCAAGCTATCTATAGCCAGGTTTAATCGTTCGGTTGTTGCTTTTTCATTAAGCAAATTTACCGCAGAATTACCTAGTAAGGCAGATAAATTACGTCCTAAACCACTGCGTTTTGTTGTCATAATTACCTCGATTAACCGGCCACGGTGGTTTGCTTACTAATGACTTCGGCAGCTAATACCATATAAGCGGCTGCGCCCGGTGATGATTTGTCGTAGTATAACGCTGGCAAACCATGACTGGGTGCTTCAGCAAGGCGTACGTTTCTTGGAACTACCGTTCGGTATACTTTATTTTGGAAATGCTCCAATAGCTGTTTTGAGACGTCAGAGCACAAGCGATTACGTGCATCGTACATGGTACGTAGAACACCTTCAATATGCAGGCGCGGGTTTACCGAGGCCTTAATTTGTTCAATAGTGGACACCAGGGCAGCCAAACCTTCGAGCGCATAATATTCACATTGCATCGGAATTAACACGGAATCGGCGGCTACTAATGCGTTGATAGTGAGTGTATTTAATGCAGGAGGGCAGTCGATTAGGATAAAGTCATAGGCGCTTTGTATGGATTGTAATGCCTTAAATAGGAAGGTTTCACGATGGTTTCTTTCCATCAAACTAACTTCGGCAACAGTCAAATCGCCATTAGCCGGTATTAAATCAAAACCACAGGCTGTGGTTAAACAAGCCTGCTCGGCGAGACAATCACGCAGTAAAACATCATTCGCAGTATGCACCAGCGTGCTTTTATCAACGCCTGAACCCATCGTTGCATTACCTTGGGGATCTAAATCAACGAGTAAAACCTGTTGACGATTCGCAGCGATAGAAGTTGCTAGATTAATTGCTGTCGTGGTTTTGCCCACGCCCCCTTTCTGATTGGCAATGGCTATGACTTTTGCCATGGTTATTCCTTGATTGCATTTTCAATAATGACGCAGCAACGCTTACCATCCAGGCCGGGTACTGTATAGGACTGGACTTGATAGGGTAGGTTGATGCTCGCCAGTTCGGTTTCAGGATAGCGTCCTTTCATGGCAAGCCAGATACCATTTGTCTCAACAAGATGGTTAGTCCATTTCAACATTTGCGCCAGATCGCTGAAGGCCCGACTTGTTACTGTATCAAAACCGCGTGATGGGTGGTAGTTTTCTACACGAGTTTGCACGATTTCAATATTATCTATGGTCAGAGCACGCTTTACTTCTTGCAGGAATCGTATTTTTTTGCCATTACTGTCCAGTAAAACCACATGTAAGTCAGGTTGTATAAGTGCTAACGGGATACCTGGTAAACCGGCTCCGGTCCCAACATCCAGCAAACGTTTGCCCCGAATCCATGGCGCAATAGCCAAGCTGTCAAGCAGGTGACGGGTAACCATGACATCCATATCTCTAATCGCAGTTAAATTATAACTACGATTCCATTTGTGTAGTAATGATAAATAATGCAACAGTGGTTCAGTTTCTGTTGATATGCCCAGTTCTTGCAGACCCTTATTGAGAATTAAAGCCAGCTCAGGTGAGATACTCATGCTGGTTCTCGATGCTTTTTGAGATAAATTAACAACAAGGATAAGGCTGCCGGGGTGACACCTGAAATGCGCCCTGCCTGGGCCATTGTTCTTGGTTTGATACGGCTTAATTTCTGGATGACTTCCGTCGACAAACCAGGAACAGCCGTATAGTCCAGGTTTTCCGGTAGCTGCGTGTTCTCATGCTTGCGTAAACGCTCAATATCCAGGAGTTGCCGTTCTATATAACCTGCGTATTTACTTTGAATTTCTACTTGTTCAGCAATATCAGCAGCTAACTCTGGTAAACCCAAATGAGTAACAGCCTGCAAATCCCTATAGTTGATTTCCGGTCGTTTAAGGAGATCTGCCGCACGGCAATCCTGTTGCAGCGGGTTTGCAATCATCGCAGCGAAATCTTCATTGTGTGCAACCCGGATCCAGGTGTCTTTCAGTTGGGCTTGTGCCTGCTCTATTGCTTCCCGTTTCTTACAAAAAGCTTGCCAGCGTTCATCGCCCACTAAGCCTAATTCACGGCCCTTTTCTGTGAGGCGAAGGTCGGCATTATCCTCACGTAAAAGCAGGCGATATTCTGCCCTTGAGGTAAACATCCGGTAGGGTTCCTGGGTCCCGCAGGTAATCAAATCATCAATGAGGACACCGATGTAGGCTTCATCGCGACGAGGACACCATAAGGGTTTTTCCTGCGTTTGTAAGGCTGCGTTCATGCCGGCAATCAAACCTTGCGCTGCCGCCTCTTCATAGCCAGTAGTACCATTGATTTGACCAGCAAAAAACAGATTGGAGAGCGGTTTGGTCTGGAGGTAAGGTGTTAAGCCGCGTGGATCAAAATAATCGTATTCAATGGCATAACCCGGGCGAGTAATATGAGCATTTTCAAAGCCCTTGATAGTGCGAACAAATTGAACCTGTACTTCGAAAGGTAAACTGGTTGATATACCATTGGGATATATTTCGTCTGTGGTTAATCCTTCGGGTTCAACAAAAATCTGGTGGGATGTTTTATCGGCAAAGCGAACTACTTTGTCTTCAATGGAAGGACAATAGCGAGGGCCAATACCCTCAATAACACCCGCATACATAGGGGATTGATGCAGATTGGCTTGAATAATTTCATGCGTAGCGGCAGTTGTATGTGTTATGTAGCAGGGCAGTTGCTGTGGATGTAGTGCCGTAGTCCCCAGATAGGAAAATACGGGCACAGGCATATCGCCAGGTTGAACCGACATTTGTGCATAATCAAGCGAGCGCCCATCGATACGGGGAGGCGTTCCGGTTTTCAAGCGGCCGACAGGCAATTCTAATTCACGTAAGCGTTTTGCCAAGGCAATAGCAGGGGGATCACCAGCGCGCCCACCAGCATATTGACTCATTCCTACATGAATTTTTCCGCCCAAAAAAGTACCCACAGTTAAAACGACAGCATGGGCTCGCAAAACTAAACCCATCTGGGTGACAACGCCTTTGACTTGTTCCCCTTCAACCAGCAAATCATCAACGGCCTGTTGAAACAACGTTAAATTAACTTGATTTTGTAATTGTTGTCGAATTGCTTGCCGATAAAGTACACGATCTGCTTGTGCTCGAGTGGCTCGCACGGCCGGTCCTTTAGAAGCATTGAGGATACGGAACTGGATACCTGCTTTATCGGCAGCTAAAGCCATGGCACCATCAAGTGCATCAATTTCTTTGACCAGATGGCCTTTACCAATACCGCCGATAGCAGGATTGCAAGACATTTGCCCAAGCATATCCATGTTATGAGTAAGTAGCAGTGTTTGAGCACCTAGACGGGCTGC
This sequence comes from Legionella sp. ST3F1, assembly GCF_048553315.1. NCBI lineage: Bacteria > Pseudomonadati > Pseudomonadota > Gammaproteobacteria > Legionellales > Legionellaceae > Legionella > Legionella sp. ST3F1. The sequence goes on along the minus strand of NZ_JBLZIO010000001.1, from coordinate 207,706 downwards.
TGCAAGTGCTGCTTCAGTACCGGCATGGCCACCGCCGACAACAATAACGTCGTAATGTTTTTCAAGATTCATTTAAGGAAACTATTGCGCAACAAATCAGCAATTATACATTTTTTTATTAGCATACCCAACCTCTAAGTAGCATGAATAAAAAAGTTGATTCTTGAAGCCTCCTTGCAAGGAACAAATTATTACTGTCTATGCTTGTTTGTTAACCTATCAAACGGTAAATGCCCGGGGTCTCTGGTGCTGAGTTATTCTCTGCCATACTTTCCTTATGAGAATTATCTATTTGGTAAAATAGATAAGCGGCAGTCATTAAAAGAGCTACTGGCCAAGAAACCGCTGCTGCAGTGATAAAGAATGCAGGTCCGGTTGTATTGTAGAATAACCCTTTCCAAAAATTGGAATAGGCGTCACTGCTTTCCTTCTTTAATTGGATAAGTAATTCCTGATGTATTGTATCATCGACCAGTTTACCATTGACCAATTCGCGCTGAATGGCTATCGTTGAATTTTTATAGGTCTTGTAGTCATCTGCGGACACATACATGGCAGTTCCCAGCATGCTTAAAGCAGCTAGATAAGCCAGAGAAAGCCCTCCGGTAAAAATCAAGGTTGCCCCAAAGCCAGCGACGACAGCGCTTGCTGCGACGACGTTAAAAGCATAATAAGACGTTTGAGCTGCCCATTCGTCATTTAAGATATCAATCTGCCGGTTTATAACGGCTAATTGTTGTTCTGATTTAGGCAACCCAGTAGTTTGTTGCTCCTCTAATTCTGCAATACGATGATTATATTTAGCTTTTTCAAAAAGCCAGCTTGCGAGGATGAGTGCTACATCGAAAACTAAAAAGGCTACGGTTATTTTATCCGCTGCGGCCACCGAAATATGAAAAAGCTTATTGTAATTGGTTAGCAAATTGACCGTGCCCCAAACGCTATCATTGAGCATGGAAAAGCCACTTTTTTCCAGTTCTTGTTTTAAAACTTTTTTGCCTGATAAATCATTTCCTGACTCGGCATCCATAACCCGTTTTGTTACTGTGACCAGGTTAATTATAAAGCGCAATGCATAGATACTTACACTCAACACGTATAAGACTTGCTGCGGCTTATCGAGCGCTTTGACAAAGTCATCCATACTGTAATGGTGTCCAAATGTTGCGTTTACTCTTTTTAAGTAATCAGGGATACCACTTTTTTGCAAAAGAACAATGGCGTTGTTGATCATGCCATGACAGTAAATCCAATAAATACGATTGTTATTTAAGTTAGAGATGTTATCACGAAATTTGGCTGAATCAGTTAAGCTCGCTTTATAATCAGAAACAGTATCAGATACTTTATTTCTTAAAAAAGAAGAAAGCGGAACTGCTTTTTTACCCTCTTTAGACTTGGAAGAGGCACTTGGCGTTTTAAAACTAACTATCTCTGCTTTCTTCTTGTGCAGATCATTAAGCGTAGCTTCATCATAGTTGCATTGGTAATAGAGGATCATTAAATCACAAAGCGCTTCCATACAGCACACTATGTCGTTGTCTCGGTCTTTTTCCCAGCGCTTTTTATTAGAAAGGAATAACTGATATAAAGATGAAAATTCTGCATCCAGCTGATTTAGGTTAAAATCAGCAGCCTTAAAGTCAAAGGCTTCTGATACTTTAGGCTTTTTATTAAAAAAGCTGTCTTTAAGCTGATTTAGATGGGATGGAGGCATAAATAATTTCCTGGTTTTAAAGCAATAATTTAAAAATTTACTTAGAGATTGCTCATTTGCTGCAATCAGCAATGGCGGGAAAAAGCTCGTTATGAAGAGCGTGCACGCATACTACGTGTGGTTATTCTTTTTATAAGTGAGGGAGTGTGCAGTAAATTATTTAAAATAACATGTCCGCGGTCCTTAAGCGAAAGCAAGGCTATTTTTACAAAAGGAACGCTTGTAGGCATAATATCACCTCAACAATAAAAAGTTAGTGCACAAGAAATACCACTGAAATAGTGCAACATGTTCTTTTTTTATAACATAATCTCTGTTTATTGAACAAGCATTTAAGGAACAAATTTACACAATTGATAAATTAATTATGAAATCAGCTGCGATTTTGTTAAAAAAAAGAAATCAGAGCTGCAATTGTAGCCAAGATGATTATAATTGTCACTAAAAATAAGGGTGGTTGGTAGCCAAGTAACCACAATGTAAAATTATTCCTTTCATAAAATGAGTGAAAAATGAAAAAAGCAGTTGTTCTATTATCAGGAGGCCTTGACTCTACGACCTGTTTGGCGATGGCGAAAGCGCAAGGATTTGCGTGTTATGCACTTAGCTTTGCCTATGGCCAAAGGCATTCCGTGGAATTATCGGCAGCACGCCGCGTTGCTGCTCATTTCTCAGTAGTAGAACACCGTGTCGTGACCCTCGATCTTGGTCAATTCGGCGGTTCGGCTTTGACCGATGAAACACGGTCGGTACCAGATTATAAAGGAGATGGACTAATTCCAGTGACTTATGTCCCTGCACGCAATACGGTATTTTTATCTATTGCACTGAGTTTTGCGGAAGTCATTGGTGCGCGTGACATTTTTATTGGGGTCAGTGCAGTTGATTATTCTGGCTATCCAGATTGTCGTCCGGAGTATATTGCTGCTTTTGAACACATGGCTAATTTGGCAACCAAGGCTGGCGTGGAAGGCGAAGGGGTAAAATTACATACGCCTTTACAACATTTGAGTAAAGCAGAAACCATTTTAGCGGGCAAGCATTTAGGCGTAGATTATGCATTGACCGTATCTTGTTATCAAGCAACAGAGAGTGGCCATGCTTGTGGGCGCTGTGATAGCTGTACCTACCGCCGACAAGGCTTTGAGGCCGCTGGAGTGGCTGATCCAACATTGTATCTTTAAAGTATTCCCCAGCAGGTTCGATATTAAACATAATTTTATTTTCTAGTATTGAACCAGGACATGGATTCCGTATAAAGGTTGAGCATTCTACGAAATAGGTTCGTTTTAGAGCCATTTGCTTTGCGTTATGACAACGGTTGTACATTTCCAGTTCGTTTTTAGTTAGCCGCCTGCTATGATTCGCCTCGGTTACTAAAACAAGGAGAAAGACATGACTGTTTTGGAGTTTTCAAGGATGCATTGGGCTGCAGCATCAGCTCTTTTTATTGCAACATCGCTTGCAGTTGCGACGGGAACAATAATTTTTCTTCATCCCGGAATTATACTGGCAGTAGCGGGATTCACCCTATCAGATGCTATGCCCTTAGCCTTTATTGGGTTAATGCCCCTTCCTGCCGCCATTACTACTTTGTCTGCTCTTGTTTTTAGCATCAATCTGATTCTTAGTACATTCTTTAATATAGTGGTTGCAATATACAACGCCATGGATCATTTTTTTCGCCCGGACGATATTAATTTGGGAGACGGTTATCGTACTGAAAAGAATAGAGATTTACGGAAATTACTCAGTGAACATTGGGCGATGACTTTCGCTCTTCTTATTGCAACAGCCTTTGCTATAGCCATTGCTACGGTAGCCTTTCTTTATCCACCATTCATTCTGGCAATTGCCGGGTTTACTTTATTTGATACCACGCCTTTAGCATTTATAGGACCTATGCCTCTCCCGGCTGCTGTTCTTACGATAACCGCCCTTGTGTTCAGTATTAATGTGGTTGCCAGTATTCTCTTTAATACGGTCGTGACTATTTACAATGGTTTGGATCATTTGTTGCAGCCGGAACTGTCGGAGCATTTAATAACTACTAGCCATCGTAATATGCAGGAGGGTGGTTTGAAAAAAAGACAATCAGACGGTGATAAGATGGCTCCTGCTAATGGGGGTGAAAAGTATGGTGACGATACGCATTATTTTTCGCCCATTGATTCGCCGAGCCGAGGCATAAAGGTTGATGGCCATCTTTCCCCTTCTACAGATATAGGCTCACCCCGCAAAAATAACTGTTTTTAATCAGGGGAGGCAAGAACGGTTCCAGTAACAGTTTTTCATTATTAGGTTGCTAGCGATTATTCTTGCCAACGTTTTACTAAGCCGCTATCAATATCGAACAAATCTAAAATTCTCCCGACGCTATGATTAATCAAATCATCAATCGTTTGTGGCTGAGTATAAAAGGCGGGGACAGGCGGGCAAATAATTCCTCCCATTTGTGTAATGGTGACCATGTTTTGCAGATGTCCCAGATGCAAGGGCGTTTCTCTCGGCATTAAAACCAAACGGCGGCGCTCTTTAAGAACGACATCGGCTGCGCGGGTCAGCAAAGTCCCTGTAATACCATGAGCAATTTCGCCGAGCGTTTTCATGGAGCAGGGGGCGATAATCATGCCTTTTGTTTTATAGGAGCCACTCGCGATAGACGCACTGATATCATTAACAGGATGATAACTATCAGCTAAATTCTTAAGTTCTTCCATTGTTAAATTGGTTTCGCAAGCACGGGTGAGTTGAGCGGCTTTACTCACTATCAGATGCGTTTCAATAGGAAAATTTTTTAAGACTTGCAGCAAGCGAATACCGTAAATAATACCGGATGAACCGCTAATACCAATAATAAGACGTGGGTTATTCATGAGGCTTATTATCCTTTTTCATCGTGCAACTATAATATTAGCCTTTATTGTAACGTATAAATCGAGCATTCCAGCGGCGTATGCGTTATAATTTGCCATTTTTATTGTTGCGAGTAATCACTTTATGACAACAGTCCGCAAAATGCTGGTGACCAGCGCACTCCCCTATGCGAATGGACACTTACACTTGGGGCATTTGGTCGAACATATCCAGACTGACATTTGGGTGCGTACTCATAAAATGCTAGGCCATGAATGTATCAGTGTTTGTGGTGATGATGCCCACGGCACGCCAATTATGCTGAAAGCAGAACAATTGGGGATAACTCCGGAAGAACTGACTACGCAAATGAGACAGAGTCATGAGCAGGACTTTAAAGCATTTGCTATTGCTTATGATTGTTACCATACAACTCATTCCGAGGAAAACCGGTTATTGGCTGCTCAAATTTATGAACGGTTACAAGCGGCTGGCGCTATTGTTAAAAAAACCATTCGCCAAGCCTATGACCCAGTGAAGGCAATGTTCTTGCCCGATCGCTATGTGAAAGGAACATGTCCTAAATGTGGTGCTGCCGATCAATACGGTGATAATTGCGAATCTTGCGGTGCAACTTATGCACCAACCGAACTCATTAATCCTGTTTCCGCTATTTCCGGCGCAAAGCCTGTTGAAAAAGAGTCTGAGCATTATTTCTTTGATTTGCCGCGTTATGAACAATTATTAAAGGAATGGACGCGTAATGGCCATTTGCAAACAGAAGTAGCCAACAAATTGGACGAATGGTTTGCTGCTGGCTTAAAACAGTGGGACATTTCCCGTGATGCGCCTTATTTTGGTTTTCAAATTCCGAATGTTAGTGATAAATATTTCTATGTTTGGTTAGATGCGCCGATTGGTTACATGGCTAGCTTTAAGAAATACAGTGATGAAAATAATTTGTCCTTTGCCGAGTTTTGGGATAAAAACGCTACAACGGAGTTGTACCATTTCGTTGGTAAGGACATTGTTTATTTCCATGCGTTGTTCTGGCCGGCTTTATTGGCAGCCAGTGGACATCGATTACCCACAGCCATTTTTACACATGGTTTTCTAACCGTGAATGGCCAGAAAATGTCAAAATCACGCGGTACTTTTGTTGAAGCTCGTACTTATCTCGCTCACTTGCATCCAGAGTACTTACGTTATTATTTTGCTGCAAAACTAAGTAGTCGTGTTGATGATCTGGATTTGAATTTTGATGATTTTATTAACCGGGTGAACGCAGATTTAGTAGGTAAAGTGGTTAATATTGCTAGTCGTTGTGCGGGTTTTATTAATAAGCGTTTTGATAATCAATTGGCAACGGAATTAGCAGAGCCTGCTCTTTACCAGCAGCTGCTGGCTCAAAAGACAGAGATTATCGATGCCTTTGTCAAGCGGGATTATGCGCGTGCTATCAGACAAATCATGGAATGTGCTGATCGAGTTAATCAGTATATCGATACGAACAAGCCCTGGGTACTTGCCAAGGACAATGAGCGCTTGGCTGATGTCCAGACAATTTGTACTATGGGTTTGAATCTGTTTCGTTTGTTAATGACTTATTTAAAGCCGGTATTACCGATGATGGCTGAAGCTTGCGAACAATTTCTAAATTGCGAAGCGTTGGGCTGGGACAATATCGATAAACCGCTGCTTGGCCACACGATTAATACGTTTAAACCTCTCATGGTGAGAGTAGAAAAAGAGAAAATTGATGCCATGCTATTACAAACCAAGGAGTCTCTGGTGAATGCAACGGATGCTCAAAAAAACCAGGCTAAGGCTGTAGAGAATACAATCAGTATTGAGGATTTTACCAAAGTTGATTTACGGGTCGCTCGAATTATGTCTGCTGAAGCTGTTGAAGGAGCGGATAAGTTATTACGCCTGCAACTGGATTTGGGTGATGGGCAGCGACAAGTATTTGCCGGAATTAAAAGCGCTTACGCACCTGATGATCTCATCGGTCGTTTGACTGTGGTAGTAGCAAATTTGGCACCACGAACCATGCGTTTTGGGATATCTGAAGGCATGGTCTTGGCCGCGGGTGATGGGAAAGATATTTTTCTTTTACAGCCAGATGCAGGAGCGCAACCTGGTATGAAGATAAAATGATGGTTTCTGTTAAGGCAATTGATGAGTTATTACCGCAAACACAATGCGGTGAGTGCGGCTATCCAGGCTGTTTACCTTATGCTGAAGCCTTGGCGCAAGGTACTGCACCTATTGATCGTTGTCCACCCGGCGGGGTGACGACAATGCGAGCTCTTGGTGAGTTGTTAGGCGTTGATACAGAATCCTACTTAGCGGCAGTCGAAGCAAATACGCGTCCGCCTTCTCTTGCTGTTATTCGTGAAACGGAGTGCATCGGTTGTACCAAATGTATTCAAGCTTGTCCTGTTGATGCGATTATTGGTAGTGCCAAGGTGATGCATGCTGTTATTGCTCATGAATGTACAGGCTGCGGGCTCTGTGTGGCGCCTTGTCCCGTAGATTGTATTGAACTGGTGGATTTGCCAGAACCTGGCTACGATAAAACAGTAGCTCGCCAACGGTTTCATGCCAAACAGGCGCGTTTGTTAAGGGAAGAACAGGAGAAACAGCAAATTTATCGTGAAAAGCGCCAATTGGCCGGTAAAACCAGCGATGTCAGGCAGGATGTACAAGCAAAACAGGACTATATCAGGCAAGCACTGATGAGAGTGCAGGCAAAGAAGAAATGAACAAAGCAAAACGTCGTGCTATTTTTGAACGTTTTCGCGCTCAAAATCCCCATCCTACGACAGAGTTGCGTTATAGTTCGCCTTTTGAATTGCTCATTGCTGTCATGCTTTCCGCGCAGGCGACTGATGTGAGTGTTAATAAGGCAACGGCTAAACTTTTTCCTGTTGCCAATACGCCCCAAGCGATATTGGCTCTCGGTGAAGAGCAACTAAAAACGTATATAAAAACAATTGGCTTGTTTAATAGTAAAGCACAAAATGTGGTAAAGACTTGCCAATGCCTTATTGAAAAGCATGATGGTCAAGTACCAAGCAGTCGTGAAGCCTTGGAAGCGTTGCCGGGTGTAGGGCGTAAAACAGCCAATGTGGTGCTCAATACAGCGTTTGGTCAGCCAACGATGGCAGTAGACACCCATATTTTTCGGGTTGCCAATCGAACTGGAATAGCCCCGGGAAAAACACCACTGGCTGTTGAATTGGCTTTACTTAAGCAGGTTGACAAAGAATTCATCCAGGATGCTCACCACTGGCTTATTTTACATGGCCGCTATGTCTGTGTTGCTCGTAAACCGCGTTGCCCCGATTGCCTTATTCGCGATCTTTGTGAATTTGACCATAAAACTAAATAATCAGATTAGGCAGTTTCTAATCTACTCTGGTAATTTTTTAAGGTTGCTCCTAGAATAAAATTTTGACCATTGCCGGAGAGCAATATGGGGTTTTGGGATGCATGGAGCACAGTCAAGGAGTGGGGTAATTCCCTGTGGAATAACGAGTATATTAAGAAAACAGCAGTCGATCGATTTCGTTCCTCTTATTCTGTTTTAGAGCATTTAGGTAAAGAAATCGATGCTGCGCCAAAGGTCCTTTATTCAGCTGTTGTTGATCCCCAAACCCATAAAGTTGCTAGCCATGTAGCTCGTATTCTGGTTGAAGATTTACCCCTTATCATGGCACCTTCGTATGCTAATACGTTGATCCAACAAAGTGGCTATAGCTATCTAAATAATGAATCAGATGTCCCTTGGCTAAGTATAGATACCAGCATAATCATGGCCTTGGGACTTTTAGATTGGAGTGTTTGGGTCTATACCAATAGGCACCGGGTACAAATGACGATGCGTATGCTGGTTGTACTCCTAGAGGCAGGCGATGACTTAACTTTGCATAAACCGAAGATGACTATTTGTAGTAAAGAGGCCTGTACAGACGCACGTTTTTTAAAAGGGGTCATTCGCAGTACTATTAAATATTCCACCACAAAACAATTGGTAAAGCTAATTGGGTATATACCCGTTATAGGTGAGCCACTGACCTCTCTGGCATTGGCCTATAACGAGGGGAGTTATATTGTGTCAACGATAATTCCCGAGGTTTGTGATCGCCACCAGGAAGAGTATTTTAATGAGTATGCGGGGCTTATTTTTGCTCTCGGGATTGGACATGCGCTTACTGCCAAGGGGGCTGCTTTTTTAATAGAATATTTGACTACGAAGTACCTGATTGCCCTTCCTAAATTTTATTATGAAGAGGCTTTCAGTAGTGCCCTGCTCGTTCTTTTTTTCAGTATCGCTGCCCATATGAAGTTACCCCCACCCGTAAGTCAGTCAACCTATAGTATTCGTGATCCGATAATAGCCGCCAGACGTGCGATCGGGGTGGGTTTTGAAATTCTGTTCGCAGGGTCAAGAATCGTATTACCCCGTATTGTGAACAAGGAGCGCTTGCCTACTATTTCTTTAGCCCAAGTCGGAAAAATTTGGAAGTGGGGAGAGGCCATTTGGTTTCACCGCTGGACTGACAAGGCGAGATTTATTTTGTTACCACACTCTCTACAAAGCATGCAGTATTTCATTGATGATCCAGTCATTGCCCCTAACTGGAATGGTGTACGGAATAAGTTGGTAAAGGAGATTAAAACCTTTACAGAAAAGCGGGAAAGCTGGTTAATTTTCTTCGCAGGACAACTGCCTGGCGCTTCCTCTGCTGCAGCCAATGCATTCTTTGGTGTTCCTGAGTTTCTCACTGCGTTTTTACTAAGACTTATGGCCAATGAGGACTTTATGCTGGCCCTGGGGACCTATCGGGACAAATTGGCGGGGTTGCATGTTGGTCCCCCTCCGCCAATACCCGTTGAGGAAGATTCGCCTTCTCTACGAGGCCATGAGAAGCAAGATGGACCAAAAGTCCCGTTACAAAACCCGGAATCTACCGCCAATAACCCGCATAAAATTGCTCCGGAAACCGTTATTAGACACGAAAAATCTACCAAACTGGAGGCTCAGAATGTTATTCGAAAACGCTCTAATCACCCCAAAATAAGTGCAAGTGCGGTAATCGGAAGAGGGGGCTCTCGTTTTTTTAAAACAGATCCCACAAGCGTTATTGTGGCTGGAGGTTCAGGGGATAGTATGGAGCAGGTATATACAGGGGAGCCTCCCAGTAATCAATATACTTAAAGGGAATCAGGGAAAGACTCCTGCAGCTCGGGACGTATTCCTATCGAAAAGCACTATGGTACATAGGCTATCCCGTGGGGATCCTGTTTGTTGAGCGATATAAAAAACAGGCTCCTGCTTTTTATATCGACTCACGTTGGTTTGAGTCAAAGAAGTTTTTTTCTTTTAAAATAGTAAAGCATCAGAATAGTCAGTAATAGCATTAGCCCAAGAATAAATGGATAAGAATAACGCCATCTTAACTCCGGCATGTTGACGAAATTCATGCCATAGATCCCTGCGATAAAAGTCAAGGGAATAAAGAGGCTGGCAAATACGGTAAGGACCTTCATGGTCTCATTCATGCGATTATTAAGAGTTGATAAATAAATTTCTAGAATGGAATTGCTCATTTCTCTTTGTAAATCAATGGATTGTAAAAGACGCACGCAGTGATCATGTAAATCGCGATAATAAAGGCGACACTTCACATCGATAAAACGGTTACGCTCTGACAATAACAAATCGACAATATCCTGCAGTGGGGTGATCGCTTTTCGCAGAGTCATTGTATGTCTTTTCATGGTATACAAACTGGAGAGATCGATAGCTTGAGGGTCTTTCAGGAGCAGATCTTCCATGTTGCTCAAATTTTTTTCAACATCCTCAACGAAATTGAAATAATTATCGACTATGTTGTCCATTAGGAGATGTGTCAGATATTCGCTGCCGTGTTCTCTTACCAAAGAATGTTGTGCGCTTAGATACTTATAAATGGGATGAAAATCATAATTATCGGATTCACGAAAAGTCACTAACAGATTTTTTTTTACCAGCATGCTGAGCTGTTCTACATTATAGCTTAGACGACGTGTAGCGCTATGCAGCAACTTAAAAACAATAAAGAAACCACCATCGATTTCATCTAATTTGGCACGTTGATGAGTATTTAAGATATCTTCAACAAACAAAGGGTGAATGGCAAATTCAGCGCAGAGTTCACTAATCTGTGGACTATCTGCAAGTCCCGAGACGTCTACCCAGACAGACTGATTCGCAGTCAAAGCATCCTGAATGGCAGGCAGGGATAATCCTTCAAGTCTTTTATAGCTATGACTATCGTAAATATGGATGAAGATCCTGGTTTTAACGGGTGGGTTTTCACCCACATAGATCGCTGAACCCGGTAGCATCCCTTTTTTTGCTGATGATGTTTTCTTATGTGAATCCATAAGTTATTCCTTAGTCTGTATCACTACTATTCTGATTTCGTAACAAGATTCAGTCAACATTGATTCTGACAATAATAATTGATTTGGAAAAGGAATTTCGTTTTATTTCTATCGTTTTTGACTGACAGAATTTGCCAAAAGAAAGATAATAATGATATATTACTGCACAATTCGAAGTACTATCTGGGTAAGAATTAGTCTCAGATGTGTAATATGAGTCCGGGCTGAATGATGACGATTTTTTCAACTGCGCTGCAAAAACGCAGCTATCTCCCTCTTACTGTGGGTATGATGACTTGTCTTATTTTGTTAATCAATGTCTCGTTTAAGATCATTATGATCCAGGGCTTAATCTTTACTGCAAGTGCCGTACTTTGCCCCTTGATAGCCTTCATTTATTTATTGGTTTTAAACGAATGCAATGTTGTCCAACAACGTCATATACTCAATCAATCGCTCCTTGCACTGTATTTGTTTTCTATAGGGATTTATTTGCTGGTAAATTTGCCAGCAGCGGAAACAATGTATGATAACCCGGCCTATCAGATTGTTTTCGAGGACATCCCTAAAAAATTCTTTGCTTCAACCCTGGCTTTTGGCTTAAGTTTTTATTTGCCGCACATGATTTGCTGCGCAAGAAAGAGTAAAGTCTTTGCCTCACCTAGAAAATGCCTTTTAATGGCGCTTTTGGGCGGTTTTTCTTTTTTTAGTTTGGATTTCGTTTTACTTTTTTCTGATCCGCATATCCATAGTTTTAATCAAATTTATCTTGATTCTTCAATGCTTGCACTGACTCTTCTATTGTTAATAGGAATTATCTATCTCGTTTGTCTATTAGTCTCCAACAGGCCAGATCAAATAAAACAGCCTGCCGAGTTACCCCACTATTTATCATTCCCCTTATACCATTATTTGGTTAGCTTTTCGGTTGCTATCTTATTGATCTGTTTAGCTTGTGAATATCGACTGGTTTCTTTTCCCAATGGTTGGGCTTTAACAGCAAGTGGATTGTTATTTCCCCTCACAATGATGGCTAGTAGTCTTATTGGCGAACTTTATGGTTATAAGGCAAATATTCGTTTAATCATCGTGCTCTTAATTACACAATTAGTCTTCGATTTCTTGCTAATGGGGGCAGTTGCGTTGCCATCACCTGATTTTTTTAATCTGAATCCTTTCTATTCGTTAGTGATGCCGCGACAGATACCCGCAGCAAGCCTGGCTTTATTTGTTAATTTTGTTACCAATGCCTCTTTATTGGAGTATCTGAACAAAGCCCAGCTTGTGACGAATCGTTATTCGCGGATTCTCATTGCTAATATTTGCGCCACTACGTTGATTTGTATCGTTAATTACAGTTTATTGTATGCCGGCATTTATCCTCATGAGCAAATTTTTACTCTGGCGATTACCTACTGGCTCTACAAACTAGTAGCGACGTTGATTGGTTTGCCGCTGATTTTATGGTTATGCAATCAATTTCACAAGCAGATGGAAAATACGACGGGTTTACTGGCCAACTAACGCAAGCATTCAGGGTGCTGTAAAGATAAGCCTGGCTGAATGCAGGGATTTTTTAATTAAGATTTTTTGACAGGTCTTTTCCAGCCAGTGATTGTTTTTTGTTTGCTCTCAGTCAAGGTCAATTCATTGGCGGGTACATTTTTGCGAATAGTACTACCAGCGCCAATTGTAGCATTAGCCCCGACTGTCACGGGGGCAACCAATTGGGTGTCAGAGCCGACAAAAACGCCATCTTCGATGATTGTCTGGTGTTTATTGGCACCATCATAGTTGCAGGTAATGGTACCCGCACCAATATTAACCTCTTTGCCAAGGGTTACATCACCTAAATAACTCAGATGGCTGGCTTTACTTCCCTCACCAAAAACCGCTTTTTTGGTTTCAACAAAATTGCCGATTTTGCAATCATTAGCTAATTGCGTTCCTGGCCTTAATCGTGCGAAGGGACCAATGTGACAAGACTCGCCAATGTGACAATCTTCAAGGACAGAGTTAGCTAAAATTTCACAGTGAGCACCTAAAGTAACATTATGCAGAATGCAATTGGGGCCTATAGAACAGCCATTACCCAACACTACTTTGCCGCTAAACACGTTATTAACGTCAATAAATACATCCTGGCCGCAATGAAGTTCACCCCGAACATCGAAGCGGTTAGCATCAGCAAGGGAAACCCCGGAAAGCATGAGTTGTCTAGCAAGGCGCTGTTGCCAAATACGCTCCAACTGCTGTAACTGTAACCGATCATTCACTCCCTGAATTTCCATGAGGTTTGGTGTCTGCAGGGAGGTAATCACTTGCTGTTCATTGACTGCCATGGCAATGATTTCTGTCAAATAATATTCGCCTTGGGCATTATTGCAGCCTAACTGAGGTAACCAACGAGCCAGGTCAGCTGCTTGCACACAACAAATGCCGCTGTATATTTCCTGGATTTGTTTTTGCTCTGCGGTGGCATCTTTTTCTTCGACGATGGCCGAAATATCGCCTTGCGCATTGCGGACAATGCGGCCAAGTCCAGTGGGGTTATCAAGTTTTGCCAGCAATAAACTTAAGGAATTGGCTGGTGCAGGAGCAGCGTGGTGTTTATCAATCAGGTTTTGCAGCGTTTTTGCTTCAATTAGAGGAACATCTGCTGAAAGAATGAGCACTTGTGAATCTAACGGAATATGAGGAAGGGCTTGCATCACGGCATGTCCGGTACCAAGCTGATCTTTTTGTAATACCCAATTGACAGGCAGGTCGGGAAGCGCTGCTTTTATTTGCTCGCCCCCATGGCCATAAACGACATAAATAGCCTCTGGATTGAGTTGTTGTGCTGTTTCTACCACACGTACGAGCATCGGTTTTCCAGCAATCTTGTGCAATACTTTTGGGGTACTGGAATACATGCGCTTACCTTGACCGGCGGCAAGAATAATAATTTGTAGTGTCATAGGATTACAATTTCCTTTTTTGGAACAACATTACTCAGGGTGGCTACTGAATTAAGCAATCTGTATGTATGTTGCGAATAGAATAATTAATGGATATGATAAAAAAAATATGAGCAAAGGAGTAGTGCCATGTCCAATTTTCTTCAGGTTGCAAAAATTATTCTCGCTAGAAGAATTAAACAAATTAGGAATGATTCTGTTAGTGCGGATACAGGGTTGACTAACCGCGCAGTTACTTTTTTTAGCCTCGGTTTTTTGGGCCGTGATAAAGCACTATCTGCAACCAAGCAAGATCTGGACGATGATTTGTTATCTGAACTTAACGATGTCCAGGATGGCGAGAATGATGAGGCTACGTTGGAAACGCTGAAAACGCTGATTAGCAAATATAAAAATTCAGCGAAGATAGCAAGTAGCAAAAAAGGGTATGATGAAGGAACTTCGGGCCCTGCGTTGCAAGCGGTAATTACGTTACTGGATGATATATACAAAAAACTTGAAGACGCAGAAAAAGAGGGCGTCAAACTTCTTGATACCCCCGATGATGAGACGCCGTTGAATGTTTATCGTTATCAGACAATAAGATATCTGGCCCAGAAAGTCGAAGATGCGGGCAACCAGTCACTTATCAACAAGTTATTACAGAATCCGAAAATTTCCTCTTGCCACGAATTGGCAGAAGAAAAAGAAAAAATTCTTATCGCCAATTTAAAACAATGTGAAGAAAATATAAGGGAGCTTAATGAGTTTGAAGAAATTGCTCGTCGTGAGGCTGAAAGAGCAAAGAAGGCTATGGAAGAAGCAAAGAAGGTTATAGAAGATGAGGATATCGATGATGCAGAAATCCCCAAGCCAAGTAAAATTCTTGTTGAAAAAAAGCCTGTCGATTATCCGGCATTGAGAAAGAAGAGTGTTTTGTCCTCTTTAAAGGCTTTAAAAGAAGAAAATGAAACTTTATGTGAGCGCTTTGGCCCGAAAATTAGTCTCCCCGTTAGCGTGATATTTTTTACTTCACTTAGTATTGCCCTACCGACTTTCAAGCCAGGTCCAGGTTATTTGCAGGAGTGTGCTGAAGCGGCAGTATCGGAGATTAATCCGCCTGAAGTAATCCAGGTCTCTATTTGCACTCTGTAGGATACGCCTTCAGTAAGCAAGGATATAAAATATACACGTTAAGGGGTTAGTTCGCCGCATAAATTCGTTTCCATCAACGTTTTGACTTCTCGATTACTCAAATTTTTACTGAATAGATAGAGCAATTTACAGTGGGCGGCTTCCGGTGTCATATCATGGCCGCTGATAAGTCCAGCCTGCTTTAAAGTATGTCCGGTGGCATATTGGCTCATTTCCACCCGTCCATGCTGACATTGACTGCAATTGACGATGACAATGCCTCGTTCACAAGCATTTTTTAAAAGAGCCAAAAATTGCGGATCATTGTTTTGTGCATTCCCCGCGCCATAGGTTTCCAAGACCAGCCCTTTGAGTGGTGGCTGCAAAATAAATTCCAATACTTTTGTGGCAAAACCCGGGAATAAACGAAAGTTAGCAATAAATTGGGGGCTTATTGTTTGTAAACAAAACGGCTTGGCCGGTGGCGGGAGTAGACGTTCTTGATGTAATTGGATGCTGATTCCAATCGTTGCTAAATGAGGGGCATTCGGTGAATCAAAGGCATTAAAACGTTGCGCGCTGATTTTTTGAGCCCGGTTACCACGCAATAAATGTTGATTAAAATAAATACATACTTCATTAATGGGTTGATGCGCACAAAGCCACAAGGAGGTAATTACATTGTCCAGTGCGTCATTACGAACCTCAGATAAAGGAATTTGCGAGCCAGTAACAATGACCGGTTTTCCCAGATTTTCCAGCATGAACGATAAAGCAGACGCTGTATATGCCATGGTGTCCGTACCATGAAAAATCACAAAGCCGTCAAACTTCGCATATTCACTGGCAATATCGGTCGCAATGCGATTCCAGTCAGTTACTGTCATGTTGGATGAGTCAAGCAGCGGCTGATACTCTTTAATAGCATAATCAGGCATTTCAGCATGATTTAAGGCAGGGATTTTAGCCAGGGCTGATTGGACGTATCCCATGGCTGGTTCATAACCATGATTAGTTTTTACAGAACTAATTGTTCCACCGGTGTTAAGGATCAAAATGCGTTTTTTCATAAGCGCGCCTGCTGTGAGAGTTGTTGAAATTATACCTGTCATCCCAAGCATTGTGGAATGCTTCATTGTTTTGACTACAACTTGACAAGCTTACGACTGCCTTGTAGAAATTAAATCCACAAGGATTGAATGGGAGGGGTTATGGGAGGCAATCTCTTAGAAACATTGCAGGAAGAATATGATAAAGCGTATAAGCCTATCCATGCTCGTTGTGAATATTTTAGTAATACAGCAAGTCAAATAAGACAGCTCTTGTTAACTCATTTTGCTAATGAAACAACAAAGGCAATGTTGGTTGAAGAAGCCCAGACAGACATAGAGGACGGAGTGCAGCGCTGTCTGGTTAAGGAGGAAGTACTTATTGCTACTGCTGAGCAATTTAATGCGGCATCAGAAAGTACTCTACCTAGTTTGGTTCATGCTTTAGATGAACATATTGTAACCAGTGGGTTACCGGTAATTGTGCTGGATAACCGATACCAGCTAAAGCTGGAAAAGCTTTATCCCGCCAAAGTACAGGATTTTATGCAGCAATTGGTAGATAGTTTGACTGCTTACCGAATAAGTTTGGGTATTTGCGATATTTATTTCGCGATGATTAGGTATTCTTATTTAGATCTCACCGCTCATAAAGAGTGCCTCTGTGTAGCGCAACAATTGCAAGATCTATTGTCAGAGTCTGGAGAAAATGTAGATTTACAAAATAGCTTACGGCAGGCAAAAGCGAACAAGAAAAAGATTAATGCATTGCTTGTGAACGTCTATGAGAGTGCTCAAACCTTTGAAGAGGAATTGCCATTTAAAGTACAGCAACTTGTAGAGCAATTTGAACGCGGGCGGCTTTATTTGCAAGGCTGTTATAAAAAATTCCCTAACAAT
Source organism: Legionella sp. ST3F1 (assembly GCF_048553315.1). Classification (NCBI taxonomy): domain Bacteria; kingdom Pseudomonadati; phylum Pseudomonadota; class Gammaproteobacteria; order Legionellales; family Legionellaceae; genus Legionella; species Legionella sp. ST3F1. The sequence continues at coordinate 190,673 of NZ_JBLZIO010000001.1, read as the reverse complement.
ACGAAATTGGCCTGGCTTTTTTTTGATGGAGCATGGCAAGCATTGTTGAAGAATATTGCCAATAATCTCTATGCTAGCCAGTGTACTTATTCCAGTTTATACGGCAGCCTGACTATCTCGCCTGAATTCATTACTGAAATAAATAGGGAAATTGTCCAGTTTCGGGATGCGGCTTTAGAGAAACTACCTGCACTTAAAACCGAATTGCTAATTACTGCCTACCAAAAGACAAATCAGGTTATAGTCAGTGTTAAAAAAATTGCTGCGATAAAACGCATTTCCTTAATGGAAGCGCCGCCTATGCTATTTGCAACGGGTGAAAAATCGATTTGGGGACTCATGGCCGCTTACTATCATCCACTGTCTGAACAATCAGTTGCCTCCACTTGGACAAATCCTATTGTGTCTTCTCCTACGAAGGATGACCTTGGAAATGAATCGCCTGTCCTTTAAGTACAGATTTATTTGCCAAGCTCTTGTACTTTGTGGAAAAATCAAGGTATTAATGGTTTAGTGTAAGCAGTGGCAACATGGTTATTGATCGAGCCGGGTACCGGCTGAACGTTGGGATCATTCTGGTCAACGGATCTGGTCGGGTGTTTTGGGGTAGGCGCTATGGTCATGATGCCTGGCAATTTCCGCAGGGAGGGCTTGCTACAGGCGAAACCTCACTAGAGGCCATGTATCGCGAATTGCGAGAAGAAATAGGTTTGGATAGAGAGGATATCGAAGTTTTAGGTTCGACCAAGCGCTGGCTAAAATACCGTCTGCCTAAACAATATCTTCGTCACGGCAAAGAGCCTTTGGTGATTGGACAAAAGCAAAAATGGTATTTATTAAAATTAGTTGCTTCTGAGCAGAAAGTTCGACTGGATTTAAGTGATTCGCCGGAGTTTGACAGCTGGCGTTGGATTGATTATCACGAGCCACAAGAGCAGGTTATTTTTTTCAAAAGACAAGTCTATGCTCAGGCCATGAAAGAATTAGAGTACTTGTTAAAGAAACGTCGCACTCCATTTGGTGCACGCCGCAAGCGAGGTAATCATAGTCGATAAATGCTAAAAATATTAAAACGAATCGTACAGGATGTAACCACAGCCACTCAATTAACAGATGCATTGACAATCCTGGTGCAACGAGTGCGCAAAGCAGTGAATGCTGATGCCGTTTCCGTTTTCCTCATTGATAACAAGCACGCCGAATATGTATTGATCGCTACAGAGGGCTTAAACAAGCAAGCAGAATCAAGAGTGCGTGTTGGATTAGACAGTGGTTTGATTGGTTTGGTGGGGCGTCGCGAAGAACCGATTAATATTGAAAACGCACCCTCGCATCCCGATTTTTACCAACATAGCCTTCTAGGTGAAGAGCATATGAATGCTTTTCTAGGTGTACCGATCATTCAACATCGTAAATTGTATGGTGTACTAATCGTACAACAGAAAGAACAACGTTGTTTTGATGATGCTGAAGAAGCCTTTTTAATTACCTTGGCGGCACAGCTCGGTGGTATTATTGCCCATGCGGAAGCAACCGGCGAATTAGCACAATTAACCCAGCCAAAACCCTTGGGAACGGACAAGGTTGATTTGGCGCCCATGGCGTTAACTGGTGTGGGTAGCGTGCCTGGTGTTGGTATTGGGACAGCCGTTGTTGTATATCCTCCTGCTGACATTGATGCAGTCCCCCGCCGTACGGTCGAAGATCTTGATGCAGAGCTCGTTGCTTTCTTCCATGCCTTACAAATGGCACGTGAGGATATGCAACGCTTAAGCAAGCGAATGAAAGCTACCGTTGATGAGGATGAGCACGCTTTATTCGATGTGTATTTGCGTATCCTTGATAAGGATAGCCTGGGTGCTGAAGTTGAGCATGTTATTCGGGAAGAACATCTTAGCGCCCAGGCCGCTTTGGCTGTTGTAATCAAAAAACATGTACAACTATTTGAAAGTATGGAGGATGACTATCTACGTGAACGAGCCTCTGATTTTCGTGATTTAGGCCGGCGAGTACTTGCTGAACTGCAATGGTCTCAACGAGAAGAAATAATTTATCCCCGACGGACTATCCTGATTGGTGAAGAAATCACTGCTGCAGCATTAGCAGAGGTACCGGAGGGGTATTTGGCTGGGGTTGTATCTGCAAAAGGAGCAAATAATTCTCATGTTGCTATTTTAGCGCGTGCTTTGGGTGTGCCTACGGTCATGGGAGTTCGTGGACTTAAAATTGAACATTTATCGCGTCGTGCTGTTGTCGTTGATGGGTATTACGGACACGTTTATGTGTCGCCCTCGAAAACGGTTCTGGCAGAGTTTAAGAAGGTGGCGCAAGAAGAGCAAGAATTAAATCAAAGCCTGGTGAGTTTACGCGATAAGCCTGCGGAAACACTGGATAACTACCGTGTCTCTTTACAAGTGAATACCGGGCTGGCCATGGATGCGGGCTTATCGATGAGTGTTGGTGCAGAAGGGGTAGGGCTTTACCGCTCTGAAGTGCCCTTTATGAGCCGTGATCGGTTCCCCTCTGAAGATGAACAACATATTATCTATCGTCAGATTCTTAAAGCGTTTGCCCCACGATTTGTAACAATGCGGACGTTGGATATTGGCGGAGATAAAATACTTCCTTATTTTCCAGTGGAAGAAGATAACCCTTATTTGGGTTGGCGGGGCATCCGTGTCACTCTCGATCATCCCGATGTTTTCTTGATGCAGGTGCGTGCAATGATGCGTGCCAGTGAAGAGCTGAATAATCTCCGTATCATGTTACCCATGGTGACTACTTTAAGTGAGGTAGAAGAGGCGGCCTATCTGGTTGGGCAGGCTTATGAAGAATTGTTAGAAGAGGGATATCGCATTGAAAGACCTAAACTGGGTGTTATGGTTGAAGTACCAGCAGCAGTTTATCTTGCTCGTGAATTAGCAAAGCGCGTTGATTTTCTATCGGTAGGTAGTAACGACTTAACGCAATATTTGCTGGCAGTTGACCGTAATAACGCGCGTGTAGCAGGACTTTATGATGGTTTTCATCCAGCGATGCTGCGTACCTTAATGAAAGTGGTAGAAGGTGGTCATGCGGCGGGTATTGAAGTAAGTATTTGTGGCGAGATGGCCAGTGATCCTCTCGCGGTGATCCTATTACTGGCAATGGGTTTTGATACGTTGAGTATGAATTCAACAAGCTTGCCGCGAGTTAAGTGGGTGATTCGTAATATTTCTCTGGCACAAGCGCGAAAAGTGTTAGCCGATGTGTTAGAACTTGAACATCCGGCTGAGATCCGACTGTATTTGCAAAAAGCATTGGAGGATGAGGGCCTTGGCGGCTTAATCAGGGCAGGGAGATCGTGATTTTATCGGAAATAGCCGTGAATGGCGGCATTTATGCCTTGGCAGGCGCTTTTGCTGGCCTTATGTCGGGTCTTATGGGCATAGGAGGGGGTATCGTTGTGGTACCTGCATTGCTTTTTATCTTTCAACATAATCCGGCTTTCCCTTCTAGTTTAACGATGCATTTTGCTGCTGGGACTTCTCTGGCCGTTATGTTATTCACTTCGCAGTCTTCCATACGCGCCCATTATCGCCAGAGTGGCATTCAGTGGGATGTTTATAATCGGTTATGGCCTGGTATTATAATCGGTGCTATAAGTGGCGGGGTGCTCGCCGATCAATTGCCAACGCGTTGGTTGGAGATATTATTTGGAATATTTTTGTTGTTTGTTGCTTTCAAGATGTTATCTGGTATGCAGATCACTCGCCCACAGCAATTTCCCCGTCCCTGGATTAACAAGTTGATAAGTTTTTTAATAGGTTGTAAATCGGGATTATTAGGGGTTGGCGGTGGAACAGTCATTATTCCCTATCTTAGCTATTGTGGTATGGAAATGCCGAAAATTGCACCAGTGTCGGCTTTATGTACAATGACGGTTGCTATTATTGGTACAATCACATTTATAATTACCGGTCTAAATGAGGTTGGCTTGCCGGCTTACACAACCGGTTATATTTATTGGCCCGCAGTATTGTGTATAGCTATTCCAAGCAGTATTTTTGCTCCTATCGGGGCGAAATTGACGTATGTATTGCCCATTAAGCATTTGAAATATGGGTTTGTTGTTATCCTGGTTTTCACTGCTATCAATTTATTAATTTAAAGGATTTTTTTAGAGGTAATTGTATGCTCCCCTTCCCTGCTATTGATCCTGTTGCATTTTCTCTAGGTCCTATTAAGGTGCATTGGTATGGCCTAATGTATTTGGCTGGTTTTTTTATCGCCTGGCTTTTAGCCCATTTGCGGGTGAAGCTTTACCATCTGGATTGGACTTCTGAGCAAATTAGCGATTTAATTTTTTATGCTGCTTTGGGCGTAATTATTGGCGGCCGGCTAGGTTATATGTTGTTTTACAATACACAGCATTTATTTACCAGACCTTGGGAATTACTGAAGTTATGGGAGGGAGGTATGTCCTTTCATGGCGGTTTGCTTGGGGTAGCTGTAGCAATGTTCCTGTTTGCGCGTAAAGTTAAAAAACCCTTTGTAGAGATCACAGATTTTCTTGCTCCCTTAGTCCCTTTGGGGCTTGCTGCAGGACGTATCGGTAATTTTATTAATGGGGAGTTGTGGGGGCGTGTTACTGATGTGCCCTGGGCTATAGTCTTTCCCCATTCCGATGGACAACCTCGCCATCCTTCCCAATTATATGAATTTGGTTTGGAAGGTCTTGCTTTATTTATCTTTCTGTGGTGGTATGCCGCCAAACCCAGGCCTAAGGGTGCAATATCAGCAATGTTTTTAATTGGTTATGCCGTTTGCCGTTTAATTGCTGAGTGTTTTCGCCAGCCTGATGTGCAGTTAGGTTATATTGCCTTTGATTGGTTAACAATGGGACAATTATTATCTATCCCCATGTTAGTGGCAGGGTTATGGTTATTTCGGTGGGCTAAACGATGAAGACATATTTGCAATTTCTCCAACACATTTTAGAGCATGGGACAAAAAAATCGGATAGAACCGGCACAGGGACCCTATCTGTTTTTGGCTATCAGATGCGTTTTAATCTGGCGGATGGCTTCCCTTTGCTTACCACTAAAAAATTACACACGCGTAGCATTATTCATGAGTTACTCTGGTTTTTGCGGGGTGAAACTAATATTGCTTATCTGAATGAGAATGGCGTAACTATTTGGGACGAATGGGCAGATAGTAAGGGAGATTTAGGTCCTATCTATGGCCGCCAATGGCGTTCTTGGCCTACACCGGATGGCCGCTCTATCGATCAATTGATGGACGTCGTTACCCAAATCAAGACAAATCCCGATTCTCGTCGTCTCCTTGTAAGCGCCTGGAATGTTGGTGAGCTGGATAGGATGGCTTTAATGCCTTGCCATGCCTTATTTCAATTTTATGTTGCAGATAATCGTCTTTCTTGCCAATTGTATCAGCGTTCGGCGGATGTTTTTTTAGGGGTCCCTTTTAATATCGCTTCCTACTCCTTACTTACTCACATGATGGCAGAGCAATGCAATTTGGACGTGGGGGAGTTCATTTGGACCGGTGGCGATTGCCATTTGTATTTAAATCATCTTGAACAAGCACGTACTCAGTTGGAACGTACTCCTTTACCGTTACCTCAACTTGTTATTCAACAAAAAGCCCCTTCACTTTTTGATTATCAGTTTGCTGATTTTGAATTTCGGAATTATCAATCACATCCCGCTATCAAAGCCCCTATTGCTGTTTAAAGGGGCTGCTGCGAGGTACGCGACAGTGCTTATGTTTACTGATTGATATCTCGATAAATTTTATGGGCTTGGAAGTCATTTTTGCAAGAAGTCAGCAGTTATTTTGTTATTCGCCCATAATGTGGTTTAATATTGTCCTTGTTGGTTTTTATTGGGTCTGTAATTGTGAAGAAACTAGTAGTCCTCCTGAGTGCTGTATTGTGTCTAACGTTGGGACATGCCAGTAAGTTGAGTAAATATTTAAACAAAATGGAAGCCAATGATAAAGCACGTCAAGCCCAGGAATGGCAGCAAGATATGAATTTTGGCGATTTTGCTTTCCGTTTGGATAAACGTTATGTTGACGATCGCGGCCAGCATTGCCGTGATTATGTTTTTAGAGCACGCAGTAATCCCTATCGCCATGGCTATTATAGCGTTTGTGACGAGCGTTAATTTTTACCATTAAGCGGTGATTTTTCCATCGCTTAATGGTAAGTACCGAGTACCAAGCTAGTCTTTATAAGCGATAACAGTTGGGAACAGTTTTGCTTTGTCATAAAGAAATTTAATGTCGGTATAACCCAGGCTCGTCAGTTGTTTTTTAGTTAACGCAGTGGAACGGTAACACTGGAATTTCGCGGCCATGACGTCAGCAAAAAGAATTTTCTGCAATAGCAAATCCTTTTGGTTAATCACAGAAAAATCCCACTCACATTGTTCGGTAAGGGTTGGCGGTGGGGTCAAAAAACTAGTGACTAATTTCCCGCCTGATTTCAAAGCCTGGTAAAACAGGCGAAACAATTCCATCACCTTTTCATCCTCAGGTTCATAAATGGTTAAACCATTACTGGAAATTAAATCGAATTCATTGTGGAAATCCAATTCCCAAGCATCTTGCTGATAAAATTTCACTAGATGGCTTAAGCCACATTGTTCTGCCAACTGAGTGGCATCCTTTAAAGTAGCAGCGTCATAATCAAACCCGATGAGTTCAATATCATGCACCGATTCCAGATTAAGGTATAAAAGTTCACCCATTAAGCCGCAGGGAATACAGGCAAGTTTGGCTCCGTTGCGTACTTTTTCCTGATTTTCTTGCAAGAAAATTTGACAGCGTTCTTGTGTTGCAAGCATCAGAGGAGAGCGATCGAGAATAAATGCTTCCAACTCCGTAAAGGGTTGGCCGCGGTTGTTTTTACCACTGATACGCCCGGTTTGGGGATGGTAAATCATATAATGAGTCCAGTATCCATTGATCCCCTGGTTTTGTATTAAGAAACGGCCAAAATCAAAGTCGGCTAATTGGTTCAGTAAATCAAGTTGTTCTGTTACGGTAATATAAGGTTTATCACCTTCCTGTTTAATTCGGGCGGCGATTTTATCAACAACAATAGCTAGTGTTTCCTCTGCGATGTTGTGTGAGATCAGATGCGGTTGCTCTATATTGGCCATGAATAGTCCTGGTTTGCTGCTTTGCAGGTTATAAAAATAAGCGCTCAATCTTAAATGGCTAAAATAAATTTCGTATTGAATCCGGGATAGGAACAGATTTATTGGCGCGATAATCCACCCAGACTATTTTACTTGTTCCTTGGGTCATCAAGGTTTCGCCTTGGTATAAATCATGATCCATCGTAATACTGGAACGACCGAGATTGTGAACACTGCTCTTTATTGTCAAGATTGCCGGATAAACGATGGGTTTTAGAAAAGTGCAGGCAACATGAATGACGACAGGACCGACTTGTTGTTTCATATCCAAACTTAGGCTTTCCAACCACTCAATACGAGCCTGCTGGAAGTAATCAAAGTAGCGGCCATTATTCACATGACCCAATGCATCCATATCACCCCATTCAATGGCAAAGGTTTTTTGGTGTACAGTTATCTTCGTGTCAGTCATGATAAATCCATAGGGTCAATATCCACATTCCAGCGGATATTATTGCTTAATTTATTTATTGTTAACCACTCTCTCAGCGCCGTCAATGCGGCTTGCAAAAGGGTACGTGAGGGCGATTTAATTAGTAATTGCATGCGATGCTGCTCGGCTTTACGAGCTAAGGGAGCCGGTGCTGGACCTAAGATTTTAAGTTTTTGATGAACCAATTGTGCTTTGATTGCATGGAGAAATTCCAACACTTTACTTGTCTGTTTATCTTGGGCTCTGATAACTGCCAGAAAATGGTAGGGCGGCAGTTCAGCTTCGCGGCGCTCTGCTAATAAGGCAGTAGCAAACGAGTCATAACCTTCCTGAATGAGGCGATTGAGCAAGGGATGTTGTGGTATATGCGTTTGAATAAGTACCTGGCCGGCATATTGAGCACGGCCGGCGCGGCCGGCGACTTGGACCAGCAGTTGGCCAAGGCGCTCAATGGCACGAAAATCCTGATTATAAAATCCGGCATCGGCATCCAGGACGACCACCAAGGTCAAGCGAGGGAAATGATGGCCTTTAGCGAGCATTTGTGTACCCACAATTAATTGGGCCTCGCCGTTGTGAATGCTTGTAAGATGCTTATTCAAAGCGTCTTTTTTTTGGATCTCATCGCGATCGATACGCAGAAGCCTGGTCTGTGGAAATTGTTCGGCCAAATACTCATGTATCCGTTGAGTACCGGCTCCGATGGGTAGTAATTCTTTACTATGGCAATCAAGACAATGGTGCGGAATTGTTTTTGTTGCTCCGCAATGATGGCAGATAAGGCGCCCTGATTGGCGGTGCAGAGTTAGATGACTATCGCAAGCAGAGCAATCAGCCATCCAGCCACATTGGTGGCATAATAGAACAGGAGAAAAGCCCCGCCGATTAATAAAAACCAGTACCTGATTACCTTGCTTGAGATGCTCAGCAATGGCATGGATGGTATTAGCAGCCAGTCCATGTTGCAATGGTTTGTTGCGAATGTCGATTAGTTGATAATGGAGCGGTGAACTGTCGAGTGCCTTGTGATTTAAACGCAAAAGAGAGTATTTTTTTTGTGTGCAATTATGCATACTTTCCAGACTTGGTGTGGCAGAGCCGAGAATAATAGGGATATTTGCTAAATGAGCACGTATTAGACCGGTGTCGCGAGCGGAATAACGGACTCCCTCCATTTGTTTTAGAGAGCTATCGTGTTCCTCGTCAATAATAATTAAGCCTAAAGCAGGCATTGGGGTAAAAATAGCGGTTCTCGTACCTATTACCAGCTTTACTAAATTATCTTTTGCCAGCTGCCAAGCGAATTGCCTTTCGCTTTCATTTAAATTGGAATGCAGGACTGCCATAGGCTCTTTGAATCGTGCTTGAAACCGTGCCAATAGCTGTGGTGTTAATCCGATTTCAGGCACTAAAACCAGGACCTGACGATTTTCGGCTAATACCTTGGCGATTGTTTGTAGGTAGACTTCCGTTTTGCCACTACCGGTTACGCCTTGTAATAAGAAACAATGATAGGTATGTAATTGCTGAGCAATGGCTTGCACGGCAATAGCTTGCTCATTATTTAAGGTGAGAGGGCTATCAGTGGCTTCCTGTCCTGAGCAAGGTAAGTTAATTTTTTGCACCAGGGTAATTGCGTTAACTGCCAGAAGCGCATCAATTTGTGCGGAATTAAATCCTTCCTGTACTAATAATTTTTTGCTTAAAGGGATAGCTTGATTATTTAAAAAATCAATAAGTGCGTGCTGCTTACGGGCTCGGTCAGCTATTAATGTATGCGCTTCTTCTGCTGCTAAGGCCAACTGATAGTAATCAGCAAGTGGTAATTGGCTGTTTTGCCCCAAACGATATTTTTTGGGCAAGGCCAGTGGGATAACCTCTGATAGCGGTGCCTGATAGTAATTCGCTACCCATTGACATAAGCTGAGCATTGCTTCATTTAAGAGGGGTTGCTCATCAATGACTGCTGATATGGACTTAATGGAGTCATAAGTGTTTGCAGAGGAGCCTTGACCAACGACCACACCTAAGCGTGTTTTCTGACGAAAAGGAACCCATACCCGAGCTCCAATACAAGGTGAACAGTCAGTTGCTAGATAATCGAAATAATCCCGATTGGTATGCGGGATACAAACCTTGTAGATTGTTGCTGTCATCTAGCTGCGCTGCCACTCGTGACTCGCTGATTGTCCGGGGGCTGAAAAAACTTTAACCACGATTTTTTCTATGCGATGGCGATCCAATTCGGTCTTGTCTTTTATTAATTCCTCAACGAACCAACGTGATAGCTCTTCTACTGTAATATTGGTCAGTGGCATAAGGGTAACATCTTCTTTTAAAAACGGTATTCTCTTGTGGTTAAAAGTAAAATAGTAATGTTCGTTATCTTCTGAGAATTGCAAGAAAGGTGAAAATTGTGGCATTAAGAAGGTTTGATTTAAGTGATGACATAATTTATAAATGCGCTCTTTGTAATAGCGGTAGTCAAAGGTCATCCCATTTTCTTCTACCCAAGTGGTTAAAGCGAGATAAACCGTATACATATGACCATGCAGGGGTTCACGCTCGGTTGCGGAAAAAATGGTGGTATGTCCTGCTGAGAATTTCATCGATTCTTTTTGTAGCTCAACAGTGGTCAAATATTTTTTCATGATCATAAACTCGCTCGTTTATCGTGCAATTGAAAACCGGTTAAAGCCAATTCAATGTTTTTAGTCAAGGCAATGACTTTGAATAGTTCGCCCATTTCACTGGGTTGAAGTAACTGTTTAACTGCTTGTTGGGCCTTTATCCGATTACGGTCTTCAGCCAGTTCATTCAGTAAGCTTAACAAACCGTTGGCAAGCAAAAAAGAGGCTTGATTCGTATAACCAGCAATCTGAAAGCCCGCTGTATGACCTGCTTCGGCAATATGAGTAAAATCGACATGGGCAGTGATATCTTGCTCACCGACATGAATCAGTGGATTGCTGTGCGCGTGATGGCGATAATGGCACATTAATGTGCCACTGCTACGCTCAGGATGATAATATTCATGGCGTGGGAAGCCATAATCCAGCAAAAAAACAGCGCCTTGAGTCAGCATGGCGTAACATTGTTGTATCCAATCATCAATGAATAAATTTGCTTCTGACTGATAGGGTCTATTTTCGGGGGGTAAAATAGTCGCTACATGAGCAAGCAATCGCTTGTCTGTGCAGGGCTTGAAAATTTCTGTTAGTTCCTGTTGCGCATTCAGGGTGATAAAACTTTCCAATACACCCTCGTTTGTTTTTAAAAAACGATGAACAGGCATTGCATCAAGTACTTCGTTAGCGATGACCACTCCATTGAAAGCTTGTTCAGGCCAGCGATGGAGCCATGTTACCCTTTCAAGCAAATGAGGGATTTCCTGTCGTATTAATTCCTCTTGTCTTTGGCGTAAATGACTACTGACTTCCATAATATGGTAAGCCTGGGGCAAACATTGATCACGTTCAAGTTGCTTTAAGAGATCAACACAGAGGCGGCCAGAGCCCGCACCAAATTCAAAAAGAAGAGGGTTAGCCATTATTGACAAGAGTTGTTTACATTGTTTGGCTAATGTTTGGCCAAACAAGGGGGTTAATTCTGGTGCGGTAACGAAGTCGCCATGAGCCCCAAATTTTTGCAATCCCGCGCTATAATAGCCAAAATCAGGTGCGTATAGCGCTTGCTGCATAAATTCAACAAAGGGCATGTCCCCTTGTTGTATAATCTGACTGCGAATAGATGTAAGTAGGCTCATAATTGCTTAAAAATTATAAAAGTGGGGAACATACCTTGAATCAAGCCAACAAACAAGCCGCTAAAGTGGCTTTGGTAACTGGTGCGGCACGGCGCATAGGTGCTGCAATTGTCAGAGAACTGCATCAGGCTGGTTTTAAGGTTGTTATCCATTGTAATCGTTCGCTGACTGCCGCGGAAGCGTTGGCACAGGATTTAAATCAGCAACGCTCTGGTAGCGCTTATGTTTTACAAAAAGAATTGACAGACGCAAATGCAACAAGCGAGTTGATCGCTTCAGTATTGGCCTGGGCAGGACGTGTCGATTTATTGGTAAATAATGCCTCATTATTTATACGTAGTGATTGTACTATCTTCGATGAAACCGTCTGGGATAGGTTGTTTACGGTTAATGTTAAAGTACCTTTCTTGTTATCTCTTGCTGCTCGACCCCATCTTGCAGATCAAGAAGGATGTATCGTGAATATTACCGATATCCATGCAGATAAACCGCTTAAAGGGTATGCTGTTTATTGCCAAAGTAAAGCGGCCTTGCTAATGCAAACAAAAGCCTTGGCTCGCGAGTTTGCACCTCAAGTACGTGTCAACGCAATTGCCCCTGGTGCCATAGCATGGCCTGAAGATAACAACATGCTAAATATGGAAACACAGCAACAAATTATCGCTAAGACACCTTTAAAGCGTCATGGAGCTCCTGAATATATTGCGCAAATGGTGCTCGCTCTTGCGACTAACTCTTTTATTACAGGGCAAATCGTTAATGTGGATGGTGGACGCAGCATTTCCTAGAGCGGCAGTTTTTTTAATTCCCTTTCGATATCCTCAAGTTGTTCAAGTTTGTAAAAAATTTGCAATTCTGTTGGACTCAGTTGTGCTCTGAAGTAATAGCGTAATAACGATCGGCTTTGTAACACCGCTTTATAGTCATTTTCCAATTTTGCCAGGTTATGCAAGTGTTGTATAAAAAGAGCTTTTATTGTGTCAGTATCAGGATGATTCTCTGTCTTATCAAGGAGATTTTGGTAGAGCCAAGGCTTGCCAGTTCCCGCGCGTGCTATCATATAGCCGTCACAACCACTATTAATCAATGCTTTTGTTAGACTCGCTTTATCACTGATATCGCCATTAGCGATGACGGGAATAGAAACAGCCCTTTTAATTGCGGCAATTTGGGCAAAATTACAGTCAATATTATAGTCATCATTCCAACGCCTGCCGTGGACAATAAGCGCATCAGCCCCAGCTTGCTCTATCGCTTTGGCCAGATCAACATCATTACCATTCCCTTGGATGCGAAGTTTGACTGTTAGGGGAAGCGTAATCATTTTACGAACACTGTTAACTATCTTGAGCAATTGCTGCGGTTCACTGAGTAAGGCGCTACCGGCTCCTTTTTTGCGAATTTTGGTTTTCGGACAACCACAATTAATATCGATTAAATCAGCACCGATGCTCGCGAGGTAAGCGCTTGCTGTGGCCATCATTTCTGGATCATTACCTGCTATTTGGTAGCTGAGCGTTTTTTCTAACGATGAGCGGTAAAGATAGCGTGAAGTCAATGGATGCTTATGAAGGACATCATGCGCAGAAATCATTTCGGTTGTGCAGTAGGCAGGGGGCGTAAATTGATAAAACAATTCACGGAAAGGAGCACAACTGAAACCAGCCAAAGGTCCTTGAATTAAACGATTAGGCAAGTGAAGAGAGCCAATACTAAAAGGGCTATTGAGAAAAGAGTGCATCATAATAAGGAGAAAATCTATTAAAGACTACTCACAGTCCGCTACAATTGCTTCTATTATACACAGCCTATACAGCCAGAAAAATAATTATGCAACAAGAGAACTAACAAGATAGGTTATGCAAGCGATCTATTGGGCAGGTCTCGCAAAATTAGAAGATGCGAATTAGTAAAGAGCCGGTTATAATCCTCTAATTTTTAGGTGTTTTATGGATAAACGATTTTTTTCACCTTTAGAGTTAATGCGGATAGCTACGGAGCATGCTTACTGCGCCGAGTATTTATTACCTGGTAATGCCAAAGTGACCATGTATGGAGATTCCAATTGCGATACGTTAGCGGCAATTACCACACTCATGTATGCGGCTTTTGAATTAACATTCAAAGCATACCTCCTCCATGAACATAAAAAAAATAACCAGCACAAAAACTTAATGGAATTACTGGAATCAGGTCTTGAACTGGAATTATCTCATGAAGATAGGAAACTGTTGAAATATTTAGCACGCCACCAAGCCTTTCGTAAAGGGGTCGATTATGAGCTTTGGGAAGATCGACAGGATTTGCATGGTTTCTGCGTTGAAATTATTGAGCTTTATGAACGTGTACAACAGTTAATGCCCATAGAGTTACAAAGTGAATACCAATCGGTTTAGGAGAAGGCATAAAAATCCTCACAGGCTATATAGTAAGATTTTTTATTGCCCATAATGAAAAGTTCTGCCTAAGAGTCGCTTAGGTCTATTAGGGAAATTAAAGCATGATAAGTGCAAAGCCGATGGAGCAATTATTGGCAGAAGATCAAGCTCTATTAAGACTTAATAAAATTACCAGAATAATTTGTGAAACGACTAATCCGGACGCTTGTAATATCCAATGGAATGAAGCGGAGAAAGATCTCAGGTTTAATTTTGTCTTGCATATGAACGAGTATTCACCGGCTACGGTTCACCATGAGCTATTCTCCATTATTCCTTTCATCCTTGGATTTCCCAATCCGCCTAAAGCTGTTCAAGGCAAAAACAATTTTACTGTAAAGGTAGATACAGTAAATACAGAAGCTGTGGTTTTAAATCGATTGATGCAACATGAAGTTGAAGCAGTATTAGTCGGTGAGCAAAATTTCTCTTACTTTACTAAATATGGGTTGCCACATCCGAAAACTGGTCGTGGAGCGATGGAAAGGGTTCCATCGAAAGCTAAACGTCTCTTCCATGAACGCACAATGCGGCCTTATGGTATAAAGCTTACTATCAAGGAAAATAATCAGGTAGAAATAATAGTTGATGCGCCTGGCGAGCCAATGATGATTGCAAAGACTCTTTGCTCTATTTGGAGCTTTCCTGTCAATGATGTAGTCGTCAAAGAACGGTCGCTGCTATTTGCTTCTGTTGATGCGATTTTAGACAGCATGGCAGTGAATCGAATTAATTACCAATCGGTGCTCGTTTTAAATAAGCAGGGTGAGCTTGCAATTACAGAATGTACTAGTTCTCTGGGTGAGATACTTGGTACCAGAGAGCATTGCCTGGAGCCTTATTATCCAGAGCTTGATGCACTGGGGCCTGGATTAAGGAAAATGTTTGGTTTAGAGCTAAGGGATCCGCGCCGTTTATACGAACATAGTACAATAATAGCTCACGAAAATAATTGGGCTTTATTTCTGGTTGAAGCGGATGTTTGGGTGGCCGCTTCTGCCCCAACGCTTGTTGAATCGCCTATCCCTGAAGCAGAGCGATTTGTTTCCTTAAGCAAGATAAAAGAAAAAGGGATTTTTGGGCAGAGTGCTCCATTGATCCAACATTATCTTTATTTTGAAGCGAATCGTATTGAGAGCGCATTGCAAGCAAATGAGGGGTTGGAAGGAACAATGGTTACCATTGATAGTAGCTTTCAATCCAATCCTGACAACATTAAGAGAAGTCAAGCAGGAGATAATTTTGGCAAAATTTATATAAAAAATAGTGACGGAAGGATTAACCTTATTTATGAGGCGTTTAAACTAAGCCTTCCCCCAACAAGCTACCCAAACTGTCAAATAGAATTGCTGGTAGCTGATAATACAGTTGTTCTGAGTAACATTAATCCAGCATTGGTATTTCATATCGTTGAAATTCAGACAAAAATGCATTTTTGTTTCAAGCAGATTGAGGACGCCCTGCCCGCATCGTGGATTGCAGACCATATTAATACACTGATGAGTGCTCTTGATAAAGAGCCTATTACAATAAGACTCCCAATCATTGACAAAACCCAAGCAATTTTAACAAGCTGTCAACAGCTTATTGCACAGTTACCGAATTTTTCTGGTAATGAGAAACAGCAACTGCTTAAATGCTTTATTGCCGAAGTGCAGGCCTATGAGCAAAGTATCCTTGCATTGTCTCCGACACAAAAAACCTTGCTGATTGCTTTTACTTTAGTGGGAACTCTCTTAGGGGTTTCCCTTGGTAGTATGTTTGGTTTATTAGGCGGATTTTGTCTCAGTTCAGGAGCAAATAGCGCTATTCCGGGACTTGGTATGGTTGCTGCTAATTATACCGGTGGAGGTATTGGCGCTGCATTAGCGACTCTTAAAGGAGCGGGTTTAACGGTAATGATTAGTACTGCAGCGAGCAGTTTTTTAGTGGGGATTGTTAGTGGTACTGGCACTTTTCTGGTAGGGCGATTAGGCTTCTTTAGTCCGTCACAATCCCAATTACTTGTTAAAACTTTTTCACAAAAATTACAGGATGACATTAAAAATGATAAGCTTTTGCAAGATAGCAATGGAGGTGTGGTGCCAGTCAAAATAGGGGGCAGCGCAGTGCCTTAGGTTTACTAATTGGATATCTATTGCTGAACTTGGCACAATGCTGGTTTCACGCTAGGATTATGTTTTTTTACCCAAGGTGGGATAAATGACACAGCCAGAGGTTACTACAGCACTGACAGTGCAAGAACAACTGTTACAATTGAGTGCCTATCTTAACGGGCGCATCCTTGGTCAAAAAGAGTTGATATCGCGATTATTAATCGCTTTACTGGCCGATGGCCATTTATTGGTTGAGGGAGCGCCTGGCTTAGCAAAAACACGAGCTGTCAAGGAATTATCGTCGGTTGTCGAAGGAGATTTTCATCGTATCCAATTTACTCCGGATTTATTGCCTGGCGATCTGACAGGAACCGATGTCTATCATCCCGAGAACGGTTCCTTTGTTTTTCAACCAGGCCCTATTTTTCATCATTTGATTCTTGCTGATGAAATTAATCGTGCTCCTGCCAAGGTACAATCTGCTTTATTGGAGGCTATGGCCGAGCGGCAAGTTACGATAGGGGGAAAAACCTATCCCTTGCCAGAATTATTTTTGGTTATGGCCACCCAAAATCCCATTGAACAGGAAGGAACTTATCCGTTGCCAGAAGCACAGCTTGATCGTTTTTTAATGTACGTGAAAATTGGTTATCCCGATGTTCAGGTCGAGCGTGATATTCTTATGCTGGCTCGCCGTGAAGCAGAAGAAATGGGTAGCTTAAAGGTAACCACTGCTCCTGTCAGTCCTCTAAGTCAAGTCACGTTATTTGCTGCCAGGCGTGAAGTTTTACGAGTGCATACCAGCGAAGCACTGGAAAATTATTTAGTGCAATTGGTTGTTGCTACACGTAATCCAGCAATTTATAGCGACGAATTGGCACGCTGGTTACGCTTTGGAGCAAGCCCCCGGGCAACTATTGCGCTGGATCGTTGTGCAAAAGCACATGCCTGGCTTGCGGGGCGTGATTACGTGACACCGGAGGATATTCATCTTATTGCTCATGACGTGCTTCGTCATCGCATCTTATTAAGCTTTGAAGCAGAGGCAGAAGGAGTGAGCAGCGATGATTTTATTGATTCTTTATTACGCCTGATTGCAGTTCCTTGAGGTCTATCATGGGTGATGGGGTAATTGTCGAACTTAGCGAATTAATTGCATTAAAGCGTTATGCCCAAAGAGTTAACTATCAGCCTGAAGGTAATGCTTTACGCGCTGGCAATCACCTTTCTAAACTACGTGGTCGAGGGATGGATTTTGCTGAGGTACGTAATTACCAGGCTGGTGATGAAATTCGTCATATGGAATGGCGTGTGACAGCGCGTACTGGCAAACCCTATGTTAAACTTTATCAAGAAGAGCGTGAGCGCCCCATTGTCCTGATTGTTGATTTTAACGCGTCTATGTTCTTTGGTACACGGTTAGCATTTAAATCCGTGGTCGCTGCTCGTTTAGCTGCGATGATTGCTTGGACATCGATTAAGCAAGGGGATCGAATTGGTGGTTTATTGTATTCATCCTCCAGACATGATGAGTTTACACCTCGTAGCCGTGACGTTGGCGTTTTACCGCTTTTGGCTGCATTAAGTCAATATAGTAAAGAAAATCTTGAGGAAACTTCGCCTCGCCTATTAAGTGATGTTCTGGTTCGTTTGCGTCGTGTGGCGCGGCCGGGTAGTGTCATAGTCCTTCTTAGCGATTTTTATCAGATGGATAGAGAGAGTGAGCAACACTTGGCCCGATTGGGAGCGCATAATGATATCCTTGCCTACCATATTTGCGATCCTTTGGAACTCTTGCCACCAAAGCCTAACCACTATGCAATGACCAATGGTAAGCAGGAAATTCTTCTCGATACAACAATTGAAGAAATAAGTCAGGCATACCAGTCTTATTGCGAATTACGACTAGCAAATTTGCAGTCGCAGTTTAAAAGGTTGCAAATTCAGTATGTACAAGTTCTCGCGGAAACTGATCTACCAAGATTAGTACGGCAGACTTTTCCACGGAGGTCACGTGACTGAATCAGCAGCGCTAGCAAAATTGCGTGATATTCAATTGCCAAACCCTATCAGCTGGTGGCCAATGGCTCCTGGCTGGTATTTTTTAATCTCACTAGTTGTTCTCAGTGTTATTTTTTTACTTTACATTCTTCGCCGTAGTTATCTCTTTGGCCGTGCTAAGCGCGAAGCACTTCAATTATTGACCCATTATCAGCAAGCCTATGAGCAGGTTGGCAATAGTCAGCGCAGCAGCATGGAAATTTCAGAATTACTGCGTCGCGTAGCCTTAGTCTATTTTCCTAGGGATAGGGTAGCTGGTTTACAAGGCGAGGCCTGGTTGGCTTTTTTAAATGAAACCGCAAAAGGCGTTGATTTTAACTCAGTACGTCCTTGCTTGTTGGAAGCACCTTACCAAACAGGAAAAAACATGGACCTAAATCCTCTGTTTATTTGTGCAGAAAAATGGATAAAGCAACGGAGAAAACCATGTTCGAATTAGCTGAACCAAGAATTCTACTCTTTTTGCCGTTACCTTTTTTAATTTGGTTTTTAATTCCACGTGCAACGTTGCAATTACCCGCTGCTTTGAAAGTTCCTTTTTATCACGCCATGTTGACTATCGTAAGCAACCAAAAGCGTACTTTTGCCGGTCAGGCACAGCTAGGTTTGTTTTTGCTAATCTGGTCGTTATTACTGCTTGCGGCGGCTGGCCCGCGTTGGGTAGGAGAACCTAGACCTTTAGCAAGAGAAGGTCGTAATATCATGTTGGTGCTTGATTTATCAGGCAGTATGGCCCTGGATGACATGACATGGCGTGGTCGTCCCGCTACTCGCTTGGCTATTGTTAAACGCACCGCAGAACAATTTGTGCGTGAGCGGATAGGTGACCGAATTGGGTTGATTCTTTTTGGTAGTCGCGCTTATTTACAAACACCGCTCACCTATGATCGCCATACTGTATTGCTTCGACTTGAAGATGCCAGTGTTGGCTTGGCAGGACAAACTACTTCCATAGGTGATGCGCTTGGTTTGGCCGTGAAGCGTTTGCAAAATGTTCCAGCTAAAGGACGCATGATTATTTTGCTCACTGATGGCGCCAATAATTCAGGGGTATTGGCACCATTAAAAGCTGCTGAATTGGCAAAATTAGATGAGATTAAAGTTTATACGATTGGTTTAGGTGCAGAGGGGGATCCTCGCGCATTCAATGGGGTTTTTTTTAACATGAATGCTTCCCCTGATCTGGACGAAAAAACGTTGCAAGAGATAGCAAAAGTGACAGGGGGGCGCTATTTTAGAGCAACTGATGTCCAGTCATTACAAACTATTTATGAAACAATAAACCAATTAGAGACTGTAACACAGGAAGACGCAACGATTCGCCCGCAGCATGATTATTATCCTTGGCCATTGGCTCTAGCGCTCTTTTTATTGTTGTATTGGCTCATTAGAAAGATAGCTATATGGACCAGTTTGAAATCAATTTCTGCCCGCCGGGAGTTTTCATCATGATGGCAGATTTCCATTTCCTTCGTCCCTGGTGGTTACTAACCTGTTTACCCTTGCTGGGTTTTATTGGGTGTTTATGGCGGCAAAGTCCGCGTATGGGAGCATGGGCGACTGTTTGTGATAGTCATTTACTTAACTACTTGGTACAGTCTAAAAAGCAAGGAAAACGGCATGGTGCCTTGTTGTTTTTATTACTTAGTGGCCTATGTATGAGCTTTAGTTTGGCTGGTCCTGCCTGGATTCGCTTGCCGGTGCCAGCTTATCTGCAAATACAGCCAAGAGTATTAGTATTGGATATGTCAGATGTTATGTTGGCAAAAGATTTGGTACCCGACCGTTTAAATCGCGCTAAATTTAAATTGCATGATTTGTTTAAACGTCGGGATGCTGGCCAATTAGGTTTGGTGGTTTATACCGGTGAACCCTTTGTTGTTTCACCATTGACTGAGGATGCACAGACGATCGACGCCCTATTGGACTCCTTAACTCCAGATATTATGCCGGTGGAAGGACAACGTTTAGATAGTGCACTTGAAGAGGCTGGAGAGTTGATAACCCAGGCAGGGTTTGATCATGGCCAACTATTGGTATTGACTGCAGAGACTCCCAGTCTTGCCGCTTTAGAAGTGGCTAGCAAGTTG
Organism: Legionella sp. ST3F1; assembly: GCF_048553315.1. Taxonomy (NCBI): domain Bacteria; kingdom Pseudomonadati; phylum Pseudomonadota; class Gammaproteobacteria; order Legionellales; family Legionellaceae; genus Legionella; species Legionella sp. ST3F1. Next base: position 170,578 of record NZ_JBLZIO010000001.1, on the reverse strand, counting down.
GCAAACAAACAGATTTTTACTTCAGTAATGCCCATTCTAGCCAATAAAACGCTTAATCCTCTTTTCGAGCGTCTGGCGGTGGCGGGGAAAGGACAACTAGTGTCTTTTACCGACACATCGGCTGATTTAGAGAATTGGCTAAAAAATACCGTAACCGAACAACAATATAGTCGAAGTCAACACAATGATATTCCTATGTGGCGCGATGAAGGGCGTTGGTTTTTACTCCCTGCGCTTGGTTTTTTATTACCGGTATTCCGGCGTGGATGGTTACAGAGGATCGCTACATGAGAGTCCTATGGAGCATTTTCTTATGGAGCCTTGCCAATTCTGGTTATACTTTTAGCTGGCCTGAGCTATGGGTGACGAAAGATCAGCAAGCACAAATGCTTATGCAGCAAAAGCAGTTTGATAAAGCAGAAAAAACTTTTCAGCAGGGAGATTGGCGTGCTACTGCAGCTTATCGTGCAGGGCATTATGAACAGGCAGCAAAAGACTTTCAATCACTCCAAAATGAACAGGGGTACTACAATCAGGGGAACGCATTGGCCCATTTAGGGCAATATGGAGAAGCAATTAAGGCCTATGAGAAGGCTTTGGCACTAAACCCGCACAATCAAGATGCCATTTATAATCGTAATTTGCTGCAAGAGCTATTAAAAAAAGAAAAGCAGCAGCAACAAGGCAATAATCAGCAAGGCAAGAACCAGCAAGGTAACGGCCAGCAAGGTAACGGCCAGCAAGGTAACGGCCAGCAAGGTAAAGACCAGCAAGGCAAAGACCAGCAAGGTAAAGACCAGCAAGGTAAAGACCAGCAAGGTAAAGACCAGCAAGGTAAAGACCAGCAAGGTAAAGACCAACAAGGTAAAGACCAGCAAGGTAAAGACCAGCAAGGTAAAGACCAGCAAGGTAACGGCCAGCAAGGTAAAGACCAGCAAGGTAACGGCCAGCAAGGCAAAGACCAGCAAGGTAAAGACCAACAAGGTAAAGACCAGCAAGGTAAAGACCAACAAGGTAAAGACCAGCAAGGTAAAGACCAGCAAGGTAACGGCCAGCAAGGCAAAGACCAGCAAGGCAAAGACCAGCAAGGCAAAGACCAGCAAGGTAAAGACCAGCAAGGTAAAGACCAGCAAGGCAAAGACCAGGAAGGTAACGGCCAGGAAGGGAAGGACCAGCAAGGCCAAGACCAGCAGAGTAAAGATCAAGAAAGCAAAACGCAGCAGAGTGAAAAAGAGATGGGTCAGGGAGCCACAACCAAAGAGCAAGCTGCCCTAGAGCATGAAAAACAACAGGCAAAAGAGCAATGGTTGCGCTTAATTCCCGATGATCCTGGTGGTTTGATGCGGGAGAAATTTTTACGTGATCACATGCGTAGACAAAGTGGGTGGTATGAATGAAGCGAATTTTAATAAGTTTATTTCTTTGTTGTTGTCTAAAGGTAGTTTTTGCGGATGTCACCGTACAACTTGACGTAACGCAGGTACAATTAGGCCAGCCTTTTAGCTTAACTTTAACACTGGATAGTACTGTTGATAGCGTTCCTGATTTAACACCATTACAAAAAAATTTTACCATTCTTGGTACGGAACGCAGTATGAATTACAGTGTTATTAATGGCCAAGCACATTCTGTTAGTCAATGGATAATAACGTTAACGGCTAACCGCAATGGGGTTTTAACTATCCCATCGCTGCAAATAGGTCAAGAATATACGAAGGCAAGCAGTATAGAAGTGACTTCGGAAGAAACACCAACAACGAATGTTCAGCCGCAAACGCCTCAGCAAGATGCTGTTTTAGAGACTGACGTGAGTGTGAAGACTCCCTTTGTAAATCAACAGGTTATTTTTACTACCCGATTATACTATAGCAGCAGGTTGCTCGATGCATCTTATCAACCCCCTCAGGTGGAAGATGCGTTAATGATTCCTCTTGGGCAAGGACGTCATTACCAGATTTCCAGTAACAACAAGATCTATGCTGTTGAAGAACAGCAATATGCTATCTTTCCACAAAAAAGTGGGGATTTGAAAATTAACCCACCAGCTTTCAACGCCTTGATTTATAGTGTGACTCCAAAACGGGTTCATCTCCAAGCCAAGCCGACTGTTCTTCATGTTAAACCAAGACTTGCAGGCTATAAATACTGGCTCGCTGCGAAACAGGTTTCTCTCTCTGAGACCTATGATAAAAACACAATTACTTTAATGCAGGGTGACACGTTAGTACGTACTGTCAAGTTGAGTGCCGTGGCTGTGCCCGCACAATTGTTACCAACCCTGGATTTTGGGAGTTCGGACCAATTTAGTGTTTATCCCGAAAAACCCCAGGAAAAAACTAGTTTTAAACATCCGAATTTAGTCAGCTCTACGACTGTGAAGGCGACTTATTTACTTAACAAAGCGGGGCAAATAAGCATACCCGCTATTAAACTAACCTGGTTCAATACAACAACTGGTAAAAAAGAAACAAGCGCTTTACCAGCACTTACTTTGAATGTGGTGGCTTCTGCTGGTGAAACAAAGCAGTCTGCGTCTGCTGCTGTTGCTAATACAGAGCCGGTGGCGCATACAACAGAGGTAGATGCTAAGAAAGAACAGCAAAGTACTCTGCCGTCATTGCGCCCAGAAACCAATGTTGCTTGGTGGCTAGCCAGTGCTTTTGCTATAGCCTGGTTACTTACACTTGGACTATGGTATAGACAACGGCGACAACAGGCAGAAAGGCAAACAGCAGGTCAAGTTATGAAGCAGTTGGCTAAAGCTTGTTTAGATAATCATGCCACTGAAGCGCGTGATGCCTTGCTTAAATGGGCCCGCTTTCAATGGCCTGAAGCGAATTTGTTGAATTTAACTGATGTGGAGAAAATGGTGGATGACACCAGGCTCAAGGAAGAAATTAATCAATTAGCCCAGGCTCTTTACCAGGATGTCAGTCCACAGAAAACTTGGCAGGGAACCGCTTTATGGGCTGCTATTACTTCTTTCAAAGGGGCAAAACTAAGGTCGGAGAATAGCAAAATGACTCCGCTGCCTCCTATTCATCGACTCTAGGGGGGGGTATGCAGCTTGCTGAGTACTGTAAGGAAGATGTACGAGGTTTGGCAAAACTTATCAAAGAAAGAGAAGTCAGTCCTGAAGAAGTGTTGGCTTGTGCTATTCAGCGCATGTATGAAGTCAATCCACAACTGAATGCAATAATTACTGATTGCAGTGATTGGGCACGTCAGCAATTGAAAAAGATGCGTGGTGATGAACCTTTTTACGGTGTGCCAGTACTAGTGAAAGACTTGGGTTTTTCCATGCAGGGAGTGCGTTATACAGCCGGCTCAACTTTTTTGACGACATCTGTTTCGTCATCAAATAGTGATTTTATTGATCGTCTATTGGCCTTGGGAATGTTGCCCTTCGCAAAAACCAATGTGCCTGAGTTCGGCCTTTCTTATGTGACAGAGTCAACTTTACTTGGCCCTTGCCGTAATCCCTATGATTTAAGTCGTACTTCAGGGGGGTCTTCAGGCGGTTCAGCTGCCGCCGTAGCCGCTGGGGTTGCACCCGTCGCTACGGCGAGCGATGGCGGGGGATCTATCCGCATACCTGCGGCTTGTTGTGGATTATTTGGGTTTAAGCCTACTCCCGGTTTAATGCCTGTCGGCCCTTGGGTTGGTGAAGCCTGGTCAGGTTTGTCAACCAATTTCGTATTAACTCGTAGTGTAGATGACTCAGCCCTTTTATTTGAGTTACTCGCTACCAATGTGTTACCTGAACCTAAACCAAACGTAGTCCATCCACAGCACGATGAGCAGTGCTTTCAACCTTTAAAAATTGCATGTCTTGAGGGGGCTTTTGCAGTTGTGCCTATTGATAAACCTTGTTTGGACGCCTTCGAACAAGCAATAACTATATTAACAAGAGCCGGGCATCAGGTGAGCTCCTATAAATTGTCTCTCGATCTGGAGGGAATTGCTGCCTCCGCTTTATGCCTCATTGCAGCCAACACCTGTGCTGAAATTGAAAATCAACAACAGTTGCTTGGGCGTAAGGTGCAAAAAAAGGAATTAGAGCCATTTACCTGGGAATTAATGGGACAAGGGAAGAAGTTGTCTGCATCCCAATTAATTACAGCAAAAAACAAGCTCTACCAACTCTTACGCCCTCTTCATGCACTATTCAACCAGGTTGATTTCGTGTTAACTCCTGCCTTGGCGCAATGGCCTCTTCCTATCGGCAGCTTACCAACCAATGATGATTTTAGTCATTATTTGCAAAAAAATCTTGCTTTTACACCCTTTACTGCCTTGTTTAATCAAGCGGGGCTACCTGCCATGACAATCCCTGTGATGCGTCATAATCATTTCCCACTCTCAGTACAATTTGCTGCTGCCAAAGGGCGAGACAGGTTTTTGTTACATTTTGCTCAGCAATTAAAAACCTTGCTTCCAGATTTTACCTCGCCAGTGATGACTCTTGGAAAAATAAAATAGGGGGCTTCCTTATTAAAGGAGTCCATAAATATTTATTGTTGATTCTCGCTATTTTATAAACACTAGAGTATAATGGAGCCACTTGTAGTTTAGATTTCCTGGCTGAAACATTGTTCTTCGTGAAAATCCCTCCTTTTGTAGTTCAAAGTAGCGAATTTATCGCGTTGCTTCCCTATGATGATTCTGGCTTGGATTGTTTAACGCAAGTGTGTGTTTAATTTAATTTGGAAAGTAGAAATGTCTGTGAAAGAAACTGGCCACGTCAAGTGGTTTAATGATGATAAGGGTTACGGTTTTATCAGTCGTGATAATGGTCAAGACGATGTATTCGTTCATTTTCGTTCGATCAATAGCGCAGCTGGTCGTAAAACTTTGGTAGAAGGTCAACGCGTCGAGTTCATGGTGACCAAAGGACCTAAAGGTCTACAAGCGGAAGATGTAACCGCTGTATAATAATCCTGCTGTTTCTCCAATCTTCTCCCCTCTAGTAATGGACTTTGTGCGCTACTAGAGGGGAGCGAGCTTTTCATTTTTATGAGAAATTCAGACGTAATCATAATTGGTGCTGGTGCTGCTGGCTTGATGTGTGCCATAGAAGCAGGAAAACGAGGGCGGCGAGTACTAGTTCTTGATCATGCTAACAAGGTTGGCAAGAAGATCCTGATGTCTGGTGGTGGGCGATGTAATTTTACTAATTACGAGGTAGAGGCCCGCCATTATTTATCTGCAAATCCTCATTTTTGTAAATCTGCCCTTAAACGTTATACGTCTTTTGATTTCATCAATCTGGTGAAAAAGCATCGTATTCCCTTCCATGAGAAATCACATGGCCAACTATTTTGTGATAATAAGGCTTCTGATATTGTTGCCATGCTCTTGAGTTGCTGCGAGCAAGCAAAAGTCGAAATACGTTTAAATACTGCTATTAATCACGTAGAGAAGACAGATAATGGCTATGCTTTAAGGTTAACAAAGGGAGAGCAGTTATTTTGCCAATCCCTGGTTGTTGCAACAGGGGGATTATCCATTCCAACTATGGGTGCATCTCCCTACGGTTACCAATTGGCTACCCAGTTTGGTTTGCCAGTATTGCCTACACGGGCCGGATTGGTCCCCTTCACTTTACAACCTGAAGAAAAAGAGCGTTTGGCCGTGTTATCAGGTATTTCCTTGCCCTGCGAAGTGTCTTGTAATAATCAACGCTTTTCCCTGGATATGCTGTTTACCCATCGTGGTTTAAGCGGGCCAGCAATGTTGCAAATTTCATCTTATTGGCAACCAGGCGGGATCTTGGAGATTGATCTGGATACCAATGATGAATGGGCTTCTCACTTGCCACAACGTAAGCGCTTGGCTCCACAGAGCCGTTTAAAGCATTGTTTGGAGGAAGTTTTGCCCAAGCGAGTGGTTGCTACTTTGGTAGCGGAATCTTTATTAGAACGAGAGTTACAAACGTTATCTGACAAAATTTTGCAAGAAATCGGACAACGTTTACGGCAATGGCGTATTAAACCCAATGGTACGGAGGGATACAGGACTGCTGAAGTGACCTTGGGCGGTGTGGACACGCGAGTACTGTCGTCACAAACGATGGAAGTTAATCATTTGCCCGGTCTTTATTTTGTCGGTGAAGTCCTGGATGTGAGTGGCTGGCTAGGTGGTTATAATTTTCAATGGGCTTGGTCGTCAGGTTGGGCAGCTGGTCAATATGTGTAAACCTTAGCTGAATTGATATTCGGGTGTACTCGCGCAGTGATTTCTTCTCTTGGATAGTGGCTCTGACTTCATTGACTGGTTGCAAAATTGATTGTTTTTTAGCAACTTTCTTTCACCGGACTAAGAGTTGTCACAGCGAATTGAGATAGCAGTTAACGGCTAATCTTGCGCATTGTACTAACTTCCTCTAATGTAGGGGAATTCGTGTAAATGGAATGTGGGCCATGTTGATGCGGTTTTTCTCTTTGTTTTTTATCGTATTATTAGCGTCGAGTTGTGCGAGAGCACCGGCTCATCTGCCTCCAGTTGCAATTAAAGCGGTGCAAAACAGGCAAGTACCTTCTTTCAATCAGGTCCTTGTCGAAGGCCGGATCAATGTTAATTTGCATACTGGCTATGCCCGTCCACAGGTCATCTTATATGGAAATCCCAGTGATTTAATCCATGTATCTACACGAGTAGTCAATGGTATGCTGATTATTAATCTGGGTAGTGGTTATCCTCGCTGCGGAGCTGTTCGAGCCGAAATTCGTGGTCGTTATTTAAATTCCTTCACTTATCGTGGTGCAGGCACTATTACGGGTACTAATTTACGCTCAGGACTTCTTGATCTTGCAATTGATAATCCAGGTAGAACAACATTGGGTGGTTCCATTGTATTGCGTAAAGTGAAGATAAGTGGTGGAGGGAATGTCCAACTCAGCGGTGTTAACGGTAAATATTTGCAATTGACGTTGCTTGGTAAAACAAGGTTGCAATTAGCGGGTATGTTGAATTTAGCCAAGCTCGATTTGGCGGGTCAGAGTTGGGTGAGCATGTATTGGATAAAATCGGATACGCTGACCATACGAGCTCGTGGTAAGACTTTTATCCAGTTGGCAGGTATAGTCAACAAACTGGACGTGGAGTTATGGGATACAGCTCATTTCAATGGTCGATATTTACGCTCAAAACGGACCTTTGCAAAAACACATAATAAATCTGTTGCAGATATTATCGCCGTGAAGCATCAGCATACCTTTGCTACTGATGCCAGTGATATTTATTTTTATAATATTCCTGATACCAAGGCAGATTTCATGGTTTTTGATGGTTCTGTCCTCGATATGCGAGATTGGGATCAGTATGCTATGCGTGAGTACGATCGCTACAATAAATAGCGGTATTAGTTTGAATCAGCTAGCTATTAGCCATATTGTTCTGTTTGATACAGGTTAGGACGCTATCCGTATCGCCATCCAGAGGAATGATATGCGCTGAATTGGCGAGCCAGTGAATAGTCACATTTTCCATATTGGCAAAGCGAGCTGCGACCTGCCAGGAGGCGACGACTTTATCATGGCAGCCAAGAAATAAATCGGTAGGACAGTTAGGCGGTGAAAACTGAAATTGCCTAATAGAGGTTAATACTTCGATAATAACTGCAAGGGGTATCTTGCGGTAAGAAATTTCACAATGCTCATCGGTATATAAATTCCCAGCTACACTTCGTACCTGACTAAAACCCAAATAGTTTAATAGTTTTGCCAGACCCAATGTTCGATTAATCTTTAGACGTAAATCCAGTGCTGGTGCTAATAAATAAAGATGATGGAGCGGGAAACGATTACTCAGGTGACAGGCTAACAATCCTCCAAGAGATAATCCCATGACATCAACCTGAGTAAATTCGTTAACTAATAATTCACAAGTTTGCTCAGCCAGCACAAACCAGTCACTTGCCTTGCTTTGCGCGAAACTATCAAGATTGGCTGCATGTCCTGGTAGCACCGGGCAAATTACAGCATCATAGTAAGCAAGGGAGGGTAGTAAATCACGAAAAACAGCTGGGGAAGATGAAAACCCGTGTAACAATAATAAGGCTCGCTGCTTTTTCCCATTACGCTGCTCAATGGGGGCCATCAAAGAAAAATCATCTTGGGTTAAAGAAAAAAGCTGTACGCCCCGTCGCATACAACGAAAAGCATCAATATTCATTCAGATCCTTATGATAAAAAAATTTGCAAAATAAGTGTAAATAAGGCTTTGATTACCCCTTTTACAGCGGTTACTTTGATATTATGTGAATATAACGTGCTTTACTGTTAAAACAGTAGCAGATTTAATAACAATAGCAGAAGAAAGGCAATTTTTTATAAAATTGGTAAAGCCAGAAATAAAATAAGTCAAAAAGGCTAATAAACTAGTTCCATTAATTTGAACTATAGTTTATCGCATAAGCTTATCGTAAGTTTTGATATGCTATCTTTAAATTAATAGAGTTAAGAAATTTAGGGTGAATACTATGGGCGATCCGGTCAATGATACAACAACACCAACTACTCCTAAACCTAAGGGGTCTAGTACTGGTGGTCCAAGCCAAACGCAACCGACGCAGACGCAACCAACGCAGCCCCAGCCAACAGGCAAGAAACCTGATGCGAAAAAGGCAGCGCCCAAGACCCCTGCGCCTCAACAACCTAAGTCTCCAAAGGCCGAAGATGAGGGTGATGAAAAGAAAAAGAAAAAAAAGGAACATGAAGAGCCTTTGATTCAGTTGATGCAAGACATTCTCGATATAGTGAAAGAAATCCATAAGCCGCTTACAGATGCAGTGGAAGGGAAAATAAAAGGGCTTGCGAGTGCTGCTGCAAATAAGGTCAAAGAAGGGGTAGTAGCCGGTGCAGGTCTGGTGAAAGACGGTATAGTAGCCGGCGCAACAATGGCGAAAGACGGCATCGTAGCCGGAGCAACTGCTCTTGCAGATAAAATAAAGGACAAATTTTCTTCCAAGGATGCGCCAAAGGATGGGCCTGAAGAAATCGAAATGCAAGATATGAAGCCAAAAGTAGATGAGGAAACGGATGAAGAAGTAGATGAGGAAATGGACGAAGAAATAGATGAGGAAATGGACGAAGAAGTAGATGAGGAAATGGATGAAGAAGTAGATGAGGAAATGGATGAAGAAGTAGATGAGCAAATGGATGAAGAAGAGGTAGATGAAGCTTATACAGCAATGGTAGATGAAGGACCTCAAGACCCCAGTCCCTCTAACCTGACCAAGATGTCTTCTGACACCCAATCAACCTCAGTACCGGATATGGATGAAAACAATGAATATGATGGGTTGGCACAAATGTTTAATGGCACTGATAATAGCCCGGAACCGGAGGCACCAAGTCTCGACACATCAACAACGTTATCACAGTAATTGACTTGGCGCGATTTGTCGCGCCAAGTCTATGCGATTTAACTTTCCATTAATTTGTGGGGCAAGCTTTCCAAACGACCAGCCTGAGTGACAACAACATAATTAAGTTTACGTTGCAATTCACTGATGGTATCAGCACCGGCATAGGTTAATCCTGAACGTAAACCACCCACGATATCGGCAATAATGGCATCCTGGTTATTGCGATAAGTGACTTCCGTTGCTACACCTTCGGCTGTTTTCCATTCATGCATTTGGCCTAAAAAATCTTCCTGTGCTTCACGTGAAGCCATACCACGATAGCGCTTTACTTGCTTACCGTCTTCTTTACTAATGACTGCACCTGGTGTGGGCTCAGTACCTGCAAGCATGCCGCCAATCATCACAAAATCGGCACCAAAAGCCAGGGCTTTGACGATATCGCCAGAAGTGCGGATACCGCCGTCGGCAACAATTGAACGATCGCTACGGGCACAATCCTGAATACAGGTGAGCATAGGAATTCCAAAGCCTGTTTTAATTCGAGTACTGCAGACAGAGCCGCCACCAATACCCGCTTTAATGATGTCAGCTCCGCATGAGGCCAGGTAATCTGCGCCAGCATAAGTGGCGACATTGCCTGCCATGATGCAACGGCTTCCCAGCAATTGTCTCAGACTCTTCAGTGTTTTACCCACGTATTTGGCGTGCGCATGGGCCACATCTACGCAGAAAAAATCAGCTCCGGCATCCCGCAGTGCTTCGGCTCGTTGCAATTCGCTGTCAGTACAACCGACAGAAACAAAGACCTTCCCATGACAGAGTTTAAATTCCTTGATGTTGTCTTCAATGCTTAAGAAACGGTGCAGCGCGCCAATACCTCCTTTGCTGTGCATGAAATTGGCCATCTTGCTTTCAGTGATAGTGTCCATGTTAGAACTTATCACTGGTAATTCCAGAGTTAATTTAGCCAACCGGTCAGTTACGCTGGTATTGACCACTCGCCTTGATTCATGATGGTTATAGGCAGGAACCAATAGGACGTCATCAAAGGTGATGGCTTGAGTGTTCATTATTTATCCTCTGTTAAAACACGTACTATAAATGTTCTGCCGCATAATAAGCAAGCCTTGATCGCTCACCCCGTGTTAACGTCATGTGAGCACTATGTTGCCAATGTTTAAATCGATCGACAGCAAACGTTAAGCCAGAGGTTGTTTCAGTTAAATAGGGCGTATCAATTTGCTTGATATCGCCAAGGCAAATAATCTTGCTTCCTGGTCCTGCCCGCGTGACCAAGGTTTTAATTTGTTTGGAAGTTAAGTTCTGTGCTTCATCGATAATGATAAAACGGTTTAAAAAAGTACGGCCGCGCATAAAATTGAGTGAGCGAATCTTAATTTTATTCTGGAGTAAATCTTGCGTAGCACCTCGGCCAAAACTGCCACCCTCTTGAGAACTGTGCAGTACTTCGAGGTTATCCATTAACGCCCCCATCCAAGGCGTCATTTTTTCTTCTTCTGTTCCTGGGAGAAAACCGATGTCTTCACCGACAGGAATCGTTACTCGCGTCATTAAAATTTCATTATAACGATTTTGATCCAAGACCTGGGTTAAGCCTGCAGCAATCGTCAATAAGGTTTTTCCGGTCCCTGCTGAGCCTTGCAGCGTAACAAAATCAATGTCTGGATCCAGCAATAAATTCAAGGCGAAGTTTTGTTCGCGGTTACGGGCATTAATTCCCCACACGGAATGTTTGGTTTGCGTAAAATCGCGGGCCAATTGTACCACTGTACTGCCCTCAGCAATTTCCTTTACGATTGCCTGAAATTGATTATCATGAGTACTGATACAATCATTGTAATTCCATTGATTGGTTAGTGGGCCGCTGATGCGATAAAAAGTTTTACCATTTTCTTGCCAGGCCTCGATATTTTTTGCATGCGTATCCCAGAAATCATTGTCAAGAATGTGGATGCCACTATGCAATAAATTGACATCATCAAGTACTTTATCGTTGTAATAATCCTCAGCGGGAATACCCAGAATTCCTGCTTTAATGCGTAAATTGATATCTTTAGAAATAATAATGACTTGCCGCTCAGGGTATTTTTTCTGCAAACCTAAGGCAGTAGCAAGAATTGTATTATCGGCTTTGTGTCCAGGCAGTGACGGCGGGCGGATTTGCTCAAATTCATCAGTCTGAAAAAATAAGCGCCCGCTGCTTTTTACTTTATCAGAAGTGATAAAACTGGGAATGGGCAAGCCGGCAACAATCTCTTGATGGTTGGCATTACTCATCAACTCGACTAACATGCGGTTAGTCTGTCGCACGTTGCGAGCGACTTCAGAGATCCCTGTTTTGTGGCTGTCTAATTCTTCTAAAACAACCATGGGTAAATAGATGTCATGTTCTTCAAAACGGTAGATGGCCGTAGGATCATGCATCATGATATTCGTATCAAGTACGAACAGTTTTGTGTCTTTATTCCCCATATCCATGATTTCATCCTATCAGCTAAAAGATTCATTGTGCTGAGGGCTTGGGACTCAGTCAAGCCTTATTAGACTCAATACCCTTGTTTAGTAAGGGTTTTCAACGTTTTGTTCAGTACAAAAATAATATGGATAGAAAGAATACGTAGTTTCTGGTTTATCCTTGGAGTTTCGCTAAGGTTTGCAGGACTTCAGCGACGTGCCCTTTAACACTTACTTTGCGCCATTCATGGCGTAAAATGCCCTGTGGATCGATAAGGAAAGTACTCCGCTCAATGCCTCGTACTTGCTTTCCATACATTGATTTCATCTTGATCACATCAAATTGTTGGCACAAGATTTCATCCGGATCGCTAATTAATTCAAAGGGAAATTGTTGCTTGCATTTAAAGTTTTCATGTGATTTTAAGCTGTCACGGGAGATACCCAATATTTCCGTATTGAGTTTTTGGAACTCTGCATAAGCGTCCCGAAAATCTTGCCCTTCTGTGGTACAGCCTGGTGTTGCGTCTTTTGGATAAAAATATAAAACGATCCATTTGCCTTGATATATTTTCAGATTAGCCTGCAAGCCATTTGTTGCGGTAAAGTTGGAAGACGTTATCTGATCACCCAGTTTCATAATGAGTCCTTTGGTTGTCTAAAAGAAGCTTTTATATCCTAGAGGAAAGACGTGTATTTCGACAATAGCAGCATTTTATTTTATTACGCCGTTAATAATGATTTTCTGCCGCTCATTTAGCCGTATATAAACTGCGCTGCTCGATCAGTTTTGCCTCGTCTAAACAAAAATAAACGCTACTGTGGTATGTGGGATACATGTATAATTATTTTTTTAGTTAAATATTCGAGATTCATGACTACCAACAAACAGCAAAGTGCTACTATCGCTGTTAATAAAAAAGCACATTTTGATTATTTTATCGAAAATGAATACGAAGCTGGCTTAATTCTCGAAGGATGGGAAGTAAAAAGCCTGCGCGCAGGTAAAATTAATCTTTCAGATGCGCATGTAATAATAAAATATGGTGAGGCTTTTCTATTAGGGGCTCAGATTCAACCTTTACCAACGGCGTCCACCCACCTTGCCCCTGATGCGATACGAACACGCAAGTTATTGCTTAACCGCAAAGAACTGAATCAATTGATCGGCAGTGTTGAACGTCAAGGTTATACCTTGGTTCCGTTATCGCTCTATTGGAAGCGCAATCGGGTCAAGATGAAAATCGCATTGGCTAAAGGTAAAAAAACGCATGATAAAAGGGATACCATTAAAGATCGGGATTGGCAGCGAGACAAGGCTCGGCTTATGAAAAAAAATAATTAATATGAGTTCGATATAAATCAGGCATCTGTTTTATATCTCGCTAACGCACTTTATCCCGTCAATGCGCAGCAGCATTATATAGGGGCCAATACAACAGCCCAGTTCGATACTATTAATAGTTATTCCTATCCATTAGTCTGGTATCCAGTTAATTGGGGAGTCATTGTCCAGTTTCAATTGAATGGCACCAAGCACTTGTTGTGGAGTCAGAGTTTGGGGGTTGCTGTGTTCATGAGCTAACTCATTAATGACACCTTGCACGAATCCCGGTTCTTGTTTGTGAACCTTTACTAAATAGAGCGCTAACGTTCTATAAGAACATCCATTTTCGAGGAAAGCCAATAACCCTTTATCTTCATCCGTTAATTTTTCCCCCACTAATGCGCTACATTCCTCCTCGTTATAATAGTTATATACGAAATTTTCTCGTCTAAAAGGCGTTTCATCGTTGCTTTTCTTGACTGTTTGTACAAATAGAGTCGATTTTATTTTAGGCGAAGCTTGAGAAGAGAGTGCCTGTTTGGAGGGGGGGGAGGATGTGGCCTCGCCAGTTTTTGCAATAATTTTAAAGGATGGTTGAGTAGAATAGCCTGAGTATTCATTGAGCTCTCGCAGTCTAATGTTATCAAAGCTTTCGCCAGGATAACCGTATAAAACCGCGGCGAATTCTAAATTAAGATAGAGTTGTTTTTCATTAATTTTTTCGATTAAACCCGTTTCCAGATAGTCTTGATCCCCTTTGCCAATTTCTTGAAGGAAGGTTTTTGCTGCTGCTGTGGTTGGGAAAGTGACAACCGCACCAGAATTTTCTCCCGCTTCAAACTTAGCACCGGTCTTTTTTAAGCTTGGATAGTGTAGAGCCATGATGTGCCTTAGTCCTTTTTATGGGCGACATGTTACTTTTTAAGACAAAAAATGCGCTTAGTCAAGGTGAAAGCAAAAAAATTCACTCGTGAAACTGTAGCCACTAATTCATTTTTTAATACGCTTATCGACCTCATAAGAGAGGCAATTGCTTTGCAACTTCACTTTAAACATTTAGTTTTAAACGCTAAATGTGGCATACTTGACCAATTTTGGAGATGCCTCTTCTGTATTTTTACCGTTTTGATTACGGAAGAGTTTAATAACTAAGGAGTTTCCTTATGTGTGGGATCATGGGTGCTATATCTCAGCGTGATATTAGTAAAGTGCTGTTGGAAGGATTACGACGTCTAGAATACCGTGGTTATGATTCAGCAGGTATTGCAGTGATTGATGGCACTGGGCGTTTGAAACGAGTAAGAATTCAAGGGAAGGTACAAGCTTTAGCAGACGCTATGCAAGAAACAGCGATTGCCGGCAATGCTGGTATTGCACATACCCGCTGGGCGACGCATGGAAAGCCTTGTGAACAGAACGCACATCCACATATGTCACATGATGAAATTGCTTTGGTACATAATGGTATTATTGAAAATCACGATGCCTTGCGCCAACGTTTAAAGCAAGCCGGTTACCAATTTACCTCTGAAACTGACACAGAGGTAGCCGCACATTTAATTCATTATCATTATCAACAACATGAAGAATTATTGCGTGCTGTGCAAGATGCTGCTCAAGAGATGCATGGTGCTTTTGCCTTGGGAGTTATTCATCAGAAACGCCCGCAAGAATTAGTTGCAATTCGCAAAGGTAGCCCCTTGGTAGTAGGTTTAGGAATAGATGAGCAATTTATTGCTTCCGATGCGCTAGCTTTGCGCTCTTTTGCTCAATCAGTCATTTATCTTGAGGAAGGGGATAGTGCGTTACTCAGTGATGGGCAAGTTTATTTGTTTGATGCCAATCGACAGAAAGTAAAACGTCAGACGCATCCTCTTAATGGCGATAATCAGGCTGTTAGCAAGGGGCCTTATCGTCATTTTATGTTGAAGGAAATTTATGAGCAGACCAAAGTCTTGGCGGATACGCTGGAGGGACGGATAAGCAGTCAAGATGTTTTGAAAGCAAACTTTGGGGAACGTGCTTCTGCTATTTTTTCTCAGGTCAAGCAAATTCATATTGTCGCTTGTGGTACTAGCTATCATGCAGGACTAATTGCCCGTTATTGGCTAGAGTCTTTGACTGGTTTACCGACTCAGGTAGAAATTGCCAGTGAGTATCGTTACCGGGATGTAGTTGTTAATGAGGGTGCTTTATTTATCGCTGTATCTCAGTCGGGGGAAACAGCGGATACGTTGGCAGCTTTATACAAGGCCAAAACAATGAATTATCTGGCCAGCTTGGCTATTTGTAATGTTGCCACCAGTACATTGGTTCGTGAAGCAGATTGTGTTTTCCTAACACGAGCCGGTATTGAGATAGGGGTTGCCTCAACCAAGGCGTTTACTACTCAACTTGCTGCTTTTCTAATGTTAGCTGCCGCACTGTGTAAGGATGAGCGTATTCATACCATTTTAGCCCAATTGCAGGAATTGCCCGCTAATTGTGAGCGTGTATTAAAGATGAATAGCGAAATTGAGGCACTGGCTTCCATTTTTGTGAATAAAGCACATGCCCTCTTCTTAGGACGTGGGGTGCAGTATCCTGTTGCTTTAGAAGGGGCACTGAAATTAAAGGAAATCTCATATATTCATGCAGAAGCTTATCCAGCTGGTGAACTTAAACATGGTCCTTTAGCTTTGGTTGATAAAGAAATGCCAGTGATTGCTGTGGCGCCAAATGATGAATTACTGGATAAATTAAAGTCAAATTTGCATGAGGTCAGTGCCCGTGGAGGTCAATTGGTTGTGTTTGTTGATGATTCGCAAGCCTGGCAACCTAATGGGGCGCGTTTAATTCATGTACCCGCATGCGGTCAATGGGTTGCTCCGATTGTTTACACAATCCCCTTACAGTTGTTGGCTTATCACGTCGCTGTTGCTAAGGGTACGGATGTGGATCAGCCAAGGAATCTTGCTAAATCGGTGACAGTTGAGTGAATGCAGGTTCGCAATTCTGGTTAAATTTATGGCGAGAAGGAAAAACTAGTTTCCACCGTACAGAGGTAAATCCTGATTTAAGTGCTAGATGGTCCAGCTTGCAGTTGCCTACAGAGGCAACTGTTTTGGTTCCTTTATGTGGTAAAAGTCTTGATATGCTTTGGCTTATGGAGCAGGGCTTTCGAGTGATCGGGATAGAGCTTAGTGAGCAGGCGGTACTGCAATTTAGCGAAGAAAATCGGTTAACGCTGGTGAAAAAAATATATCCGCAGGCTATCAGTTACCAGACCAAATCATTAACTATTTGGGTCGCTAATATTTTTTCTTTAAATCCGGCTTTTATTGTTCCTGCCGATGCGATTTACGATAGAGCAGCATTGATCGCTTTGCCTCCTAATTTGCGTCCTCAGTATGTACGTTGCTGCCTTCAATGGTTGAAGGAACGAGGTAAAATTTTATTAAAAACAATGCATTACGATAACTTAGAAATGCAGGGGCCACCGTTTAGCGTGGCGGATGAGGAAATAAGGCGGCTATATAGTAATTGCCAAATCATACAAAGCATACGCGAAACAAGTCGCCAGGTAGGCGAACAAGAGCCCTTGTATGCTCGTGGATTACGCGAAGTGACCGAAAAGGTCTGGGCTTTACAGGCGCAGTAGTTCTTGAATTACTGCAGTTTTTTGACAGTTAAGAGACAGACTAAGGCAAATGGTCTAAAGTTCGCAAAATGACGGGTAATCGGTATATACTATTCCCGTTTTTTTTATCATGTTTTACGGGGATGTGAATGACTCAAGAGATGTTGGCGTCAGCGACGATTATTGCACAAGAACTTAAAGTAAACGTTTCTCAGGTAGAAACAGCGATTCGTTTGCTGGACGAAGGCGCGACAGTTCCCTTCATCGCTCGTTACCGTAAAGAGGCAACGGATGGGCTTGATGATACCCAACTACGGCAACTTGCTGAGCGTTTGTATTATATCCGTGAACTCGATGAGCGTCGTATAGTTATTTTGCAATCTATTCGTGAGCAAGAAAAATTAACTCCAGAGCTGGAAAAAGCGATTTTAGCGGCTGATAGCAAGACCCGCCTGGAAGATTTGTATTTACCTTACAGACCTAAACGTCGTACAAAAGCACAGATTGCCAAGGAAGCCGGACTCGAGCCGCTTGCTTTAAGTTTATGGCAGAATCCTAATCTCGAGCCAGAGTCAGAAGCGGAGCAATATCTGAATACTGAGTTGGGTGTTGAAGATTGTAAGATTGCCCTGGAAGGCGCACGCCAGATTCTTATGGAGAAATTTGCTGAAGACGCAGAGCTGATTAATGAATTACGTGAATATTTGTGGCAGCATGCTGTATTAAAATCGGAAGGCAGTGGTGATAAGAAAACAGCTGGCAATAAATTTGCTGATTATTTTGATTATGCAGAGCCAATTAAAAAGATTCCATCACACCGTGCTTTGGCCTTATTTCGTGGGCGGCGAGAAAGCGTTTTGCAGGTAACCTTGGTATTGCCGCAAGAGGTGGATTATGTTGAAAAGCGTGTTGCATCCTATTTCAATATTGCCAATGAAAAACGAGCAGCGGATGAATGGTTAGCAGATACAGTACGTTTGACTTGGAAAGTTAAACTATTTACCAAGTTAGAGTTAGAATTACTGACCCGGTTGCGCGAAATAGCGGATGAAGAGGCGATTCATGTTTTTGCCCGCAATCTGCGCGATTTATTACTTGCTGCTCCTGCTGGCCCACAAATTACAATAGGACTTGATCCGGGTATTCGTACTGGTGTGAAAGTCGTCGTGGTTGACATTACTGGTAAGTTACTTGATTACACTACTATTTTTCCTTTTTCACCGCAAAATGAGTGGCATCAATCTATAGCTGAATTGGCCAAATTGGCAGCGAAGTACCAAGTCAATTTATTGAGTATAGGGAATGGTACTGGATCGCGTGAAACAGAACGTTTGGTCGCTGATATGATGAAAATGTATCCGGATTTGAAGCTGACTAAAATTATGGTTAGTGAAGCGGGAGCCTCCGTTTATTCAGCGTCGGAATTAGCTGCAAAAGAGTTCCCGGATCTGGATGTGAGTTTACGAGGGGCAGTTTCTATCGCCAGGCGCTTGCAAGACCCTCTTGCGGAATTAGTAAAAATTGAACCGAAGGCGATTGGTGTGGGGCAATACCAACATGATGTGAATCAGACTCGTTTGGCACGCAGTCTTGATGGGGTAGTAGAAGATTGTGTAAATGCTGTTGGTGTTGATGTTAATACAGCCTCTGTCGCATTATTAACTCGTGTGTCAGGTCTGAATGAAACCTTGGCAAAAAATTTAGTGCAATATCGGGATGAAAACGGTGCTTTTGTAAATCGGGAGCAATTAAAAAACGTAGCCCGCATGGGCGAGAAAACGTTCCAGCAAGCAGCCGGGTTTTTACGTATCATGAACGGTGATAATCCTCTTGACGCTTCCTGTGTACACCCCGAAGCTTATCCTTTGGTTGAAAGGATCCTTGCTGAGCAAAAAGTGAATATTCGCCAAACGATTGGTAATCGTGATTTGTTACGAACTATTAATGCAGAACATTATATCGATGAAAATTATGGTCTCCCAACTATCCGGGATATTTTGCGTGAATTGGAAAAACCGGGACGTGACCCAAGACCTGAATTTAAAACGGCGAGTTTCAAGGAGGGCGTGGAAGACATCAGTCATTTAAAAGAGGGCATGATTTTGGAGGGTGTTGTCTCTAATGTGACTAATTTCGGCGCTTTTGTTGATATTGGTGTTCATCAGGATGGTTTGGTACATATTTCTGCGATGACACATCGCTTTATCAGTGATCCCCACGCTGTAGTGAAGGCAGGTGATATTGTGACTGTTAAAGTAGTAGAAATAGATAAAGAGCGGCGGCGTATAGGATTAAGTATGAAGTTAGACGAAGAGAAAGCGCCTCTGGTACAAAAAAAGGAGGCGAAGCCCCCGTTGAAAAAGCCACAATCAGCTAGAAAACAGGAAATGAAGAAAAAACCTGAGCAAGAAAGGAAGCAAGAAGCGAAGAAAACAATATTTAATACGGCAATGGCTGATGCTTTGGCTAAATTAAAGCGTGGTTCTTAATATGGAGACCCCTCGCGGCGAGATAACTATCCAAACACTGGCAATGCCGGCTGATACGAATGCGAATGGTGATATTTTTGGTGGGTGGTTAGTATCACAAATGGATTTGGCCGCCGGTGTCCTGGCAAAAAAAATATCACGAGGCCGTGCGGCCACAGTTGCTATTCACAGCATGACTTTTCTGAAACCTGTTCATGTGGGGGATGTTGTGAGTTGCCATGTTGAATTAATTAAGCAGGGTACGACTTCCTTGACCATTGCTGTCGAAGTATGGGCCGAGCCCGCTTGGGGTTCAGGAAAATACCGCGTGACGGAGGGAACGTTCGTTTTTGTAGCCATTGATGATGAGGGAAAGCCAAGACAGGTGCTCAGCAAAGATGACTGTTGATCATAATGATTTGAAACAATGGATTGCCGCCATAGCTACCGTAATCGCGGAAAACACTGATCCCGAACCACACCTCTACACCCCTTTTTTGCACGAGCCAGAATTAGCTTTGCCCTTGATCGACCTTATTGATGATTTGGATGAAGAGAATGTGGATGAAGAACGCTCTTACTATTCTGCCTGTGTTTTTGCTTTAGATATCTGTGTTGCACAATTGCAATCTGCTCAGGAAAACGAAAATAAACTAGCTGGGAAGTCACTTAATCAATTGATGCTTAAAATTGCAGATGCAATTAATAGTAATAAACATAGCTTAAGCTTTTGGCTACCTATTTTAAATGCCTTTTATGACGTTCATGTTGAACTACTGCCTGAATTAAAAGACGCTTATCTGGAATTAGCGGGGCAAGAAGATGAATGGTCACCCGATGAAGAAATTGATCATTTGAATGCTATTCGCGACATGATTGAAGAACTGTCTGATTTGTCGGTCTTTGATATAGCGGAAAACTTTTTTGCCCAGAGTTACGCTATGCCGGCGGATTTTTTTGCAGATTTAATTCTTGATCTCTATAGCATAGAAGAGGGGCAGGATATTGCGCTATTG
Organism: Legionella sp. ST3F1; assembly: GCF_048553315.1. NCBI lineage: Bacteria > Pseudomonadati > Pseudomonadota > Gammaproteobacteria > Legionellales > Legionellaceae > Legionella > Legionella sp. ST3F1. The sequence goes on along the minus strand of NZ_JBLZIO010000001.1, from coordinate 150,303 downwards.
ACTTTACTGCATCCCAAGCAAGAGGTTCGCAATATCGTTGTGGCAACCTTTGAGCACTTAATAGATAAAATTACCTTAAGCTCTGTTTCACTTTCCCGGTTGCAAGCGATTAAAAATTGGTATCCAGTTAGTTACCATGAACAATTTAATCGTTGGTTGAAAATACAGCGCAAGAAAGGCGTTGTATTTCACCATGAAGAATCACCCACACTGGTGCGGATAAAAGCCAGTGAAGTGGATGGTAGTGGCGCCCAGGGGCTTTTTATTCATGTAAAAAAGAATCGCAAACATCGTTTATGTGGTTTGCTTTTTAAACAAGAGTTTGGTATCAAAGACGCTTGGATTACACCGGAAATACCTGCTGAAAATGTCGCTAAATATTATGATGAAGCCTTCGATGACAGCGTGACTTTGCGAACCGTAGACAGTGCTTATTTATTGATGATGACAGGCCATTTTTTAGCTTTAACAATGCAACAGGGCGGTATGCCTGATTTGCACTTGCTAGAAATGCAGGAGTTGCTGGGGTTGCATTTTTTGGCTAATCCGATTGATATTCCGCTCTTTATTGAGCAATTAAGTGTACAAATAACACCATTCACACCCGAAGCAATGCAATCATCATTTATTCGCTCCAAATCATGGCCGTATAGCAAACGTTTTACGGAGTCTTGGTATATTGAGAATGCCCATATTGATAAATTAGTTAATCGCTGCTGCAGTTTTGTTGAAGGTGTGAAAGTTTGTGCTATGGATGAAGCCATTGCGACTGTCTTCGCGAATGAGTTAGAGGCACACCGCGATAAGTGGTTATTTCATTTCTTGTGGGTCGCTTTGTGGTCAAAAGCAAAAACCCGTAAAAATGAAAAGATATGGCAGGATAGCTTTTTTATTGCTTATGCTATTCATACTGGAAGGTTGTTAGATGCTATCCCAATTATGCATGAGATTTGTCGCCAGACGGTTATTAATAGCATTGAAACGATGAATGAGCGTCGTACCTATTTAAACAAAGAATAAGCTGCTTTTATTTCATTTAATGTTTTGTGGATAACTTTGTTCACAAAGGGGAAATGCGTTGAAAAAAAAGGCAAAAAAATAATTAACATATTGATTTTTAAATTTATTTCCTTGAAATGCGATTTGCGATTTAACTCACACAATCTGTGGGTAAGTTTGTGGGTTGTTGCGTGAATACCTGAAAAAACCTAACGTTAGATTACTGTACTCATTTGTACCAACAGGGCTATGACAGATCTATCGAAGACAGGATGTAGATTGCTTTATTAGACGTTTTCTTATATGATGGCTGCCTAAAATATACGCATTTTTTGCGCTTTCACGGTTTAAAAGTAACTATCATGCTTGATACACTTGCCCGTACACTACTCGCTTTCAGTAATGGCTCAGTAGTTATTCCTTTAATCATTCTTGGTTTTATTTGGCTGGATCGTAATGTTTTTTATCATGCAGCCTGTCTGGTTCTACTAGGTATTGTGGTCAATGTTGCCTTGAAGGTCACTTTCCAAATTCCTCTTCCCCCGGCTTTGGGTAAAGACTGGTTTGCTTTTCCAAGCGGCCATATGCAACTATCGACAGTCTTGTACGTTTGGTTAGCGTATAACGTAGCGAAACCTTTATTCCGATTAGCGATTGTTGCTTTATTAGTTGGAATTGGTGCAAGCCTTATCCATTTTGATTACCATAATTTGTTTGATGTGTTAGCGGGAAGTTTTTTTGCTCTCCTTTTAATCGTTGCTTATTATCTGCCATCTAAAAAATGGCCGCAAAAAATGCCTCTCATTGTGGTTCTTATTGGTTCTCTGCTGGTGTTTTATATTAATTGGCGTTATACGCGTATACCCGTCCATGCATGGATGGCCTATTACGCCTTATCTGGATTTGTTATTTCTGATAAGTTGTGTGGAAGAAATACGGCTCTTTTATTATCACATAAATTATTAGCAACTTTCCTATGCGTTTTGGCGCTTGTTACTATTCATCTGGTTTTTCACCATATGTTACCTAACAATCCCCCTGCCCATATTTATCAACTGGAATGGCTGGTTATTGGTTTGACCGTCCCTACGATGGTTTATATGGCCAGGTGTATTGAGAAACAATGGTCTTCCAGATTTAAGATAGCTACCTAAACAGCTGGACGAGATAGCAACATCATAAAATGGAAGTGTTCACAGGGAAGGCTCGCAGTGACAAAATTTACTTACCCCGTGAGCACTTACCATAACATAACAATCAGAAAGGCCCGATTAACGGTGGATTTAAATAAAAGGCGCATTATGCGCCTTTTATTAAGCGTTTTGCGCCGCTTTTTTTAAGGCTTTTTGATACTGTTTCCAGTCTTTATCTTTTGCAAAGATAAAGTGTGCCGCTTCTTCAATAAAGAAACCCACATCATCAATATTTGCCCATTGGCAATATTGCTGAATAGCTATAAAGGTTTCATTGTTGATCTCTGCCTTAATTTTTTCTTTTTTTATGTTGCGATTACCATTAATAATTGCCATTGTTAATTTCCTTTTTAGTCAATCAAGACGCATCATAACATAAGAAAAATACTAGATGGTAGGAGACAAAGCCGCTGTAGGTTCTGGTACCTTGCTACCAGGTACAACTTGTAAAACTCTTCCCGATAGTTTCGTTGTCAAGGCGAGTTTGGCTCGTGCGTGGATTGCTTGAGTGTTTTGCAGCAAACGGCTTATTTCTGCGTCCTCTGTCTCATCTGTATCACAGAGTTCATTCAGCAATTCCGTTGCCTCAGCAGTCCCCGAGAAGGCGTTATTAATTCTTGATTGCATGGACTCACATTGGTTTGATTGTGTTTGAGCAATTTGTGCTTGCTCTTTAAGGGTTGCTGTTAGCTCTACTAAATCAGTCTCACAACGGCTTAAATCATCTCTAACAGCAGTTAATGTCGCGCTACTATCTGGTTTACTAGTAAGTTCCCCAGTGACACTGCGAATTGTTGCCGTACAATGAAGAACATCTTTACCCAATTCATCGAGTTTGAGACTAAATTGACCTCCCGAACTCTGTACCAGTGCTTGGCTTGCATCAAGTACTTCTTTTACTCCAGCTAACCCTTTGATTGCTTGTTGTAAAGATAGAATTTGTTTATTTAATGCTTCTAATTTTTTATCCAAATCAGCTGCATAAGAAGCCAGGGCTTCATTTTTTTGGAAAATTGCATCAAATACTTCGACGAGTCGGGTTTCTACCGCATTGAAGGACTCAATAGACTCGGCTAAATTTTTTTCCATTTTAACAATATTTTCACAGATGTCTTGTTCGCGTTTGCTATCCCGTGCGTTATGGTTATTAAATAGAAAAATCAAACCTATGTAACTACTTATGATAGCCAGTAAGGCGATGGTATTAAATAAGAGGCTGGCTACTAATGCGACTCCAATGACTTCGGCAGTTAAAATTATTTTTTGCCATATAGTCTTTTGACCATACCATTGGGCGGCTGTATCAATGAGACTTTGCCTCAGGTTATAGCGCTTTCTAAGCAAATCTAAATCAGATTTGAATAGCTCAAATCGCTTTTGATGTTCATTTAATCGAGCAAGTTTTTCATGGGCAACTATTTTTAATGAATTAAGTGAGGTATCGGATGCTAATGGTGCATTGGTTTGATTTGATGTAGACATAATTTTAATTTCCTTATATTAGAATTGGTTAATTATTAAGCAAAGAATCCCGGGTTAGTCCCTGAGACGGCTCTTATAGGGAGCTGTCTTTGAGCTGCTTCTATTTGGCTGGTAAGCTCGATGACTAATTTTTCAGAGGCTTGCAATTCTGCTACTAAAGCCTTTCTGGTTTTTACTAAATCCTGAATTTTTAGAGACGCACGACTAAGACTTTCCTTGCTTGCAGAATGTTGTTCAGCCATCTTTTCCACATCTTTTTCCAAAGAGGCTATTTTTTTACTTTTTTCAGCATTTTCATTTCGGACTGTATCGAGACTTTCTGCAAGTTGTGTGATGCTTTTTTTCGCCGTTTCCAATTGTTCCTGTGTTGTTGCAATCTCATTTTCTCTTTCAAGTAAGGTTGATTTTGCAAGCTCAAGAGCTTGTGAGGCTTTTTCAAGTAAGATTATCTTGACTTTTAATTCCTCCAGGAGGCCTTGCATTTTTTGGTTATTTGCTTCACTAGTTGAGAGCAAGCTGGTATTGGTTGCCATTAATTTATCTTTTTCACTATCAATGACAGCTACACCGCTGTCTAAGCGTTCTAGATTTAAAGCAATTTTTTGGCTATGTACACTAGTCTCTGTTTCCAGGCGCAGGGTTTGTTGCAGGGTAGAATCTACAATACTATCGAGATGGTCCAATCGGCGTTCATTTCTTTCCCGCCCGGTATCCTCGATTTGTTGTATTGCCGCTTCCTCTGCTTGATTTCTTGCGTCATTCATTTTTTGCACAAACACAGTGGCTCCTACACCCGCAGAAGCTGCTGCAAATGTTGTGAAATAAAGAACGACTTTAGAAATGACAATAGTACTTGCTGTGATAGTTAATATCATAAAATAGTCCTTATTTAAGTGGTATTGACTTTGAATGGATATTCTCGACGGAAGTCAGAGGTTTTCTAAACAGGGCCAGATAGAGAGAGTTGTAGGAGAAACTGCTGCAGTTACATTAAAAGAATTAACACTGGTGTATATTGGGTCATGGACCGCTTCCCTGTCTAAAAAGAATGTCACCTTTAATATCCATACCTTGGTGAACAAAGTCATCATAGCATAAGCAAAAAAGTCAGTCATTAAGATCTATGATGGTACAAATAGAGCGCTTAGTTGTTAAAAATATCAAGATCGACGATAAATTGACTGACTAAATCATTAAAAGCGTCCGGTTGTTCAAGTATCACTGCGTGGCCTGCATTAGCGATGAAATGAATTTTCTGTTGCCAAAGATTCTTAAATTCTAGCCCCTTCACATAGTGATAATTAATAGCAATATCCTGTCCGCCGGCAATCACGGCAATGGGTTTTTCCCAGGTTGCTACAATTTTTTTTTGATTCAGGCCAATTTTTTCCGTGATTGATTGAGGATAAATAAGACGTACATCGTTATCAGTGTGTAAGATAGCATCTACTAAAAATTGTTTTTCCTGGCTGTAATCATAACCAGAGACTTGTGCTAATAATTGTGCTTCTTTTAAGGTTAAGTCTTTCTTGCCAAAGCATTGTAAGATTTCAGGGGCAAGGACTTTAAATCCTTCCGTTAAACCTAAACTAGAGACTTCGATTGGTGGCGTGCCAGTAATAATAAGGCCTAGTAACTGTTCTAGTCTTGGTATTAATTCCAGGGCCACATGTCCGCCTAGAGACCAGCCTACGATGATTAATTGATTAATTGATAGCTGCTCCACTACTTCTGCCACTATTTCTGCGAAACCAGGAAAATTATAACTGTGTTGACTATTAAAAGGAGGGGGGCTCTCACCATAACCTGGCAAGTCAAGGGCAATTCGACGGTAGGCGGTGAATATCGGCGCATCCATCTGTTTATGAAAGAATGTTTTATTAGTGCAATGGCCATGAAGAAATAGCAGGGTTATGGGGCTGGCTACATTTGCTTGAGAAAGCGAAACGTTACCAAAAGACGTGGTTAATAAACTAGTCTCATGACTCGATATTGTTCGCAATTGTATACCTGGGTGAGTAAGTCAATTCAATTTAAGGGTATTTTAATTACTCATCATTAATTAAGGAATACAAAGCCAAAGAATGCCTAGAGAAGAAAGACTGCCTAGGGTCCATAGTGTCGAGCGTAAGGTTGCCCAATTGAGTAAGTAAAGCAAATGATAGATACCTCGGGATATTAAATGAAAGATAGCTAATCCCTGTATTAGGCAAGATGTATTATGAGTGGCTATGGCCGTCAGAGCGGCAGTTGAGAAAATAATTAGCGATTCAAAGCTATTTTGATGCGCTGCGACTGCCCGTGCACCAATCCCGGTAAGTGCGGCCTGTTGGGTTCGGGGATGCTTGTTGTCATAACCTCCGGGTTGCTTTTTCATCATTATAACGACTGGAATCTTTGCAAGATAAGGAAGTAGGCAGGCAATAAAAAGACATAAGGTTAAAGTCAGCATCGTTGCTCAATTTAGAAGAAACACTCTTTTTATAGTAAAAGATTTAAGGTTGAAAAGATATTTAGCATCGCGTTGACCTTGGTGATTCAGGGTTACCCGTAATAGGGAACGAGCCAAATTGCGAAAATGCAATGGCTATGGGTTGCTCAAAGGTATAGTAAGTAGTATTTTTAAACAAGCAAATAGATTTTCTTGGTGTAAGCAATCTATTTGTTTTTGTAGATAACTCGCAAAAATTCAATTAATCAACTAGGCTCTTATAGTGCAACGCAACAAAAACGGAGAAAATTATGAATCAGGACTATTTAAAGAGTTGGGCTGCGATAGCAAATGAAATGCAAAAACCATTTCAGGCTATGATGGAATTGAATGTTAAAATGCTACAAAATTTAACTTATCTGAAACCGGAAGAGTTTTCAGAGATGCATAAACCCGGAGCATTACTCGATAAGCAAGTCAAACTTGTTATGGAGAATAGCCATAAAGCGCTTGATTATATGAAACAATCGTTTCAGATTTTAGAGACTGCTTTTCAAACAATTTCCAAAGAAGCGAAAGTAACTACTGGAAAAACTTTTGAAAATACCATGTCCACAATCAAGCAGGTTACACCAATAATGAAAAAAACGCTGTCAACGACTAAGAAAGCAGTTTCTGCTACGAAGAAGGCAACTTCTTCTGCAGCCAAGAAAACAGCTTCTTTAGCTAAAAAGGCGGCTACTACAACAGCGAAGAAGGCGGCATCCTCAGCTAAAAAGAAAACGCCTATAGTTAAGAAAGCTTCTCCAGCAGCTAAAACAGTTCATGCGGCTAAAAAAACGGCTCCTACCAAGACAACTGCTGTCAAGAAAGCAGCTTCTCCAGCGGCTAAAAAAGTAGCTTCTGGCAAGAAAACAGCTCCTGCAGTTAAGAAGGTGAGTCCTGTAGCCAAGAAAAAAGCGTCTCCAGTTAAGAAGGTGGCTGCGGCTAAGAAACCAACCCCCAAGGTATCAACACCAGCCAGCAGAATGTCAACGCCAGCTAGTGGAATATCAACATCAGCCAGTAGAATGTCTGCACCAACGGGCAAGATGTCAACACCAATGAATAGACCACCATTAAGTTCAGGCACAGTATCGACCAGCAAGCCTATGTCTGACATGAAGTTGGCTATGCCTACTGGCAAAATCACAATGCCAGAGAATAGAAGCTCTGTACCTGCTAACAGAATGAATACCACATTCGGCAAATTAAGCACTAGCGAAAATAGAATGTTAGGTTCTGAAAGTGGATCAAAAAAGCCGGATAGTAAATAGGCTAGTGAGGAAACAGTTTTACCGTATTGAGCATTAACCTTCTTGGCAATTGCTCTGAGGGTTAATGCAATTTTAGCAGCAAAGACTATTACAAAATTATTATTTCATAATAAGCCGTTTTAATTATTAGTTTTTATTGTCAAGTTTAGCTGGTTTTTGTGAGGCATTTACGAGCCGGGGAACTGGAGAAATTGCTCAAAATCTTGTGCTGCCAAAGGCTCACAAAAATAATGGCCTTGAATTTCATTGCAATGATGAGACTGTAAAAATTCAAGTTGCTCTTTAGATTCTACTCCTTCAGCAATAACATCCAACTTTAGATTTTTTGCCAGAGTAATAATGGCCTGTATGATGACCTCATCCGCGTGATTAACATTGATATTATTAATATAGGATGGATCGATTTTTATCCGATCAATAGGGTATATTTTAAGGTGATTTAAGAGCGTGTAACCAGCTCCGAAATCATCCAGAGCGAAATGGACACCTAATTTCTTTAATTGAGCAAAAATAGGATTGATTTCGCCTCCTGTTAAAATGACATTTTCGGTGATTTCAAGTTCGAGATATTGTGGCTCTAACCCGGTTTCTAATAGTATCGTTTTAATGATGTCGGCCAAATTAGGTTGTTTTAGTTGTTTGCTCGCTATATTGACTGCTATGCGGATTTTGGGGAATCCTAATTCCTGCCATCGTTTATTTTGCTTGCAAGCCTCCCGTAGAACCCATTCACCAATGGGAAGAATTAAGCCGGTTTCCTCTGCCAGAGGGATGAAATTAATGGGAAGAAGAATACCTTTTTCTGGATGGTGCCAGCGAATAAGTGCTTCGGCTGATACGAGTTTCTGCGTAGCCAAATCGAGTTGGGGCTGATAGCATAAAAAGAATTCTTTATTCTCAATCGCGCGATGCAAGTCAGATTCTAATTGCAAGCGTGCTGCACTTTTCTCACCGAGACTTGCAGAATAATATTGAAATTGATTTCCACCTTGCTCTTTTGCGTTATACATTGCAATATCAGCACTACGTAATAACTCTTCAAAAGTTTGACCATCTTGCGGAAAGACAGCAATACCAATACTTGGTGTTACTAGAATTTCCTGCCCATTAACTATAAAGGGTTTATTGAAAACCTGTAACAGCTTGTTGGCAATTTTCCCCGCCTGGGTGTCATTAGCTAAGGATTCCAATAGGGCAACAAATTCGTCCCCACCAAGACGCGCTAAGATATCCTCTTTCCGCATCACTTTTTGCAGGCGTTTGGCTGCTTCTTGTAATAATTTGTCACCTGCAATATGACTAAAACTGTCATTGATTAATTTAAAGCGGTCGAGATCGAAGAAAAGAAAACAAAACATTGTTTTATTGCGTCGGGCACAGGAAATAGTTTGGGTTAGTCGTTCTGCTAAAAGAATACGATTGGGTAATTGGGTTAAAGCATCATGAGTAGCCTGGTACTGCAACTGTTCTTCTAGCTGGGCGCGTTTGGTAATATCACGGAAACACCAAATACGGCCTGTTATTTTATCGGCAATTTTATAGGGTTGGGTATAGATTTCCACAACCTGATTTTTGTTATACCTGAGAGTGTTTGTTGCCGTGTTATTTTTCTTGCTTGCCAAGTGCTGGGTGATTTTTAAAAAAGCATGGGAATTTTCCATTTGCCCAGCAATATAGTGTAAAAGTGCATTGGCATCGTTTTTTGCCATCATGGTTTTGGGAATATGAAACATATGCATCAGATTTTTATTATAATCAATAAGACTATTGGTATTATTCATTACTAAAATGCCATCAGCAGAGGCTTCAAGTGTTCCCCTGGTAACAGAAAGGGATTCTTGCAGGGATTGAGTACGTTCTTTAACTTGGGTTTCCAGTAATTTAGTATAATCGCGGGATTCTTGCAGAAGTTGCCACTTCTTGGTCAGGGCGCAGGATAATTGCCGTACTGCAATGCTATCGAAGGGTTTTTTTAAGATAAGTAAATTTTCACGTTGTCCTAGCTGTTGAATCGTTTCTTCCCAAGTATAGTCTGAATAAGCAGTACAAATGACTATTTGAATATTCGGGTCAAGCTGCCAAATTTTTTTTGTTGTCTCTATCCCATCCCAACCAGGCGGCATCCTGATATCAACAAAAGCCAGTGCGTACGGATCATTATCATGGAGCGCTTCGGCAATTTTTGCTACACCATCTTGCCCCTGTGTAGCGGTTACAATGCGGAATTTAGGCAGGCTGGATTCAGGTTTCTTTTGGAGACCAAACATTTGTTTTTCGAACGAGTCTAATGTAGCGTCCTCTACATTTTCTGCGCTATTTTTAGTTGACAAGATTTTGATGAAATCCGAATGAATAGCCGGATTATCATCAATAATGAGAATTTTCATATCCTTTGTAGCTATCGTCATTCAGAAATCTCCCGGAAAGCTGCTTTAAAGGAACCGCTAAAGTAAATTCGGCTCCCTGCCCAAATCCTTTACTTTTGACTAGCAAGGTTCCTCCTAATTCTTTTGCTGCCAGGGCACTGGCATGTAGGCCAAAACCATGGCCATGAGATTTTGTAGTAAAACCAAAGGTAAAAATTTTGCGCAGATTTTCAGCGGTGATACCAATTCCATTATCACTAATGATAAGCTCTGCCTGATTAGTCATTGGATTAAGCCTTATCTTAATTTTGATGGTTTTATTCAGTACATGATGTTTAGGATCGGTTAAGGCATCTTTGGCATTTTGAATTAAATTGATAATGATTTGTAATAGTTTGGCTTTGTCACTCATGAGTTCGCAGTGATGTTCCACTTCTTGATGAATAGTAATATCTTGTTTTTCAATAGCATTTTTGCACATGGAAATTGCGGTATTCACAATCTCCGGAAGGAGTAATTTTTCCGCAATGCCTGAAACCCCGCTAATGGACTCCTGCATGGTGACTATATCACCGATATGATGGACTTGTTCAGCCAGGCACGTGATTTCTTTATCAATCTTATCGTATTCGGTAGTGATTTTTGTAACAAGGGCTATCAAATAATCAGGCAAGATTTTTCCTTTTTCATCTTCGTTCAGATAGTACGCAAGATTGGTCATGTTTTCTTTTAACATAGTAGAAACAGCAGTCAAATGAGGTACATAAGGTTTATTGATCATTTCCTTAACCAGGTCTATAGAAACATTGACGGTATTAAGCACATTGCCAATATTATGTAAAATGGATGTCGCGAGCTCTGTCATGCCCGCTTGTCGTGCCAGGGTAATTAATTGCGAATTTAGATCACAATTTTGCAGATAAGTCTGATAATGGTTGCATGCGGCAGTGGTGCGAGCGATCAATTCTTCCGGTTCAAAGGGTTTTGATAAATAATCATCTGCTCCTGCACCTAAGCTGCTAACGACAGCTTCATTACCTGCTTTAGCCGTAATTAAAATAATAGGTATATGGGTAGTAGAGGGATCTTCTTTAAGAAGTTTAGTCAGTTGGTAGCCGTCAATAAGCGGCATCATGATGTCAGAAAGAATAACATGTGGTTTATATTGATGAACCGCATCGAGTGCCAATTTGCCGTTCTCAACTGCAATCACGTCAAAATTATTCTCAAGTAAAGACGTTATATAATGACGGATATCGCGATTATCATCTGCAATGACAATAAAGGGACGCTCTTTTTTTGGAGACGTTTTAGCAGGTAAGGGAGCAATGCCCTGCTCAGGAGTTGCCAGAAGAGAAAAATCAACCTTAAAGTTATGCGGTGTCGAGGAGGCTATGGCGTCTGATTTAGTCGAGGCAGGTGGTGCTTGGGCAGTACGTTCTGGCAGGCTGATATGAAAAGAAGAGCCTTTACCTACCATACTGTCAACTCGGATATTTCCTTGCATTAACTCAACAAATTGTTTAACCAAGGTCAAACCAATGCCACTTCCTTCATAAGCTCTGGTACTTGACGAGTCAACTTGATGGAAGCGTTCAAAAACAAATGGGATTTGAGATTGAGGAATGCCTGCTCCGGTATCAGTAACCAGAAGGTCTATAGTTTTTTTACCTCGTTGAAGGGTTACCTTAATCTCCCCTCCTGGCGAAGTGAATTTAAGAGCATTACTTAGTAAATTGAAGACAATTTTTTCAATTATTTTTTTGTCCAATAAGACTTGTTTAATTGCCGGAGCAGGAAAGAATTGGAGGCTAATTTTACGCTCCTGAGCCAAGCCTTGGATATCATCAATTAATTGCGCGATAAACTGATTTAAATCTACCGGTTCTTCGTATAATTCAAATTTATTTGCCTCAAGTTTGGTAAAATCCAGCAAGTTATTGACCAATATATAAAGCCGGACCGCATTGCGTTGCATACGGTATAAATTTTTTGTTACTTCAGCAGGGAGTGAATTCGCCTCATTTAACAGAATAGTTTTGAGCGGACTTAAAATGAGTGTTAAAGGAGTACGTAATTCATGACTTATATTGGTGATAAATTCAGATTTTAAGCGGTCTACTTCCATTAGTTTATAATTTTTATCCCGTGTATCAATCAGGGCACGGCGTGCTGTATCAACAAGAAAATTAACCAGCATCGTTAGTTTTTGAATGCTTTCGTCTTGGCTGTCGATCTTAATCGTAAAATCAAAGTCTCCTTTTACGGCCAGGCAAAGTTGATCTGCTATTTCTTCAATGCTCTTTTGTAATGTGGAGAATGTTTGTTTTGCCATAGACTCAAGTTCCTAGCTTTGTCCACCGAATGTGAATTTCACACTCATCATCTCCTAATTTTAGACATTTTTTCTCTGTTATAGTGGTTTCATCTTGATAATAATTAATTACCCACAGGGCTAAGGTCTTATACAAGCCGCAAAGTTTATTAGGAGAACGATAATGAGTGATAAGTTGATTGGGGAATTGTTCTACTCTGAATTTATCATTGATAGCCCGGCGAGATTCTACATCCACCATGCTTGTAGCAAAGCAATTATGAATCGTTGGTTGTATGGATAAAAATTCATAAGAATTTTTCGACATTCGAAACCAGGTGGGGAAGCGTTTAATGGCATCCTCACCGAAATAATTCGCGTAAGTCTGATAGGCCTGTTCCGGAGTTATTTTTAAGATTTGCAGAGCAGCATCAAACAAGCGTTGCCATTCTTCATCAGAATAGACCGTATTCATTTGAAACTCTCTGTCATTGGGTACTTTCGCAAGGGCTTTTACTTGGCGAATTCCTTCCTCTCCTGCGAGGTCGGCAATCATTTGTATTAAAATTTTTTGCATAAGACCAACCATTCACTAACTCCTTATCAGCAATGAGGCATCTAAATTCAAATTTTAATATAGCTGTATTGCTTGCGTGTCTGGCAGCCATAATTCAAGTATGGCAGTAATCTATAGACTGTGTTTTGGCTTATAGTTAAATTTTGGCATAAAGAAGCAAAGAATGTGAAAATGATAAGAAAATTAAATAATCCCACTCATTAGGGAAGACAATTAAAACAATTCCGGCGTGCATTTTGCTTTCCAAATGGAATCGGCTCTCATGAATGGGGGCAGTAGGTTGATTATAATTATCGCATGATGAAGGAATTTCGATATTTATGGTTTTTTCACTTAATTTATTGATAGTGATTGCTGATCAATTTATGCTTTTTATCGTTAATATGTTGGTCGCAAGACACGCCGGGGAAGAGTTATTTGGAGATTTTACGGTTGCAACGAATGCACTATGGCTATTGGCAACCATCATTACTTTTGGCATTGATTCAATTATAGCTTATTACGTACCTAAATTTTATGTAAAGAAGAGGTACGGTGAAATTATTCGATTAACGGTTTCCATGAGAGGGTTTCTAAAACCCATTTATTTGACCTTATTTGTCTCAGGGTTGCTTTTAAGTTTAGCCCTTATAGGACTCGGTCAAGCGTTAACAACATTGGATTTTTTTGAGATTACGCATCCTTTTTTACTTTTTTTATGGGGTACAGTTGCACTGTCCTTATATAATATTTTCATCCAGTTTTTCCGTGCCATCGATTATATGCGTACGGCGGTAATCTTGAGTTTATGTCAAACAATCATTTATTTTCTCTTGAGTTTATTGACTTACTTTTACCTTTACCCGGTTTTTTTTCATCAAGATGCTCATTACTTTCCGCATGTCATGCTGATTGGTTTTATTTTAAGTTACGCTTTTATCTTGCTTATCTCGGTTTTTATTCAGCAGCGAACAAAAATCCAACTGTATAAGAGTCATGTCACTGTCGATCTACATAAGCAGCCTATATGGAAGGAAAAGATGTATGGATACACTATACAAAATTTGAATAGGTATATTTTCACAGCGATTCCTTTATTGGTGATTGAATGGCTAGGACATCATGAACATTCCGCGGGACTATTTTCGGCAGTTACCTCGATTATTTCATTAGCTTTTATTGCTATAGGTCCAATTGGTATTTTAATTGGTCCAGATATTTCTGCGGCTTTTGCGCAAAGTAGAATGGTACTCAAACGAACAATAAAGAAATATTTGGTGATTTGCTTTGTCACCTCGCTTGTTATCATCATCATTATGGCTTTCTTTGCCAAACCCATTCTTTTGTTGTACAAATCAAATTTTATTAATGCATTACCCTATACTTATATTTGTCTAATAAATGTTATGACCTATGCGGTTTCAATGCCTTTGTCCAAAATGATAGAGTATTCGCATAAAGGCAGCGTGGTAGGGGCAAAATTGACGATGTCTATTTTGTTATTTCAATTTATTTCATGCCTTATTCTGATTCCTTGGTTAGATTTGACAGGGGCTATTATTTGTTATGTAGGTATTAATGTTGTTTATAATGCTGTCATGGTTATTATGGCGCTAAGGATTTATCGCAGCGAACCATTTGATGGCCATACAGTTTAATAGGGCCGAAGAAAAAGGATTTCATATGCTAATTCTCTATTCCTATCCGGAGTTATTTGGTTTACCTGATAATAATCCCTTTGGCCTCAAGGTTGATACCTTTCTAAGACTGACAAAAATTAATTATCAACTGGAACATATTCTTGATACCAAGGATGCGCCTCGAGGACAATTACCCTATATTCTTGATGATGGTGAAATGATTACAGACAGCAATCGGATCATTCAATATTTGACTAAAAAATATAAGATCACTTTCGATAGCAATTTGAATCCAACGCAGAAAAATCTACATTTTCTGGTGACAAGGCTTTTGGATAATCACTTATATTGGGTGATGTCATACTCTCGTTGGCAAGATGAACGGTTTTGGCCCTTGTTTAAAGCGGAATTTTTACGCCAATTTCCGCAATTGGCTGAAAATTCTTTGGAAAAGACAAGAAATTACAACATTCAAAAGTATCATTACCAAGGCATTGGCCGCTATAAAACAGAAGAAGTTTATCAAGCTGGTATTGATAATTTAAAATGTATCGATCGAATGCTGGCCCATAATGATTTTTTCTTTGGCTCGAAATTCCATACTATTGATGCTTGCTGCTATGGATTTTTGGCAAATATCCTTTATTTTAATATAGAAACGCCACTGAAAGAGTTTATGGTGAATGAAAGCGCTCTAGGTGCCTATACAAATCGGATACGAGCTTTACTCGGTTATTAATAGACGCCTCAGTATCTATATGGCGCGCTGGAATACGGCAATAGAGCAGCATTTAGAAATATCAATAAAGAAGTCTAGTGGTTTTGTACTAACAGCTCCTTGGCATGTGAACGTGTCTGCTCGGTGATGGTCAAACCACCTAGCATACGGGCTATTTCATCAACTTTTTCTGCAACAGTCAGAGGTATTATCTGTGAGTATGTTTGATTACTATCGCTGTGTTTTTCAACAACAAAATGATGATGTGCGCAAGAAGCAACCTGTGCTTGATGAGTAACACAAAACACTTGGAGGCGCTCACCCAGTTTGCGTAATAATTGTCCCACCAAAGCAGCTGTAGCACCGCCTATTCCTACGTCCACTTCGTCGAAAAGAAGGGTAGGAGTAGAGCCACGTTGTGCGGTGATCATCTGAATGGCAAGGCTTATTCGTGAAAGCTCACCGCCAGAAGCTATTTTTACCAAAGCATCTGGCACCATACCAGGATTGGTACAAACCTTGTACTCCACTTTATCTAAACCATGTGGCTGCATTTTTTCCAAAGCAGTAAATTCAATTTCTATATAGCCTTTAGGCATGCCTAGTTGTTGAATACAGGCGGTTATTTCCTGGGCTAGTTTTACTGCGTGTAACTGCCGTGATTTTCTAAGTGTTTGAGCAGCGGATTCAAAGACTTGGATTTGTTGCTGATACTGTTGTTGTAAATAATGAGCTCTGTTTTCAGAATTTTGTAATTGCTCTAATTCTTTTTGTAATGCCTGGGCATGCTCGGGTAATTGATTGGCATCAACATGATATTTGCGTGCCGCCTGGTGTAACGCGCTAATTCTTGTTTCTACTTCCTGTAACCGTTCGGGGTCTAATTGTACCTGTTCTGAAAAATGCTTTATTTCATCAAATGCTTCTTCGCATTGAATCAGAGCGCTGTTAACTAATTCACAAGCATTCCTAATTTGAGCTTTTTCCTGTGGTAATTCATGCAGTAATTGCATGATTTGATTAAGTCCCTGGCAGATATTGGGTTCATTATCTGCGCTGAGTAGATGGGAAATTTGCTGTGTACGTTGTAAGTAATCCTGCGCGTGATGTAACAATTGATGCTCTTCATGCAAAGTCTGCATTTCATTCTCATGCAAGGCGAGTTCTGTTAACTCCTCAATTTGAAATTGTAACAAATTGATTTTATCACTTTGCAGCTCTCGATTTTGCAAGCTGTCTAGTTCTTGTTTTGTTTTTTGACACTGTTTATAGAGTTTATTGACTTCTGTGACTAACGCGCTGTGACCAGCATATTGATCCAACTGTTCTCGATGGGTTTGATGGTGCATGAGCGTTTGATGTTGATGTTGTCCGTGAATATGTACAAGCATTTCACTTAATTCTTTGACCTTCTGTAAGGGAAAAGGTTGGCCATTAATATAAGATTTAGAACGTCCTTCGCTATATAGAACCCGGCGAAGCATGATAATACCTTCATCACAACTGATATCCTGCTCTGTAAGCCAACGAGCAGGCTCCGAGTCTGCTTCAAAATGGAAGCAGGCGCTTATATCGCATTTTTCTTCGCCAGTACGGATAACGGAGGCGTCAGCACGGCCGCCTAAGGCGAGCATAAGCGCGTCAATCATGATGGATTTACCAGCCCCCGTTTCACCGGTAAAAGCGGTCATTCCATTTGCAAAATCAAGCTCCAATTGTTTAACTATGGCAAAGTTCTCAATGCGTAAGGTAGTCAGCATGATTTATCCTGGTGTTGGGCTTCCCAACCTAGTTTAACTCGTAATGTATCGTAATAATGGTAATCTCGAGGATGTAATAAACGCAGTTGCTGAGCATTTTTTTCGATAGAAACTAATTGTCCGGGTTTTACTAGTCGAGATTCATGGCCGTCACAGCTAATGCGTAAATCGCTTTCATTACGCTCACTGATTTTTAAATCAATTTTCACCTGACCATCAACGACGACGGGTCGTGAACTTAAGCTATGCGAAAACATGGGTACCAGGACAATGGCATTCAGTTGAGGATGCATAATGGGGCCGCCAGCTGATAACGCATAGGCGGTGGAACCAGTCGGGGTAGCCAGAATCATACCATCTGAACGATAACGACTGACAAATTGTTGATTGATGAACACGTCAAATTCAATCAGATGGGTCTCATTACCACGACCTAATACGACATCGTTCAAGGCATCGCCTTGGAAATAAATCTTTTCACCGTCATGAATACGGGTATGTAATAAAAAGCGTAGTTCTTCTTCGTACTTACCAGTCAACACGGCGCTAAGATGGTGTTCTATGTTATTGGGTGAAATATCAGTTAAAAAGCCCAAGCGGCCACGATTAATGCCTATTACCGGAACATTGACCTTAATTGCCATGCGTGCGGCAGATAGCAGACTGCCATCGCCGCCTACGACGACGATTAAATCCTCCTTGTCACCCATGGCCTCACGGGGAAGGGTTGGCAAATTGATATCGAAATGCGATGCGGTATCAATATCAAGAAAGGCAGTCACCTGCTGGCTTTGTAAAAAATCAACCAAACGGTGTAGGCTTTCATTAACCCCTTGATTGGCTCGATGTTGTCGTGCATACAAAATAACTCGTTTGAATCGTTGTTTCATATTCTGCTGCTTAGATTAGTAATAGCGTGGAGGATTGTAGAATGCTTTTTACAATACCATTTTTTCCCATTCAAAAAAATGGCTATATGAATGCGGTGTATAAGAAGAGAAATCCCGCTTGCGTATGGCAAGCGGGGGAGGAGTATTAATCTTCACTGGAAGCACGTGAAGCACGTTTACGTTCGTGCTCCTTCAAGGCTTTTTTACGTAGACGAATCGATTGGGGTGTAACTTCAACCAGCTCGTCATCATCGATGAATTCTAAAGCCTGTTCCAGAGTCAGTTTAATTGCTGGCGTCAGGATAATATTTTCATCACTACCTGAGGCACGGATATTGGTCAGTTGTTTTTCTTTAGTAACATTCACAACCAGGTCATTATCACGGGCATGAATGCCAACAATCATTCCTTCATAACAAACAGCTTGAGGCTCGATAAACAAACGGCCACGATCCTGTAAATTGAATAACGCAAAGGCACGTGCAGTACCTTGGCAATTGGCAATCAAAACACCATTGATGCGTTTTCCAATTCGTCCACGAATAGCAGGGCCATAATGATCATAAACATGATACATTAATCCTGTACCTGACGTACTGGACAAAAATTCGGTATGGAAACCTATCAGGCCGCGTGTTGGAATAAGATAATCGAGTCGTACACGCCCTTTTCCATCAGGAACCATGTTTTGCAGCTCGCCACGGCGTTCGCCCAGTTTTTCCATAATACTGCCCTGATGATTTTCTTCCACATCAACTGTCAGGCGCTCATAGGGTTCTTGCTGTTCGCCGTTTTCTTCACGGAGAATGACTTCTGGTTTACAGATAGCCAATTCAAAACCTTCACGCCGCATATTTTCAATGAGAATTGATAAATGTAATTCTCCACGACCCGAAACTCTGAACTTATCTGGATCTTCAGTATCTTCGACGCGTAAAGCCACATTATGGAGGAGTTCAGTTTGTAAACGTTCACGCACTTTACGACTTGTAACAAATTTGCCTTCTTGCCCGGCGAACGGTGAATCGTTAATCTGAAAGGTCATACTGATTGTGGGTTCATCAACTGTCAATGCAGGCAAGGCTTCAACGTGGTTGGGGTCGCAAAGCGTATCAGAGATATTAAGTTGTTCAATACCGGTCACAGCGATAATATCGCCTGCTCTTGCTTGCTCCACTTCAACTCGCTCAAGCCCTTTGAAACCAAGTAATTGCAATAAGCGGCCACTACGGACGTTACCGTCTTTATCAATAATTTTAACGGGCGATTTGGCTTTAATCTGACCCCGCGTAATGCGGCCGATACCAATGGTGCCTACGTAGGACGAATAATCCAGCGAGCTAATTTGCATCTGGAAAGGGCCGTCAGCGTCTACATTCGGCGGAGCGACTTTATCGATAATAGTTTGCAGTAATGCATTCATATCCGACGCTTCTTCATCCAGGTCAAGCTTGGCATAGCCATTTAAAGCAGAGGCATAAACAACCGGGAAATCAAGTTGGGCATCCGTGGCGCCAAGATTATCAAACAGATCAAAAACTTGATCCATGACCCAATGAGGCCTTGCGCCGGGGCGATCGATTTTATTGATGACTACAATAGGATTTAAACCACGGGCAAACGCTTTTTGTGTTACAAAGCGCGTTTGAGGCATCGGGCCGTCAACAGCATCGACTAACAGCAACACACTATCGACCATCGATAGAATTCGCTCAACCTCGCCGCCAAAATCAGCATGCCCTGGTGTATCGACGATATTAATTTGATGGTCACGCCAGTGTACACAGGTATTCTTGGCTAAAATAGTAATACCACGTTCTTTTTCCAGGGCGTTAGAATCCATCAGGCGCTCAACTTTAGGAGCACGCTCATTCAGAGTCCCTGTTTGTTGTAACAGTTTGTCGACCAAAGTAGTTTTGCCATGATCGACGTGAGCGATGATGGCGATATTGCGAATTTGTTCAATCATAAATGACCTATGTTTGACGATAAAGGAGGGCTACATGACTTTTACGCAGTGAAGCAAAAGCAGAGCATCTGTTCATGGATTCGACATTATACATGGATTGCTATGTAAATCCTATCAACTCGCTTCTTACTCGTGCTAAGAAGAATTAACAACGTTCACTTTGAGTCTGCAGCGACTTAATTTAAGTATAAGACATTCAACATGAAGTAATGAGAGTAGAGGCCTGTCTTTCGGCAGGCCAGGAAAAGTGGATTAATGCATTGCCAGTGGCAGACACATCAGCAAGGTCATAATATAAAAAAGGCTGGTTTTTAATGCTCGCCGCCCTTTTATCAAAATAGCCATCATGGTTAAGCCGATAACACCCGGGTAAGTCATCTCAAGTAGAGGGGCTAAAAAGGCAGCAATACCTTTAAAATCAAGGAGTGAAATGATAAATGAGAGGCCGGTCGTTATAAACAAGAGCAGTGGAAATTTGTTATCACTAAGCCTAAATAGTGAACAAAGATAGCGAGCATAGAGATTATTCAAAGCAACTGCAGTAGTCAGGCAGGAAAAAAACATGGCAACACCCATAAACAATGTCGCACTATTACCCATCGCATGTTGGGCAATACTGGGCAACATCAATTCAGGTGCTACATTCTTAATCAGAAATGAATAATGGGAGCCAAGGAATACCAGGCCCAGATAGATAAGGGCTAAAAGAGAGGCTCCGAGAATAGAGGATTTAACTGCAAACAAGATAATTTCACGAGTCTTGGCTTGTGGCAATGATTGTTGTATCTGAGTAAAAATAAGCGCCGAGAAGAAAAAAGCAGCGAATAAATCCATGGTCTGGTAACCGGTGGTAAATCCATTCATAAAAGCCACTCCTCTGGTTGCTTGATCCCTGGATTCTGGTGCTTTAAAAATAGCGATGGTAATCAAGATAACCAGAGTCGTCAGCAAGATTGGACTCATCCATTTACCCAATATTTTGATCATCACTTTGTCATTTAAACAAAAGAAAAAAGTGATAATACAAAAAACAAGACTAAAAGAGGTCAGAGTGATTTGCGGCATTAAATAACTAAAGCTACCATAAGCAACAGTAATACAACGGGGGACAACACCAAAAGAACCAAGAAGGGAAAGCATAAACAGGGGTAATAACAGACTGGCCAGTTTGCCGGCTTCACCAAAAAATGCATGGTAGTTTCCCTGATATAGTTTAATAACAAAAAGACCTAAAAGGGGTAAGAAAATGCCGGTTATCAATAGACCCGTGAAACCCATGAACCAGGAATCACCTGCCGCGTAACCAATTTGAAGTGGAAAGACCAGATTTCCTGAGCCGAAAAACATCGCAAAAATTGCGAAACCATAAACTAAGATGGATTTATATTGTTGCATAGTCTGTCCCCGATTTTTATTTTCGTTTAGGTGGTGAATACATGTGTAAAGGGTAATTAAATGGCCGCGAGGGCCACATTGACGACTAAGACAACGCAAAGAAGGAGGTTTAGAATAACAACATGATAAAAATCTATTTTTCTTGCCTGCGGCAGAAAAAATGATAATTCAGATTGTGGTGTAAACAATAATTTTACCATGAAATAAATCGTCTTTAATATGCGCAATTTTACCGCACTCTAGATCCTTTATACACATAATCGTGCTTGTTGGCAAGCGTAAACAGAGGATAGGTTTTACAAATTCTTAACTAAATTTTGCATTAATAACTGATCTTCCAGGTGTCCCGGTATGGCAAAATGAGCAAGTTTTGTCCCATGAGGAGGAATAGGAATGACAACGATTGAGAAAGACGGTGCCCTTAGGAAGCAAATACTCCATGAAGAAAGAATAAAACAGCTGGAAATGAAAGCAGAATTGGCGAAACTTAATAGTGAAAGGCGTGAAGCCAATGCCAAAGATTTCCATGCGAAAGATGCTCAAGGTAATCCTGCGCCAAAATCCTATTGGCAAAAAGTAGCTGAAAATGCGCAGGTATTGCAAAAGAAAGGTATGGAAAATTATGCGGATTGGGTTTCTGGAATGAATTCAATCATCAATACGCTCATGGATTTATCACTTGCTCTGGCTTACGATCCAATTGGGAATAGCGATTATGCCGCTTTAGGGATGCTTAATATGGCCGGGGAGTTTGCTCATGAGATGGTTCCTTTCAAACAAACTCGTGAAGCTGCTTGGGAAGGAGTGGCAGGCTGGACTATGAAGACAATGGGTGCCGGACCACTGGGAAAATTGGGCTTAGGGACGCCTATACCTGCTATAAAATTTAGCGTGAATGTAGATGATGAAGGGCGTCTAACGTCGTCAGCGACCAAGAATGGTATTGCCTTTTCAGAAAAGGAAAAAATGCATTTTGATACTGGTGTATTATGGTGGGCTGAGCAAAATGGCTACAAGCCGGAAGATCCAAAGGCAGAAACACTGGTACTAAAAGATAGTGATGGTCATGTAATGAATAGCGAGACCTTCAAGAAACTCAGTATGGGTCAAACCAAGGGTTTAAAAAGTTTGATGGAAGGACGTTTCGAAATGGCTATGGACTACGTTCATGCCTGTTCTCCACGACCTTAAAGGAACCGTGCAGATGCTCTTCCTGATGGTGGTAAAGAATTTTTATCACGATGAGTTTACCTTTGTAGCCGGGTAATGAATGATGTTATGGAAAAAAACACTGTCTTCATTCTGGTTACGGTACCCGTGAGATTGATTGGCCATAAACCGTAGCGCTTCACCCTGCTCTAAGGGTTGCCAGATCCCGTTTAGCAAGATTTCCATGTTGCCACTAACGACTACAACATGTTCAATGACACCAGCTTCATGTGGGGTTGATAAATGTTCGCAGCCAGGTAAAAGCTCAATGACAAAGAATTCAAAATTTACCTCTTCATCAAAAGGAAAAAGCGGGGTAATACGAATTTTCTCATCATGATGGCCGAGGCTCTCCCTATTGGCTGCACGGTAAATAAGACCTTGGTTAGCAATGGGGGATTCTTCTAAAAAAGAAGAAAAAGAGGTATGGAACCCATTGGCGATTTTCCATAAGGTAGCCACGGTAGGGCTGGATTCTTGGCGTTCAATTTGACCCAGCATGGCTTTACTGACCCCTGTTTCCTGAGCCGTTTTGTCGAGACTCCAACCATGCAGTTGGCGTAAGTTTCTTAAGGTCAGGGCAATATGTTGAGCTATATTTTGCAAATTTAGTTCCTAGATGCATTGTGCGTTATAGCGCACAATGATACCATACTATTCCTTGTGCGTTATAACGCATGCAACTCGGTGTGCATCAGCAAACTCACAAGAATCCTCAGAAAAATGATGACTTGGGTTTTATTATGAGTAAAAAAATCTCTCTTTCCAATATCACTGCCGCTTTTATAGCAGTACTGGTCGGATTTAGCAGTTCTGCTGCGCTTATTTTTCAGGCAGCGACAACAGCAGGAGCAACTTCGGCGGAGATTAGTTCTTGGGTTTTAGCTCTCGGGGTTGGAACAGGAATTAGTTGTATAGGGCTCTCTCTCTATTACCGCATGCCTATTTTAACTGCTTGGTCAACCCCCGGCGCTGCCTTGTTAACCACTGGGTTATCGGGTGTTTCCATGCCTGAAGCCATTGGTGCATTCATCTTTTCAGCCTTGCTCATTATAGTTGCTGGTGTAACGGGCTGGTTTGAACGAGTATTGATGCGTTTGCCGCGCGCATTAACAGCGGCAATGTTGGCAGGCATTTTGTTACGCTTTGGTTTGAATGTTTTTATTACCATGCAAGAGCAATTCTTGCTGATTTGCACGATGTTCATTAGCTACCTATTTGCTAAACGCTATTTTTCTCGCTACACCATTCCCATCGTTTTGCTGGTAGGGATATTAGATGCTGCAGGTCAAGGTCTATTGCAGTGGCAAAATGTGCATGTTGCCGTTTCTTCGCCAATATTTACGATGCCAGTTTTTTCATGGTCGGTAGTACTTAGCATTGGTATTCCGCTCTTTCTGGTTAATATGACTTCACAAAATATTCCAGGTGTTGCCGCACTTCATCATGCTGGTTACCATCCACCGATTTCTCCTTTGATTAGCTGGACAGGTATTACGAATTTCCTTTTAGCTCCTTTTGGTGGGTATGCTTTTAATTTGGCTGCTTTTACGGCTGCAATATGCATGAGTGAAGAGGCAGGTAAAGAGCCGACTCAACGCTACCGTGCAGCGGTTTGCGCAGGATTTTTCTATTTTATCTGTGGAATTTTTGGGGCTACAGTAGTTGCCTTATTATCTGCTTTTCCCCGTGAATTAGTTTTAGCGATAGCAGGATTAGCTTTATTCGGTACCATTGCAAATAGTTTGAAAGCTGCATTAGAAGAGGAAAAACAACGTGAATCTGCTTTAATTACCTTTCTTGTTTCTGCTTCGGGAATATCTCTTTGGGGAATTGGGGCGGCTTTTTGGGGGTTAATAGCAGGTGTACTATCCTTAGTATTATTAACTCATTATAAAGTTTCCTCTTCACAAGAAGTAACTGATTTGAGGACTTTACGTGAATGAATGAAAGGCGGTTTATGTTCTTATGATTACCTTAACTGACAATGACCGCCAATATTGCTTTTTTCTCACTCAGACTCAATCCCCGACTCAATATAACTTAGGTCGTTATTTGCAGGAACAAGGTTGGTCTGCGAGCCATTTTGAAGAGCAGGCTGATTTTGGGGAAGGAAATTTACACTTTAATCTGCAGGCAGCTGAACAACTTGAATTTAAACATCGTTTGGCCGAGTTAGTGCATCAATTTTGTTCCGCGGTGATGCCCCTGACTTATTGTATTAACGATCAAACCTGGCCCGCGGTATTGCAAGACATAGCTGATAAATACTATCGCCACGGTTGGCAATACTTGGATCAAATTGATAATTTGGTGTGGATCTTAAAGCCGGCATTATTGAACAATGGCAAAGAAATAAAAATTTTTCAGAAATTAAGCGAATTAGAGCAGCATTTTCTTTCTACCAGGCGCCTGGGTGGCGAACAGGTCTTACAGCGTTATCTAACAGAGCCCCATTTGTTACGTGATAGACATAAGTACAGTATCCGTATGTTTGTAGTGCTTACTAATTACGCAGGAGTTTATCTTTATCCGCAAGGCTATTTTAATGTTGCCTTGCATCCGTTTGAACCACAAAATTTTCTTGATCTTCGCCCGCATTTGACGAATGAACATTTAAGTGATGAAGAGGCAAATGTAGTTCAGATTCCAGCGCAGCGGTTTGCGACTTTTACTGCATTTTACCCGTTAATAAAATCAATTTTGTCTGAGGTGATGGGGGGGCTGCAACAGCTCTACCCACAAGCCTTTGTCTGTAATCAACGGCGTGAATTGGCTATCTTTGGTTTTGATTTTATGGTTGATAAAGATCAGCGATTGTGGCTCCTGGAAGCCAATCATGGGCCGTGCTTTCCTATCGATGATGAGCACCCCTTACAAAAATATTTGTATTATGATTTCTGGCAGGCTTTTATTGCTAGCTTCGTTATGCCTATAGCGACAGAATGTACGATTGAACAAATTCAATATCAACAATTTGAACCTATCTGAGTCTTGTCTTCTGCATGTTAATTGTAAAAGAGTGACTACTGGCGACATTGAGTTTTTGTAGACTGTTTGACAAAGAACAATGAGTAAATTAGGATAAATTCGATTTTTAAAGATGGCACGGGGTGCCGGGTTACCGGCTGAGAAATACTCGTTGAACTTGAACTGGATAATACCAGCGTAAGGATGCCTTCAAAAGATCTATTACCCGATTTTAGGGCTGCTAACATTTCATTGGCTTGAGAAGTGTAACTGGCTCCTGGGTAATGGAGCCCTTTTGCCATCTCCCTTTATTTTTTACCCAGGAGATCGAGCAATGCAGACACTTCATTCAAGAACGACCCTTCTTCTAAATTGGCGCGCTAATCCTTACCATACGCCGATTTTTGTTGCTCAGGCAAAGGGATATTATCGTCAGGAGGGCATCCACCTGGCTATTATGGAGCCTAATGATCCCAGTGATGTCACGGAGATTGTTGGTTTGGGCAAGGTGGATTTTGGAGTTAAAGCAATGATCCACACCGTAGCGGCGCGAGCCAAGGGCTATAATCTAAGTTCCATTGGCACGTTGCTTGATGAACCACCTACGGGCCTTATTGCCTTAAAATCAAGTGGTATTCAGACCTTTCATGACATTGTAGGCAAGCGAGTTGGTTATATTGGTGAGTTTGGCAAAAAAATTATTGATGATTTAGCAAAACTTGCAGGGATTGCCGCTTCAAGTTATGAAACAGTCCGTATTGGTATGAATCTTACAGACGCTATTTGCCGTAATAAAATCGATGTGGGAATTGGTTTTATTAATTTTCAACGGGTTGAATTGGACTATTTATGCGGGGAAACCATTTTTTTACGTCTCGATCAATTAGCCGGGCTTGGTTGCTGTTGCTTTTGCTCCATTCAATTGATTGTGCCTGAGACGACGCGACAGCAGCCGGAGTTGATTAAAGGTTTTTTAAGAGCGACTCAACGGGGTGCAGCCTACACAACTGAATATCCCGATGAAGCCTTTGAATTGCTATGCGAGCAGCAACCCCAACTGCGGCAAGAGATGTATCAGAGAGTATTCATCCGTACTTTACCCTTTTTTTCCCGAACCTTGCTCAATGTTTCCCGTGATTGGAAGAAAGTCAGAGATTATAGTGAGCATTTGCAAATTATTGATAAGGCGTTTGACATTCGTCATTGTTATAGTAATGAATTTTTACCAGCAAATCCTTATTCTGAACTTGATCCAATTGCTTGCTGTATCGAATCAATCGATACGATTGAAGGTTAGCTAAGGCCTTTTTCTTGTGTTAGTTTTTTTCTGCGGGTGGGATTATCACTGTTTCCACCCACGCTCTGCCAGGACCAAAATAATAGAGGCAAACAAGCAGAAAGCACAGCTCACTGCAATTTCGTTGCCATCGGTTTCTTAAAGGACATGAATTTAATAAAAATCAAGAGCATCTGGTACGTTGTTTGCTAAACTATTATAAAAAGTAAAAGAAATGGGGGATCTCCATGAAGCCTTTGATTCTACATCCCACCGAACTTAGCCAGTGGCATGCCTTAGTAAATGAGGCGCAGGCGTCTACTAGTCTCGTACTCAATGAAAATACAGAAAGTTATTTGGTTTTCCTGCTAATGCGGTTTTCCCAGGGGACTAAATTAATAGAATCAGTTATTGCTCTTGATTTTCTTGAGTCAATGAATAATCCAAGACGGCGCCAGCTCGAATTATTAAGAGATGTAGGTGATAAAAGCTTGCTTTTTTGTGGGCTTTTTCCAGGGATAGCCGAGCGCCGTCACCTCAGTCTTGATTATTTTGCCGATATGGGGCAGGCCGCTTATCTAACGATGGGTGAATTGCAGGATAGGCAAGAAGGGGACCTCTATCTGCAATTAAGCGCGCAATTTCTTCATCTCCAACAAATTTTACGGGCAATGCGCGGTGATTTTTTGCAATGTAGCAATGATAGAATGCTGAAGATAAATGTCCCTTTGCAATAAACTTGGTTTCATCTTGGTTAGCGAAATTTTTTTGTATTTCGCTAACTTATACAAAAATAAGACTTAATTAATGATTAATGGTTAAATAATTTTCACCTACAACTGTTTTTAACAATTGGTAGGCAGGATGTTTTTGCGAGTTAACTTTTTTTAACTGCAATTGTCCGCCGCGATTTTCCATATAAGTAGGTTGATAGCTTACCTTGTTAATCACGGTAGCTTCATCGCGTTTTTCCAAATAGAGTGATAGCAAACCGCTAGCACGGTTTTTCAAGCTGCCTTGATTAGAAATAAAATTACCTAATGAATAAGCAACAAAGACCCGTTTCCCCCTGGCATTTAACCAGGCAAAGGGTTGTACGCAATGGGGATGGGAGCCTAAAATAGCCAGAGCACCAGCTTCTGCTAATTCTTGGGCAAATCGTTGCTGGATTTTATTGGGACGGCTTTGATATTCGATACCCCAGTGGGGAGTCACAATAACGGCATCATGTGTTTTAGCAAGTTCTGCTACCAGTTGTAACACCA
This sequence comes from Legionella sp. ST3F1, assembly GCF_048553315.1. NCBI lineage: Bacteria > Pseudomonadati > Pseudomonadota > Gammaproteobacteria > Legionellales > Legionellaceae > Legionella > Legionella sp. ST3F1. The sequence goes on along the minus strand of NZ_JBLZIO010000001.1, from coordinate 122,554 downwards.
GTTCTTTATCGCGCTGACATAGCAAGACTTGACGATGTTTATCAGCAATACCATTGGTGTCTTGGGTACAAGCTAACCAGGCTATTGAAAGATCGTTTGTTTTGGTTTCTGTATACCAGGCATCTTCGCTGTTCTGCCTGCGAGTGCCTGTAAAAGCCAGTTCGTTCTCATGGAGGGCCACAATGGTTTTGTTAATGCCGATAGCGAAGCGATCCAGAGTATGGTTATTGGCTGTGGAAACAATATCAAAGCCAGAGGCTTTTAAGGCACCAATCAATGCTGGGGGGTAATTAAACATAGGATAGGCGGTATAAGCTTTGCTGATACTGGTTGTTGTTTTGCCGTGCTGGTCAACCATTTCCGCCGCAGGTCCTTCTAAATTCCCATAAGTCAGATCAGCTTCTTTCAAGGCAGGTATTACCGGCTCCCAAAGCGTACTAAATCCATCAGCAAGACCTTTGTGTTGTAAAGGAGGGTGTAAAAGCACATCCCCTACGGCAATAATATGGACCTTGGTTGCATGTAAAGAAGAAATTAGCAACAGGTTAAGCAAAGCATAGCGCATCTGCATAACTGGCTCTCGGCAATCGATAGGTAAATTAATTTTTATACAAGCAATATGCCAAGGTTTAGAACATTATCTTTTAAATCAGGCGGTAGAGGCCAATTATCAACACACCCTCGTACCGATCCTGTTGAAAAGCGCTTATTTGCGAAATAGTAGTGTAATATCAATGGCATCAAAGCTGTAGTGCTTATTACAAAAGTCACAACTGACTTCTATTTTTCCTTGCTCTGCCAGTAATTGCTTGGTTTCTTCTTCACCAAGAATAGTTAAAACCTGTTTCATTTTTTCTTCGCTACAGCGGCATTTGAAGTACACGGGACGGTTGTCAAAAAGGCGTAATTCGGTTTCATGATAAAGACGATATAACAGGGTTTGATTATCGAGTGTTAAGAGCTCTTTATCGCTCACGGTTTGACCCAATTGGACGGCATACTCCCAAAATTGTTCACGTTGGACAGTATCTTGTCCTGGCATTAATTGCAGCAACATACCGGCCGCCATGTCATCACCAATAGCCAACCAGACTCGACTGGCAACCTGCTCTGATTGCGCAAAATAATGCATTAAATTTTCGCTCATCGAGGTAGCCTGAATAGGGACAACACTTTGATAAGTTTGAGTTTGCTTGTATTGATTAATGGTTAATACCATCTGTCCATTTAAAAAGGCCTCAGCATAATCACTTATCTCAAGATTTTCTTCATACTTGGCAAAAGCACGCAGCTGTAATTGATTATCACACTGTACTAACAACAGCGGTAAACGCTTGTCACCTTGGAATTGTAAACTTAATTCCCCTTCGAATTTGATACTGCCTGCCAAAAGCAGGCAAGAGATCAAGGCTTCGCCGAGTAAGTGTTTTACCATAGCTGGATAGGGGCGCTGAGCCATGATGGTTTGATAACTTTCTTTGGCGTGGGCTATTTCACCGCGAATACTGGCATGTTCAAATAAAAAGCGTTGAAGAGAGTCAGTTTCTTTCATCTTGGACCTTAAGGGCAACAAATCGATTAATTCTACCATAAAGTAGATTGCTTGCCTGCCTGCGAGTGACAAGCGATAATAGCCTTTTTCGAAACGCATTGGTTTCGAAGGATCTAAATGTTTCATTTTTGTTCGAGAATAACGCATGCTTAATCCACAGCAAAAGGCGGCTGTCCGATATATTGATGGGCCTTTATTAGTGCTGGCTGGTGCTGGTAGTGGTAAAACGCGAGTGATTACTCAAAAAATAGCCTATCTTATTGAACACTGCGGTTATACAGCCAACACGGTCTGTGCAGTTACCTTTACCAATAAAGCGGCTAATGAAATGCGTGCGCGAGTCGCTGCTGTCTTGCCAGCGGCTAAGCGGCATGGTTTAAGAGTAGCTACCTTTCATACCCTGGGCTTGAGCATTATTAAACGGCATGTTGCCTTATGTGATTTAAAAACCGGATTTTCCATTTTTGATAGCGAGGACTGTCTGCAATTGTTGCGTGGATTTTTACCCGTTGGTAAAGCCAATGAGCGTGATTATCTTATGCAGATACAACAACAAATTTCACGTTGGAAAAATGATTTACTCGAGCCTCATGAGGTGAGTGGTTGTATTACCGATTTGCCGATTTACGAAGAAGCCGCTTTAATTTACCCTCGTTATCAACAAGCTTTAAAAGCCTATAATGCCGTCGATTTTGATGATTTAATTCGTTTGCCGGTCCGTCTTTTAAGTCATCATGCTGAGCTACGCGAATATTGGCAAAATAGAATTCGTCATTTACTGGTAGACGAGTATCAGGATTCTAATACCAGTCAGTACAGTCTGGTCAAGCTTCTGGTTGGTGTACGTGCGCACTTTACGGTAGTAGGTGATGATGATCAATCTATTTATGCCTGGCGGGGGGCTAAGCCAGAAAACCTTGCTCAGTTACAACGCGATTACCCCCAATTAAAACTAATAAAATTGGAACAGAATTATCGTTCCACTAGCCGAATCTTGCATGCCGCCAACCATTTAATTGCCAATAATACGCATTTGTTTAGTAAAAAATTATGGAGCGAATTGGGACATGGTGAACTGTTACGTGTTTTGTGTTGTAAGGATGAAAATGATGAGGCCGAGCAGGTGGTCGCGGATTTAATCAGTCAAAAATTACGTCAGGGCACTCAGTATGGGGATTACGCTATTTTGTATCGCGGCAATCATCAATCACGAATTTTTGAAAAAATGTTACGTCATCATGGTATTGCGTACCATATTAGTGGTGGGCAATCCTGGTTTGCACGCCCGGAAGTTAAGGATATTTTTGCCTACCTTAAATTACTTTGTAATGAGGCTGATGATGCGGCTTTTTTAAGGGTAATCAATACGCCCAAACGGGGTATTGGTGAGACAACCTTGGATGCCTTAGGGCATTATGCTCAAACACGAGGTCAAAGTCTTTATCTCTGCTGTGATCATCTGGCACTGAGCAGCCAGATTGCCGATAAGCCACGGATGGCTTTACAAGTATTTAAAGGATGGATGGATACCATAAAAACACGTATTCAAACCGAGCCAGTATTGGAAGTTTTACGTGAAATGATAGAGGACAGTGGTTATGAGGCTTATGTTTATGAGCAAAGCGATACACCGGCCAAAGCTCAAAAACGCATGGACAATGTTTGGGAGTTAATAGAATGGGTTGGACGTTTACTGGCTAAAGATGCTACCCAGCAATTAGCGGATGTGATTAATAAATTGATTCTTATTGATATTTTAGAACAAGCAGATGAACACGATGCTAATACAGTGCAACTAATGACGCTGCATGCTTCAAAAGGTTTGGAGTTTCCTTTTGTGTATCTGGTCGGTATGGAGGAGGAATTATTGCCGCATCGGGTGAGTATCGATACAGAGCAAATAGAAGAAGAGCGGCGTTTAGCTTATGTCGGGATTACCCGTGCACAAAAGAGCCTCTGTTTAACGTTGGCTAGACAGCGTCGTCGTGTCGGTGAATTGCAGGAATGCCAACCCAGTCGCTTTTTGGATGAATTACCGCAAGATAGCCTGGAATGGTATGGTAAGAGCGGTGAGCGTAACGAGGCCAAATCAAAGGCCCTGGCGCAGTCTCATTTGGCAGGATTAAAAAACTTATTGGCTTAATTCTTAAATAATCTTACATTGGTTATCAGTCTTATTATTTCAGGGCTTACAAAAATTTGAGGTCGAGGCAACATTTGCTTTTAATGAGAGAGTTTAGCCATTACGAAATGACCGAATTAAAAGCGAATTTTAACGAAGGGATCGGAGTTTTATAGAAGCCCGGTATTCTTAATAATTACTGTGAAAAGAAGGACCTGATCAATGAAGCAAAGCGAGAATTCGACGGATTTATTTCAGCCTACTGGTTTAGGCTCACTTAAGCTAGCTAATCGTATTGTTATGGCACCGCTAACACGTAGTCGTGCAGGTAAAGGGGATGTGTTAGGTCTGATGAATGCGGAGTATTATGCGCAGCGAGCCAGTGCAGGGCTAATCATCAGTGAAGCAACTCAAATTTCACAACAAGGTAAAGGTTATGCCTTTACTCCGGGTATTTATACTGAAGAACAGATTGCCGGTTGGAAATTGTCTACTGACGCCGTGCATGCCCAAAAAGGCCTTATCTTTGCGCAATTATGGCATGTGGGGCGTATTTCCCATCCTGATTTGCAGCTTGACCATCAATTACCGGTTGCCCCCTCTGCAATCAAGCCTGAAGGAAAAGCGTTCACGGAAACCGGGTTTAAAGATCTTGTTACCCCTCGTGCCTTGGAAACAGAGGAAATTCCGGGCATCGTCAAAGACTATGTCCATGCGGCTCGCTGTGCCAAAAAGGCAGGCTTTGATGGGATTGAAATTCATGCCGCCAATGGCTATCTCATCGATCAATTTATGCGCGATAAAACCAACAAACGAACGGATCGTTATGGTGGTAGTTTGGAGAATCGCGCTCGCCTCTTATTAGAACTGGTCGATGCCCTCAAAGAGGTCTGGCCAGGGGATAAAATAGGTATTCGGTTCTCACCAGTTAGCCCGGCTAATGATATTGCCGATAGTAATCCAATGGCTACTTTTTCTTATATGGTCAGTGCGCTTAATGAGTTTGCTTTGGCTTATATCCATTGTGTTGAAGGCGTTACTATTGGGCCGCGTACTATCCCTGCAGACTTTAGCTTTGCTACCCTGCGCACTTTATTCAAAGGCCAGTATATGGCCAATAATGGTTATGACTTGCCGCTTGCCGTGCAAGCTCGTGAGAAAAATCTGGCTGATTTAATCTGTTTTGGTCGCCCTTTTATCGCCAATCCTGATTTAGTTGAACGTTTGCAAACTGGGGCAAGGCTGAACGAAGCGCCCCGGGAGTTATGGTATGGCGGTGGGGAACATGGTTATACCGATTGGCCGACCTTGGCTGAGGAGTTAGCTAAAAAGAAGGCTGAATGAAAATTAAAGGGCAGTATTGGTTTACCATACTGCCCTTTAATTGTTATGCGGCTGGGGAACTAACTCGGTGAGATAAATCGGCCAGGAAATCTTCCGTGGTTGTCGTTTTATGGGAAAATAATCCAAAAATACCATTCGTGCGATGGATCTTATAGATAGGTTGTTGGGCTTCCTCTCTAATGATTGCTGCCGCAGTCTGATCGCCTCCCTTTTGACGTAACTTGTCATGTTGTAATGAGCTCAACTGCTCAGCTTTGCCTTTGGCTAGGGTTTGTCCCATCACAACATGACTCAAATGTGCATCTTTGAAGCGTTTAATGCGGAAATCAGCTTGATGACGGCGCCAGTCTTCCGAAATTGTGTCAACATCTTTTTGATCCAGTTCCACGCGGGGCGCAACAGACGGTTGGCCAGTTTGTTTATCCCAGGCTGTACCTAGCCCTAATCGTTGCTTAGGATTGTTGAATTGGCTGAATGCACTATCCCAGAGTGTTGCTAAACCATAGATTGGAAGAGTAATTAATTTGAGTATGCGTGTTGGTAGATCAGCACTGTGATCATGGCCATGGCCAGCTTCCAGGCGCTCTTCTAAAAGCCCTTTGGTGGAGTGGCTATGTGCATGCTCATGAGGGAGGAAGTAATGGACATCTTCAAAGCCCTCGCTGACAATGCCCAGAATTGCAGAGACAATTTCTGGAACCCCTGGCATCCTATCAGCAGTCACTCCGATACTGACTAAGTGACCAAGGAATAGCAGAACACGTAGAGGTGTGATAGTAACGGCTAATATTAAGCGAGCAGGGTTAACTATTTGCCCCCAGTTTTCTCGTTCTCTAAAGGCCTTAAACGCTTGAACGATTTTTTCCCCTCTGGTTTTTAGAGGATGTTCCCTTAACCATGTACGTAACTTTTGTTCATCCTCATTCACCAGCTCACCTTCCGTTGGAGCCAAGTGTTTGGCAAGAAAGGTTTCCAGTCTATTCAATTCGTTAATAATTTGCTTCTTTTGAACCAGATCTTCTTGGCTTAGATGTTTGTAACTGTAATGGTGCAGTAATTTCAATTGAGCTTTATAGTCTTTGAAAAATTGTGGGCAATCCTTGTCTTTAGTGTTGGGGAAATTTTCCAACAGATAGGCATTTCTCGGGAATTTAGACTCTGTCATTTCCTCAATCATTTCTAGCGATTCGCTAGTATTTTCCATATTAAAAACAAGCGCGGACATACTGGTAATTAGGGGATTGAGAAAACCCATTACATAGCTGGGTACGTTTCTCATCCATGGGAAAAGAGGGCGTGTATTTTGCGCAACGGTCCACCAGGTACCTGCCGTGCAAGCAGTCAGAGCCAGTGTAAGACTAAGAAGAAAGAGTGCAGTTGCCGTAATAAATAGGTTGCGTGGCGTGAATCCTTCTTCCTGAACATTTCGTTTAATTTTATGATACCACTTACGCACAGTATCGTTATTAATCATATCGGTAACAGCGTTAAAGGTTAGAAAACCATAGGCACTACCAGCAACGATAGCCATGGGAACGATCAACATCGGTAAGCTTGCAGCCGGGATAGCAACCAGGAATGGAATGACCTCAAAGGCTTCGACGAGCAGGTAAGTTGTGCCATAGCCCATAAAGAAGCCGGCAAATAGACTGAATATCTTTACTGCATTGTAGGTAGCACGGCGCTGTTCTAATAACTCAATTTGTTCGGCTTGACCATTCAGAGCCAACCAATCACGTAGCTCTTGCTCATACTCGCTGAGTTCCCTGCGGTCACCTGCCCTGGGGAATAATTGGGTAGCGAACCATTTTTCCATGTCACCTAAGGTTTTCTCGATCAGTTTTTTTCTGGCTGCATCTTCTTTGCTTAGCCGTTTATGACCGAATGCGTGTAATAAATGTAATTGGGCTTCGTAATCCTTGAAAAATTGTGGACATTTTACTTTCGTATCAGGGAATTTTTCTAAAAGGTATTCGTTGGCGAGATGATTTTGTAAGTAATCGTTTTTAAAAAATAATTTTTTTAGGGCGCCACTGATGTTTTGTAAATAAATTTCACCCTCGTAAGCGACAGATAAAGTAAGCGCCATTCCTGCAACAGTCAGAGTGGGGAATAAAACAAACATACCACCAAAGCTTAATAAGCCTAAAATCAAGCTCGCGCCGGTAGCAAGAAGGAGGAGGAGGAGGTAATAGGGAATTTTTTTTGCTTTTACTTTCATTGTTCACCACACAAGCAAACCAAAGGAAGTGGAACTTTATAACAAATGAAAATGATTATCAATAACCTTACGAACAAAAAAAAATCATATTGTTTTATAGAGAGATTTATCCCGATAAAAAATGGGTATAAAAAATAACAGATGACCAATATTGCTTGTTATCGATCATAAAAATAACAGTTGCATCCTGGGAACCTTTCTGTAGGATCTAGCCTGTTAGACTTAACAGGGAGTTACTATGCGTTTTTATTCACGGATGATTTTTCTGATAGTTGTCTTTATTTTCTCGGCCAATCCGTTGTTTGCGGAAGCCAAGCCTGTACTGGAGCAGCTACAGATACCTCAATGCTTGGCAGCCAAATTATCTGCAGAGTTCAGCATACTCGCTCAAAATAGGCATTTTAAAATTATTGAGCTTCCTACAAAGGAATTGGATAAACTTGCTTTATTAGCTGATGAAGCACATTGTGGTCGTTTTGTGAATGTGAGTCACTATTTTGTTAACAGCAAATCGACTGACAAACAAAAAATTGCCCGGCAGTTATTAGCAAAACCGCCAGTCTTTAAAACAGCGTTTCTCTCTTCGCCGCCTTATAAAATAAATCAGGAAAGAAACGTTAATGACGCTTTGGCAAGAATTGATGCTGACCATATCATTCAAGTCGTATCCCATTTGAGTAACTATTACAATCGTTCTGCAAGTGGGGATAGCGGCGTACAAACAGCAAAATGGTTACAGACACAATTTGATGGATTAGTACATGCCTACGGTCGCAGTGATACGAAAAGTTATTTTGTAAAGACAGGAAATTACATTCAACCTTCCTTGGTTACTGTAATAGGCAAGGATATCCACGCGCCCGCGATAGTACTTGGTGCGCATATGGATACCCTGGACGGCTTTATGCCAGGTGCTGGCGATGATGCAAGTGGCTCTGCCTCACTGATGGAAGTGGCCCGAGTGCTATTGGCCTCCTCGCTGACATTTGAGCGGCCAATCTATTTGATCTGGTATGCAGCGGAGGAGCGTGGTTTGGTTGGCTCCCAATATGTCGTGCGAAAGTTCCTGCGTAAAAAGATTCCGGTTAAAGCAGTCATTCAATTCGATATGACAGGGTTTCGTAATGATGCCAATGATCCCACCATGTGGGTCTTTCGTGATTATACCGATAAGATGTTGAGTGATTACATTGCTGAACTTATCAAAACCTATATCAAGGTCCCTGTCGCTTATTCCCGTTGTGGCTATGGTTGTAGTGATCATGCCTCCTGGATGTCTGCGGGTATTCCCGCTGCTTTTCCCTGTGAAACCAGCTTTGAACGGCATAATCCTTATATCCACTCTGCAGCAGATACGATGGATTTATTGAACACCGATCATATGGTTAATTTCACTAAACTGGGATTAGCCTTTGCAATAGAACTGGCAAGCGATTAGGCGTGGCATCTGGAGGCGAGGTGAAAATAACCTTGCCTTTATGGATTCAACTGCTCAAGCGATGAATCCATAATAACCGATTCCGCAGATGACTGCCAAAATCAAGACTCTCAGGTAGACACCAGAACGGGGGTTTTTATAGAGCGCTGCTAAATAAGACAGAGGATGACGGTAAATAAGACGGCGCATGATTTTTTTACTGACATTAACTGGAATGCCCGATACAGGTGATTCATGAATGCGGATACTGGGGCCTGCGTTAGCCTCAATAATAACACCAGCGGTAGATTGGATGGGTCGGTTAATATCCGCACATTGTACATCAAAGCCTACAAGCTCCAGACATAAGGCTTTCGCTGCAGCAGCCATTAGGCGACGATTTTCTTTGCATATTTTGTTGCCTAAAGAAGTGTAGGTACCTCCCCGTGTAGCATTACAGGTATAACCTAAGGTAAGCCATTCACCCTTGTAGGGGACATAGTCCACGGTGAGACCCAGCTCATCGAGCCTAATCAAACACTCATCATCAACAGTAATTGGACCGAATGCATCGCTGATTTGTGTTCGCTCAAGGTTCGTTATTTCGATCAGTTTTTGAATAGTATGAATCCCATCACCTATTATATGTGCTGGATAGCGTTGGATCACTCCTAGTACACGGCCGTTCAGTACCAAGACACGGTAAGAGTTTAAATTGCCATGAAACTCCTCGATCAGGAGATAGTCATCAGACTGGAAACCTTTAACCATATAATTCTTTAACTGGGTGAGTGTTTTAATATTGCATAAAACGCCTCTGCCTAGTTTACCTTCTTGAGGTTTTGCTACGAGAGGAAAAGAAAGGGGAGCTATTTTTTTTTCCATTTTTCCCTGGAGGTATTCATTAACATGAACGAAGTCACTTTTGGGAACAGGTAAGCCGGCTTGCGCGAGAATTTTGTTCATACAATATTTATGACGTGCCACATGAGCACTACCGCTATTATTAAGTGGAGAACTACTGCCATAAAAAAAGTAATTTTTTTTACCTAGCTTTAAAGTAAACCCTTCTATTTCAGGTGTTTCTTCAACAGGAAGAAGGAGTTTTAAGGCGGCTTCATAGTAACAACGCGCATTTTTGTTCATAGCAGTTCACAAGCCAGGTTATCCTCACTCCTTTATACTGGATTATTGTGCAAATTCGGTAAAGGAGCAAGGTACTATTAATTATTGTTCTGCCCTATCAGAACAGAGTGACACAGAGATAAATCAAGCCTAAAAAGAGTAGCAATAGGGCACTTTTTATAGAGATAGCAGCATGACCCTCTTTACACAGAGTATTTAAATAAGCCAAAGGATGTCTATAGAGGATACTGAGTATTATTTTTTTAGAAACCATAACCGGTGTTCCCTCCATTGGCTTTTCGTGGATCCTGATGCTCGGAGTTGGGTTAGCTTCAATAATAACGCCTCCAGAAGCCTGTATAGGAATATCAATATCAGGACATTCAACATCAAATCCAACGATATTCAAATTTAATGCTTGGGCAGCACGGAGAAAAAATTGCTTGTTCTCTTTACTAATTTTTTTATATATTGTTTGATAAACTCCGCCGCGAGTTGCATTCGATGCATAGCCTAAAGTAACTCTTTCATCCACTGCAGGAATATATCCCAAATCAATCTGGAGTTCTTGCAAGCGAATGTGGAGTTCTTCGTCAATACAAATGGGCCCTAAAAAATCACGGAGTTTATTTCGATTAATATTAGTGATTTCGATAAGCTCATGCAAAGTATGGCTACCATCACCTATAACAAAAGAGGGCTCACGAATAACAACACCAATTATTTTGTTGTAGAGAACAAGAATACGGTAGGATTTTAAATTGCCATGAAATTCTTGGATGATTAAACAGTCATTCGTTGCAAATTTATTGTGGAGATGTGTCTTTAACGCCGTTAAATTTTGAATATTACAGATGACATCCCTGCCTAGGGTCCCATCTCTGGGTTTTATCACTAATGGAAAAGTCAAATTCTTGATACAGGTTTCTAGTAGTCCTTGATTGAATTCCGAAGAGTGTATTGCTATCGATTTAGGAACAGGAAAACCTGCTTTCTCCAAAACCTTATTTGCAGTATGTTTATCATGTGCTATTAAAGAGCTCGTATTCAGGTTTAGTGGGGTTCTGGGGCCATAAAAAAAATATTGGCGCTTCCCGAGTAATAGTTTAAACCCGTCGATTAAGGGTTCCTGTTCTATGAGAAGGTTCAGTTTTTTAGCGCTTTCGTAGTAGCATTCTGCATTCTTATTCATAATATAAAAAATTTTTCTTCCTATGTTATTGTTACTATTATCGTGGCTTTATTGCAACAGTGAAGTAACCTTCCCGACCATCTAAGCGCAAGCCTTCGGGGAGATCCTCCCGAGAAAAAACATAGCTTTCTTCAATTACAAAACCGACTCGACCTAACTCTCGTGACAGTACTTTTTCGTCAAGAAAGTTAAGTGTATCAGGAATAAAAGCAGCATATTTTTTCTCCACCAATTTTTTCAAATTAGGGAAATAGCCTGGCCATAACTCATTATATAATAATCGTTGTTCATAAACAGGAATAAGATTTTTGAATACTCTAGTATAAGGAGTGCCGCTGATAATAAACAATTTGGAACCAGGACACAGGGTAAAAAACAGTTTCTCAAATCCCTGTCGTAGGGCCATGAAATCCAAATGTCCGAGAGTACGAGAAGCAAAAAATCCTCGTAAACTGTTCGCAGGCAGTTGTAATACTTCGGGGAAGCAACCGGGAAGTATTGTTAAGCGTGAGCGGATTTCCTGAGGAGTATTATTATAGAGAATTTGTAAATGTTGCTCTTCAATATCGTTGGCAATCACTGTGGCGCCAGCCTGTAAAGCAGCTAGAGTTACTGTACCATAAGCGGCTCCAATTTCTAAAACGGGGCCTGGTTGATTTGCGGCATATTCGATAAATTGTTGCGCGCGGTTATCAATATAAATAGACGTTACGCCCTTGTTATTGATTGTATAACGTAAATGAATTTCTCTGCGTCTATGTGTATTGCTCATAGGTAAGCTCTTTTTTAATGCTGTTAATCTAAGTTTACAATAATAGAGTTAAAAAGCAGGAGATTATCTATCAGAACCTGTGGTTTATTTATACTATATTTACATGAGCGAATGGATACTTATGAGAGTAGTCCCTGGTTGATGCCAGCTTTGTATAATGGATAGTTTTCTTCATGATTTATATGGATAATTTATGGCAAATTTTGATTTCACGTATACCTTCTTAAACAGAGAAAAATTACCTCTATTAATTCAGCCCACATCTGAGAGACAGGCAAATGTGGATACATTAATCCACTTTCTTAATGAGGAAAATGCATTTTTTAAAGAACAATTGTTGCAATATGGAGCGATTAGGTTTCACGGATTTCATGTTAATTCAGCCGAGCAATTCGCAGCTGTTATTAGTGCCTGCTCCTTAGGTATGCTTTTCAATTATGATTTGTGTGCAGTTCCTCGTACTAAAATTCAAGAGGGTATCTATACTTCAATCAACATCCATGAAAGTTTTAGTGTTCCTATGCATAATGAAAAATCTTATGATCCTGAATTTCCAAATTACATTTTTTTTAACTCCTTAAAAACGCCTGGGTTCGGAGGAAATACTCCTTTAGCTGACGGACATAAAATATGGCTTTCCCTTCCGGATTCTTTACAGCAAAAATTAGAAGCCAAAGGGATGTTATATCGCCATTTTTTTTATGGTAAAGGTCTTAGGCAGAGATTCGTTCGACTCATCGGTAAAGGCCTGAATTGCAGAACATGGATGAGCGCATTTCAAACAGAAGATAAAAACGAGCTCGAGAAGATTTTGCATACTCTGAATTTACAATTTAGATGGACGTCTAAAGGGAATGGCTTAATTACAGAAAGAACGCTACCTGCTTGCCGCCGTCATCCTATTAATAATAAAGTGGTTTGGTTCAATCAAGCCGCTCACAATAACTTGTATTATAATAAGAGCTTTGTTGCCATAAATCGTACAGTCAAAAATCCTATTGCACGCTTTATTCTGTCACATAGAAGTTTTCTGCCCTATGTTGTTTTTTATGGCGATGGTGAGCCTATATCAAAGAAAGAAGCGGACTTAATGCATTTTGCCATTAAGAAAAATATTGTATCTACTTCTTGGCAAGTCGGTGATCTTATGGTTGTTGATAATTACTCATGCATGCATGGTAAGGAGCCGCATAAGGGAGAGCGATTACTCTTGGCAGCGATGACAAAATAGTTGCTCCCAGTGATAAACCAAGCTATTGTTTTGCTTATATTATTAATTAATAACAGACAATAATCTTTATGCCTATAAAAAATCCTGAGCGATACAGCCATGTTGTAGTGCAAAAAGAATCTATAGTCGAAGAGCGCCTTCATCGCAAACAACGACTAGCCGCAGCCTTTCGTATTTTTGGCAAGCTAGGTCTAAATGAAGGTGTGGCTGGGCATATTACGGTTAGGGATCCCGAATATACCAATTATTTTTGGCTTAATCCTTTAGGTATTTCTTTTAACCAAATCAAAGTATCCGATTTAATCTTATGTAATGATGAAGGTCAAATTATTGAGGGCAAGCATACTCGACTTAACCGAGCTGCTTTTGCTATCCATTCAAGTATCCATAAAGCAAGACCTGACGTTGTCGCAGCTGCTCACTCGCATTCGCTCTATGGGACAACTTGGTCTACAACAGGGCGGTTATTGGAACCGCTTAGTCAATCTGGCTGTGCTTTTTATGAAGATCATAGCCTATTTGATGATTATACCGGAGTAGTTGTCCAACTCTCTGAAGGTGAGCGTATAGCCAAGGCGCTCGGAGATAAGAAGGCTATTATTCTGAAAAACCATGGCCTGCTTACTGTTGCTGATACGGTTGAAGCGGCAGTTTGGTGGTTTATTTCCATGGAGCGCTGTTGTCAAATGCAAATACTGGCTGAATCAACCAGACAAGCGATTGAGCCTATTAAGCGAGAGGTAGCGCTAAGAACTCGCAATAATGCTGTTGGATTTCCCTTGGCTGGATGGTCTAGTTTTCAGCCTCTATGGCAGGATATTATTACTGCTCATCCCGAGTTGCTGGATTAAAGCAAAATATTAAAAAGACGCCGATTTAAAATCGGCCTTGAATTTACCTTGTTTACGCAATAAAAATTTTTCCCTTGATGGGGCTTTTTGTTTAAGGATATTAGTGTTTGCTACGAGCCAAATTTAAATTATTTCCTTAGGACTGTGTTTATTGCTTGGCAGAGGAGGGCAGTGGTATTCTGCGGTAATTTGTCCTTGTGTATCGACAGCCTGCATAATGACTGGAAATTTCCATAGCGAATGGAGATGCCTTAATACCTCATTGGTATTTTCCCCGAGCGGGGTGCGATTTTGCTGTTTGTACTGTAAAGTCAACGAACGATTTCCTTCCATATCAACGGAGTAGACTTGAATGTCTGGCTCCAAATAGCTCAGATTATACTGGCGAGAAAGGGCTTCACGGATCATTTGATAACCTTGTTCATTATGAATGGCGCCGACCATTAAATCTGGATGTCTGTCATCATCCACAATATGGAATAATTTCATTTCGCGTATTAGACGCGGCGATAAATATTGGGCGATAAAACTTTCATCTTTAAAATTACGCATAGCGCTGTCAAGACTACCTAGCCAATCGGTATTGGCCAGGTAGGGGAACCACTGTTTATCTTCAGCAGTAGGATTTTCACAGATCCGTTTAATATCTTGCATCATATGATAACCGAGCGTGTAAGGATTAATGCCACTGAAATAAGGGCTATTGAAAGCTGGTTGCATGATAACATTGGTGTGATTTTGCAGAATTTCCAGCATAAATTCATCGGTTACTAAACCTTCGTCATAGAGGGCATGTAAAAGCGTGTAATGCCAAAAACAAGCCCAACCTTCATTCATCACCTTGGTTTGCCCTTGAGGGTAAAAATATTGCGCAATTTTTCTGACAATACGAACAATTTCACGCTGCCAGGATTCTAGTAGTGGCGCATTCTTTTCAATGAAATAGAGAATGTTTTCTTGCGGTTCTTCCGGAAAGCGTTTTTTGCGGCCATTGGCATCAATTTGTTTGCTTTGTGGAATAGTGCGCCATAATTCGTTGACCTGGGATTGCATATACATTTCGCGATTTTGTTGGCGAATTTTTTCTTCTTGAATTGATAAACCGGTTGGGTGTTTGTAGCGGTCGACACCATAGTTCATTAAAGCGTGGCAGGCATCAAGAATTGCTTCTACTTCGTCAATGCCGTGACGTTCTTCGCATTCGCTAATATAGTTTCTGGCAAAGACCAGGTAATCAATGATGGCATCTGCAGAGGTCCACATTTTAAACAGATAATTATTTTTAAAAAAGGAGTTATGTCCATAGCAGGCATGAGCTATCACAAGAGCTTGCATTGCCATGGTATTTTCTTCCATCAAATAGGAGATACAAGGATCGGAGTTAATAACCAGTTCATAAGCTAACCCCATTTGTCCTCGTTTATAACTCTTTTCAACCCCAACAAAGTGTTTACCAAAAGACCAGTGGTGATAACCAATGGGCATGCCTACTGACGCGTAAGCATCCATCATTTGCTCGGCAGTGATGATTTCAATTTGATTGGGATAGGTATCTAATTTGAATTCTTTGGCCAGGCGCGCAATTTCTTTATCATAGGCTTGAATCAATTCAAAGGTCCATTCAGCGCCGGTGGATAAAGGTTTCTTTCTCATGCGGTTTTCCTTTTGAACAATTCGCGAAATACAGGATAAATATCAGCGATATTATCGATATTTTCCATGGCAAAATTAGGGTATTGATTACGTACTTGCTGATAAACCTCCCACAGGCTTTGATGATGGCGAGGCATAATTTCAATGTAAGCGAAATATTGCAGCAAGGGCATGATTTTTTCTTGTAGTAATTCCTGGCAATAGGGCGAATCAGCGTTCCAGTTATCGCCGTCAGAGGCTTGCGCAACGTAAATATTCCAGGAGGCAGCCGGATAGCGTGAGTCAATAATGGCACTCAATAATTCCAGGGCACTGGAGACGACGGTACCGCCTGTTTCACGTGAATAGAAAAACTCTTCTTCATTCACTTCTTTGGCAGAGGTATGGTGACGAATAAAAACCAGTTCAATTTTCTCGTAATTTTTAGTTAAAAATAGATACAACAAAATGAAAAAACGTTTAGCGATATCTTTTTTGGCTTCATCCATAGAGCCTGAAACGTCCATTACACAGAACATAACGGCTTGTGTTGATGGGGCAGGAATTCGGACTCGATTATTATAGCGTAAATCAATTGTATCAATGAAAGGGACAGCACCGATTTTCTTTTTTAAAAACTCAATGTCGCTTTGCAAACGCAGCAACTCTAATCTATCTGGATTAGGGGATGCTTCCAGACGTGCTAATTCTTCTTCTGCACGGCGCAGATCACGTTTATAGGGCGATGCTAAAGCCACCCGCCGCCCGGTCGCTTGGCGCATGGAGCGGACGACATTAATATTGGAAGGAATACCGCTGCTAGTCACCCCGGCACGTATGGTTTTGTAAGTAGTCATGCGCGCCAATTCTTTTTTTACCAGATCAGGGAGCTCTAAATCTTCAAAATATAATTCCAGGAACTCTTCTCGTGATAATTGAAAAACGAATTCGTCTTCACCCTCACCACTATTAGAGGCTTGGCTGCCACTGCCGCCATCGCTGTTGCTGCTGGGACGTTTAATCCTGTCCCCTGTCATGAATTCATCATTCCCGGGTAAGATCCTTTCTATTCGTCCACCTTGTCCACGGTGAAAGCGCGGTTCGGAAATATCGCGGGCAGGGATACTGATTTGTTCGCCTTGATCAATTTCGGTAATACTGCGTTTACCCACCGCATCAGATACGGCACGTTTAATTTGGTTTTTGTAGCGGCGAAGAAAGCGTTGGCGATTAACCGTACTTTTCTTGCCGGCGTTCTGTCGTCGGTCAATCAATTGCGACATAACTACATCCTTATCAGCTGTTGCCTTGTAAGCCCATAGTAAATTGGCGTTACAAGACAAACTTAGATTTTGTTATTGCGATTTACGTACTCGCAAATACCATTCACAGAGCAATCTTACTTGTTTGCGGGTGTAACCTTTATCTACCATGCGTGCAATAAATTCCTCATGTTTTTTCTTATCATCTTCAGAGGCTTTCGCATTGAAGGAGATCACCGGCAACAGATCTTCTGTATTGGTAAACATCTTTTTCTCAATGACTGACTTCAATTTTTCATAACTATTCCATACGGGATTTTTGCCATGATTATTAGCCCGTGCCCGTAATACGAAATTGACAACTTCATTACGAAAATCTTTTGGATTGGAAATACCAGCCGGTTTTTCTATTTTTTCCAACTCAGAATTAAGTGAGCCGCGGTCAAAAATTTCGCCAGTATCCGGATCACGATAATCTTGATCCTGGATCCAGAAATCAGCATAAGTAATGTAGCGGTCGAAAATATTTTGTCCATATTCAGAATAGGACTCGAGATAAGCAGTTTGGATTTCCTTACCAATGAATTCAACATACTTGGCGGTCAGATGCTCCTTCATGAAGGTTAAATATTTTTCATGTAACTCTTGAGGGAATTGCTCCTGTTCAATTTGCCGCTCAAGTACATAGAGTAAATGGACAGGATTGGCGGCAACTTCAGAATGATCGAAATTGAATACTTTTGACAGGATCTTAAAGGCGAAACGGGTGGAAATTCCACTCATACCTTCATCTACACCGGCAAAATCACGATATTCCTGGTAAGATTTTGCCTTAGGATCGGTATCCTTTAAACTTTCACCATTGTACACACGCATTTTGGAATAGATACTCGAATTTTGTGGTTCTTTTAGTCGAGTCAAAACTGAAAACTGCGCTAGCATATCAAGTGTTCCTGGTGCACAGGGAGCCTCTTTAAGCGAACTGTTATCCAGCAATTTTTGGTAAATCCTGATTTCTTCAGAAACGCGCAGGCAATAAGGCACTTTAACGATATTGATACGGTCGATAAACGCTTCGTTATTTTTATTGTTACGGAATGATTGCCATTCTGATTCATTCGAGTGCGCCAGAATAATGCCTTCAAAAGGAATCGCAGATAATCCTTCAGTGGCATTGTAATTTCCTTCTTGAGTAGCTGTAAGTAAAGGATGCAATACTTTAATCGGGGCTTTAAACATCTCGACAAATTCTAACAAGCCACGGTTGGCTCTACACAGGCCACCCGAATAACTATAAGCATCGGGATCATCCTGGGAAAATTCTTCCAGTTTGCGAATATCGACCTTGCCTACCAGTGAGGAAATATCCTGGTTGTTTTCATCTCCGGGTTCAGTTTTGGCGATGGCAATTTGTTTTAGGCGCGAGGGTTTAACTTTTATTACACGAAATTGGCTGATATCGCCGTTGAATTCCTGCAAGCGCTTCACCGCCCAGGGAGACATGATATAACGTAGATGGCGTGATGGAATACCATAGCGCTCATAGAGTAATTCCGCATCCTCTTCCGGGTTAAACAGCGATAGTGGCGAATCAAAAACGGGTGAGCCTTTGATGGCATAAAAAGGAATTTTCTGCATCAAATCTTTCAATTTTTCTGCCAGTGATGATTTTCCACCACCAACCGGACCTAATAAATAGAGGATCTGTTTCGTTTCTTCGAGGCCTTGTGCGGCATGTTTTAAGAAACCAACGATTTGTTCAATAGGTTCTTCCATGCCAAAAAATTCTTTAAAAACAGGGTATTGGTGAATAATTTTATTGGAAAACAAGCGAGATAATATTGGGTCGTGGCGGGTGTCGACTATCTCTGGCTCACCGATAGCCAACAATAATCGTTCAGCTGGATTGGCATAAGCGGCAGGGTCTGTACGACACAGTTCCAGGTACTCATCCAGACTTAACTCCTCTTCTTTGTTGTCTACAAAGCGTCTTGTGTAACCTGCTAAAAAATCTTGTGTGCTCATAAAGTCATCCCCTTTTACTGAATCCCTTTGTGGGAAAAAACGCTCTTTCTTACTTTATAATTTTGCATTTCGCTCATAAACTCTTAGACTTGTAAAAGCGAGATACTGTCTCCCTAGCTTTAGTATAGAGTCTTTTTATATAAAAATATTAAAAAATTGCACATAATCAAACTATTATTTTTTTTGTTTGTTACCCTTTCGATACCGGAGCAAAGTTCATGCCAGACACGACTATTTATCTGAAAGATTATCAAGCCCCTGCCTTCACGGTAGATACAGTTGCTCTTGAATTTGATCTGCATGATGATCATGCGTTGATCACAAATCAAATGCAACTAAAACGGCAGGGTGAAGGGGCTTTGCATTTGTATGGTGATGAACTTGAATTGATCAGTTTGCATCTAAACGGGGAAATCCTTGGCAAAGGGGCTTATCGTTTGCAAGATGGCGACTTATTGATTGAGCAATGTCCGGCAGAATTCACCTTAAAAGTGGTGACTCGAATTCGCCCACAGGATAATAGTAAGTTGTCAGGCCTTTATCGTTCTAATCAACTGTTTTGTACTCAATGTGAAGCGGAGGGATTTCGCCGGATCACCTTTTTTCCTGATCGACCGGATGTGCTGGCGTCCTATACCACGCGTATTTGTGCAGATAAAACCAAATACCCGGTTTTACTTTCCAATGGCAATTTAATTGATGCCGGTGATGCAGAAAATGGCAGACATTGGGTTGTTTGGCAGGATCCTTTCAAAAAGCCGTCTTATTTATTTGCTTTGGTTGCCGGTAATTTGGCGTGTGTCAAAGATGAATTTGTGACTGGTTCGGGGAAAAAAATTGATTTACGGATTTATGTAGAACCAGGTAATGAAGATAAATGTGGACATGCCATGCATTCTTTAAAGAAAGCAATGCGTTGGGATGAAGAGGTGTATGGTCGAGAATATGATCTGGCTATTTTCATGATCGTTGCCGTCAGTGATTTCAATATGGGGGCAATGGAAAATAAAGGGTTGAATATTTTTAATTCCAAATACATTCTTGCTCGGCCTGATACAGCAACTGATCAGGATTTTGCCGATATTGAGGGTGTAGTAGGACATGAATATTTTCATAACTGGACTGGTAACCGCGTTACCTGTCGGGACTGGTTTCAATTAAGCTTGAAAGAAGGATTGACTGTTTTTCGCGATCAGGAGTTTTCACGCGATATGAATTCTCGTGACGTTAATCGCATTATGGATGTTAAAATGCTACGCAATACCCAGTTCCCTGAAGATGCTGGTTCGATGGCTCATCCGGTTCGCCCAGACTCTTATCAAGAAATTAATAATTTCTATACCGCAACCATTTATAATAAAGGTGCTGAAGTAATCCGCATGCAACATACCTTGCTAGGTAAAGAAGGGTTTCGCCGCGGAATGGATTTATATTTTCAACGCCATGATGGACAAGCAGTCACAATAGATGATTTCGTTGCTGCCATGGAAGATGCCAATGGTGTTGATTTTAGTCAATTTAAACGCTGGTATAGCCAAGCCGGAACACCGGAAGTGCAATTAAAGAGTGATTATAGTCACGGTCGCCTGAGTTTGACGCTTATCCAATCCTGCCTTCCAACACCGGAGTGCCAGGATAAAAAGCCTTTTCATATTCCTTTGCGGATAGCACTCTTTGATCTTAATGGTCAACGTATCCCTTTAAAGGAAGACGTTTTGGAGTTACGTGAAACACAGCAACTATTTCATTTTGACGGTTTGCCCTGTAAACCGATTATTTCCTTATTACGCGACTTTTCAGCGCCGGTGAAATTACAACGCGAAATAAGCCAAGAAGAACTGCTTGCTTTACTGCGTTTTGAAACCGATGGTTATGCAAAATGGGATGCCGCTCAGTGTTTAGCACTGAAATGTATCCATAGTTATCTCAGCACCCCGGAAAAATCATGGGAAATTCCAGTACCGCTTATTGCTGCTTATCGCCACGTCCTGGTTGATGAGTCATTGGATTTAGCGTTGCGTGCTGAAATTTTAATGCCGCCAAGTTTTGAAGAAGTTATTGCTGATTTAACCTTGGTAAACGTTGATGCTGTGGAGAAAGCACGCGATTTCTTCCGCGCCGAATTGGGCAGAAATCTTTTACAACAAGCGTCTGAAATCTACGAGAACTTATGGCAACAAGAGAAACACGCGATGGATGCTCGTGCTTTTGGACAAAGAAAACTACGGAATCTATGTTTGTGGTTAATGATGAAAGCCGACGAGCAAAACACCCTGGAGCGCTGTCATCAGCAATTTGTTACGGCGCACACCATGACTGATCAGATTGCCAGTTTTGCCTTATTAAATAATTGTGTGCAGGGTACTGTTCGTGAACAAGCCATTGATAGTTTTTACCGGCAATGGTCTCAAGATGAGCTTGTCCTTGATAAATGGTTTGCCCTACAGGCCAGTAGTGAACTGCCCGATACGTTGGCACGAGTAAAAATTTTGCTGCAACACCCTGCTTTCCACATTAAAAATCCCAACAAGGTGCGGGCAGTGTTAGGCGCATTCTGCCAGGCTAATCCGCGTCATTTTCATGCAATTAATGGTAGTGGTTATGCTTTTTTGGGTGAAATGCTTGCTAAATTGGATAAGATAAATCCACAGATTACCGCACGATTGGCAACGCCTTTTACCCGCTGGAGTCGTTTTGATCAAAAAAGGCAAACCTTGATGAAGCAACAATTGGCACAGTTGGCTAAGCTGGATTTATCACGCGATCTTCGGGAAGTTGTTATGAAAAGTCTGGCTTAACGAAAGCTAGCCTATTGTTAGGCTTGGTGTTTCGCCAATTTCATGACGAAACACTAAGAACTCTTCCATCAATAACTAGCGAGAGAACGGATATGTCAAGTCGTTGTGCTGTCATGGGGAATCCTATAGCCCATAGTTTGTCTCCCTTCATTCATCAATGTTTTGCTGAACAAACCGGGAAGCAGTTGAGCTATGAAAAAAGGTTAGTTGCGGAAGACGCTTTTGAGTCCCAGGTAACGGTTTTTTTTGCCCAAGGCGGGCTGGGATTAAATATTACTTTACCCTTCAAACAACGAGCCTTTGCTATGGCAGACCTAAGTACCCCCCGTTGTCAGCAAGCCAAAGCGGCCAATACCTTATGGATGGAGAAAGAGCGTCTGCATGCGGATAATACGGATGGTGCGGGTTTGATAAAAGATTTAAGTCGTTATCTCGATTTAAATGCTAAAAAAATTCTCCTGATAGGAGCAGGTGGGGCTGCGCGTGGCATTATTGCTCCATTATTAGCGGCCAACATCGCTCAGCTAACAGTAACGAATAGAACAGAGGAAAAGGCAATGAGCTTGCAGACTGATTTTCCCGAGATAAGCTATTGTCGCCTGGCCGAATTACAAGCGGAGTATGATGTGCTGATTAATGCTACTTCAGCCAGTTTAACAGGGGAGGAACTCCCCTTGTCTGCCTCGTTATTTCAAGCAGCAACCTGTTGTTATGATTTGGCTTATAGTGCTAAAGGAGAGACGGCCTTTGTTGCTTGGGCACGTGCGCAAGGTTGCCGACAGGCAGTGGATGGTTTGGGGATGTTGGTAGAGCAAGCTGCAGAATCGTTTTTTATTTGGCATGGGATAAGACCAGATACAAGGCCCGTATTAATGGCTTTAAAAGCTAAGCAAAAAACTTGATGACGTCAGTCGCAGTTGCTAGCGTATCTTGATAGCCTAATTCGATTAATTCACGTGTGAATTCTTTTTCAAAGAGTAGAAAGCTAAGTAAATCACCGGAGTGATCTTTGGCGCCGAGAACATTCAGCAAAAAACGAAGCAAAGCAGGCATGTTCAGGTACTGTGCTTGTGCCATGGCCGCTACATCGACACTGGGTTTCAGATGAAGCGTTTCTATGGGACGCCAAGGTGAATGGCGCTTTTTCCACATCGAAAGCAGACGCGCGATATCATTCATTCGGTTTACCATTTCAATGTCACGATCAAGGTTATCGAGAAATAAGCCATTTAACATCCCACCTAAAACGCGAGCAAAACCAATATCACCATTGCGTAATAACTCAGGATCAGTAAATGCCGGCAATGGGCGTGTGCCTAAAATCAGAATACGCTCAACTTGAAAACGGATGGCTCCGCGCAAAGGAGAAACTAACCCTATACTCCCATCGCCATAGTGAAACCCATCAATCTTTGCGGTGGGAAAAAATAATGGCAGTGCACTGGAGGCTAAAATATGCTCCATAGTCAGTGTCGCACGTTGACTGATATGCCGGGGATAATGCCAATCCTCAAATGAAAGATGATCATGCTGATAGAAAGAAATGGTTTGCTGGGTTTCATAGCAATGACTGATTACTTCCATTGCCTCTAATTGGCCACTGCTTATATTAGCCTCTATAAGTTCGAAATTAATGCTGTTGGTAATAAACTCTCTCAACGGCGTCGTGTCAAGAAGGTGCCCAGATTGGCGTTGTTTCACGATTAAATGACTCAGATTACGTAACACGGATTTGCTGAGTTCATAATTGCTGGCATTAAAAATTTTTTGACAGTGAATGTCGCTCCAAATAGCCTCCAGTTTTTCAAGGCCAGCAGGAAAATCGTGGGCTTGCTCGGCTAAGATTGCAGCATTAATACTCCCGACGCTGACGCCACTAATCATTTCAAAAGGAAGTTTTTTCACTTGTAAAATATGGCCGATGGCTTTTAGTACACCAGCTTGATAGGCGCCACGGGCACCACCACCTGCTAAATAAAGGGCTTTTTTAGCCATAACTACTTATTTTTTTGATAGATTATAGAAATATAGTGACTCACAGGGAGGTTGGCAAGAGTGCTGAACAGTCTTATGAGTCAAAAATTAGAAAAGAAGTAGGGGCTGTTTACATTTTCTACTATCTTGGCACTTATGCCTTGAGTTGCTGTGCTTCGCTGTTCACCTGCTTGCGTGTATGCTCCGCTGCGATGCTCAAAAAACAACGCATAGCGACTCAAGCTAGCGAAATGTAAACGGTTACCGGTTTGCATTCGTTGATAAAGTGGTATAGCGTTTTGATTTTAATTTCCCAGATAAAGAGGAAAAATGCTGGCCTTGTTTCGTACACAGCCGCCTGCTTTTCGCATGATTTTTATGTTAGAAGTCTGGGAGCGTTTTGGTTTTTATACTGTTCAAGGTATTTTGACGTTGTATTTCATTCGTTTTCTTGGATTTAACGACACCGAGGCCTACTACACCTTTGGGGCTTTCTCGGCCTTGGTCTATGGGATGGTTGCTTTAGGGGGTTATCTAGGAGATAAAATATTAGGTACCAAACGCACGATTGTATTAGGGCTAATAACACTTGCTCTGGGTTATCTGGCGCTCGCTTTGGTGAATAAAGAACAGGTTTTTTTAGCCTTGGGCCTTGTTTGTGTGGGTAATGGCTTATTTAAGGCGAATCCTTCCAGCCTGTTGGCAAAATGCTATGAGAAAAATGATCCGCGCCTGCATGGTGGATTTACCCTTTATTACATGGCTATCAATTTAGGGTCTACCTTTGCGTTATTTATCGGACCTGCCTTAGCGAGTAGTTTTGGTTATGCCTATGCTTATTTTATTAGTTTTATAGGTTTGGTTTTAGGTTTGGCTAACTATTGGTTTCAACACCAACATGTCGCTAATATCCATACCAATGCAGATGAGAAAACTATTCCATTGGTGCACTGGTGTTTTGTGGTCCTTGGGATAGTACTCGCCACGCTTGTAGCTGCTTACTTATTGCAACATGTATTGTTTGCCCAAAGTTTGGTATGGCTAATTACAGCAGTGGTTGTTGCTATTTATTTGCTCTATATGCGCCGTGAGAACAAAGGCGCGTGTATTCGAATGCTAGTGGCCTTGGTCTTGATGTTGGAGGCAATTGTCTTTTTTACTTTGTACCAGCAAATGCCCACCTCCTTAAATTTATTTGCTGTTAATAATGTTAGGCCGATCTTGCTGGGTATTACTCTTGATCCACAGAGTTTCCAGGCCCTAAATCCAATTTGGATTATTATAATGAGTCCTGTATTGGCGATGCTTTATCATAAATTGCAACAAAGAGGATTGGCTTTTTCCATTCCTTATAAATTTGCAGTAGGTATGCTGTGTTGCGGTTTTAGTTTTACCTTATTGTATTTTGCCCGCTATTTACATGATAACGGTGGGATGGTTTCATCCTGGTGGTTAGTAGCCAGTTATTTTTTTCAGAGCACAGGGGAATTGTTTGTATCTGCTTTGGGTGTAGCGATGGTTGCTGAATTAGTTCCTGTCCATATTACCGGCTTTGTGATGGGGATGTGGTTTTTAACCTCTTCTATTGCAGGGTTCGTAGGTGCCTCGGTGGCTTCTTTAACGGCTTTACCAGCCACTGTAAAACCGGGAATGGAATCATTGGTAATTTATACGAAGGTTTTTGCTTATATAGGCTTAGTAACACTGGGCATTGGTGGCCTAATGTGGGTGGGGGCAGCTTTTTTGAGTCGTTATATTAAAGCAGAGCAGCATTAGGAGGATGACGAATGTTATTTTCCTACCCCATTATTCCTGTTAATTATTAATTCGTCGATTTCTATGTCTAGTAAAATCATCGCAATTAGTGGTACTTCTGGTGTTGGAAAGACTACCTTAACGAAGGCATTAGCAAACGCTTTGGATGCAACCTGTCTTTTCTGGGATGACTTTGATGAGCTTGCAAGTGGTCCAGACGATTATCTTGCCTGGTACGAGCGCGGCCAAAATTATGCGGAATGGAATTATACAGCCCTTGCCGAGGTTCTTGCTAAACTTGGAGAAAATCAAGTAGTAGAACACCCGGCACTAAAAAAACAGTTGCAAGCGACAGACTATATTATTTTAGATACCCCTTTAGGACGTTTACATCAGCAAACGGCTAAGTATATTACTACGTTTGTTCACATTGTTACTCCTTTAGATGTTTCTCTAGTTCGCCGTTTACTTCGGGATTTTAAAGACGTTAATACATCCAAAGAGGATTTATTGAATGAATTGGAATCTTATCTTACGCGTACAAGGAAACTTTTTTTTGATGGAGAGTTGAAGAAAACTGCCGATTTACTTATTGATGGCCTTCTTTCTACCGAAGCTCAAGTTGATTTAATTCAGAGCTATTTAAGAAATGGAAAAGATAAGCAGCCTGGGTGAGGGCTTGTAAGAACGTAACCCGGGTTTCACTTCGTTGCAACCAGGCTAGCTATAAGTTCAAATCTATTTAGCACAACGCCTTAATCTTAAGACTAAATCAGCGGTAGCTTTATTATACTTTTCTAATGATCTCGCACATACCTCCGCTTGAAATCTCCATTTATTTTTTAATGATGACTCTGTTACATTTAAAATTGCTCGCTCAATTTTCTCTGTTACAAATTCAATTTGAAAATTTTCATTGAGAAATTTTCGCCATTCATTTTTATTGAAATTACATTCCATTCTTTTAGGAAACGGGTCAATTATCCAATTCCCAAGTTGATCTTTCATTATAGGTTGTTCTGTAGCTCCAGTTTTTTCAATTACGCTATCATCAATAAGTATTCGCGGAAATTTAGCCTCATTATGTTCTAGGTCGTGTGCTCTAACCAGTGCGGGTCCAAAAATAATCTGGTCAGTGTGATGTAGGAGCCCTAAAGAGATTCCGCCACGAACTAGGAACCCACTTTCCAAGAGGTTTATAATGGCATGAGGAATTTTGTCATAAATACGCCCACAATAATTAGATGGCATACTTAGAACTAAACTGTCAGAAAAAATAATTAGTTGAACTGGCTTATACAAGTCAAATACCCGTAATGACGGATTTTTCCTTCTTTAGTGGAAAAATTAATTACGCCATTGGTATTTTCTGCAGATTCAATTAGCTTTTTATGTTGTTGATGATTCTTCTGAATATAAAAAATGGTTTAAAAATTTTATATAAATTGCCAGCAGATTTTTCTTTAATTGCACTTCGCCAGCCTAGAATGTCTATAAATACACATAGTCTCTCCTCATATTCAATTGTGTCTAACATATCTATTATCCCTTAATTACACTTAGCTTAATTATTGATAGAGTATTTATTGTCCTATTGAAAGTCTGTGATATATAAATAAAGTGACCCATAGACATTAACCACTAGTGTATATTTCAAGATCTGTAAAATCACTAGACTATGGTGAACGAGGCGAACTTCAAAGTACGCAGCAGAGTGCAAGAGCGCAATATACAAACTTTCGTTTGTTTGCTTTTTTGATGAAAATCAATTCTTAATGAATAAGAGATTTCTTCTTAATAAAACAACCGATGGGAGTATTGTAAAGGAGGTGCCAAAGCTAGGATTAGTTAAATCAGATAGATTCTGTGGTGTCTGCCTAACTCTAAAATTCATTTGCAAGACACCGCAGAATAAAATAGTATAAAAGCGCGTTTGAAGTATTAAATGCAACAAGCGCTGACAGAGAGGGCTCGAACTCCTCCCCGCCAGCTGACCAAATTTATCACTGGAGATAAAAATGGCTAAAGGAATCTTAGTCTATTTCAGTTTTGTATTTCAATGGCATGTCCGTAAGAAGCCACCAAAATTTCCCATTATTTACACCGGTTGAACATTAAGGGCATGGTTTACAGCGTGCTTTTAATTCGCTTTTGACCAGAAATCTTAATTATTTCAGCGACTAGAGACACAGGGATTATTTTTTCAATAATTCCTGTGCTAAGTCACACCTTTAAAAAATAAAGGAAGAATAATGGTGAAAACAAAGCAAGAAACCTTGAGGAAAACGAATTTAATCGATAGTCCTTTTTTTAAAGTATTTGCAAAGAACTATCTGGCCTATTTAGGGAATAGCAATCCAACCTCTAATCAATTAGCGGAAATTCAAGCCCTGCTTGCCAGCACTTGGGTACGACAACCGATTCATTTCGACCTGCGTTTAAGTGAGCAGGAAAAGCAATGTCTCTATCTATCTGCACAAGGTAAAGAGCTGAAAGAAATTGCGGCTTTTCTAAAGGTATCCATACGAAGAGTCACTCAGCATCGACAATCCATCTTTCAAAAATTAGATTGTCGAAATATCACCAGTGCAATTATTGTTGGCTTGCGGTTTGGGGTAATCAGCGCTGAGGATTTATCGATAGAACAGTAGTAAACGTAGCTTGGGTGAAGGTCTGCAAGACCGTAAACCCGGGTTTCACTTCGTTGCACCCAGGCTACTTGTTAAGGCATCTGTCGCTCAACCTATTGCTGCTGTACATTGAACTTCTACCAGTAAGCCAGGTATGGCAAGTTTTGAAATCCCAATGGATGCACTCGTGTAGGAATTGACAGGCATTATTTTTGCGCGGGCAGCAAAAAAATCAGGGCCATTTTTTTCAATATCCACGATGAAACAGGTCATTGCAAGCATGTTGGTCAAATCAGAGCCAGCGGCAAGAAGCAATGTTCGGATGTTCTCAAAGGTTTTAAGAGCCTGTTGTTTTATATCAGGGCCCACTAATTTCCCTTGCTCATCGATGCCTGCTTGGCCAGTGACATAAGCGATGCCATTATAAACTACACAATTGGAAAAGCCATAATGGGCATAATCAAAGACATTTTTGGCGGCAATAATTTTCTTTTCCATAATGTATGTTCCTTTCATAATGAAATCTCGGGCTTACAAGCTTCAAATAGCCTGCAAACTTTTCTAACAGTATAGCAAGCTAACCATGGAGGCTGAATTTTCGGTTCTTTTCATTTTAGCCTTCATTATTTGCACTATTGTTACAAATCCTTAAGCTTTGATTAATAAAGTGTCATTACTATAGTGCTATTATTGTTTGCCGATTTGCTCTTAGGTAGTAAATCCCCCATTTTATGTAATTGAGGTAATGAAGTGGCGAGAAAAATAGCTCTAAGCGATAAAACGAAGCAGTTAATGGCTAAATTAGCTGATACTCAAGCACTCTCCCAGGCATTAATTGCAGCGCAACAGAGCAATATAATCGAGCAAGCGGAATTAGTGCGATGGCTGAATACAAGGCCACAAGGCGATAAGAGGAATGAATTTCTCCTTGAGTCATTATCTGCTTCATTATTAAATGATTTGCATAACACTTTGTTCACGCAGCAAGAGCAACATAAAAAGAAATCCGATAATAGATCCAAGAAATTTACCTATTGGTTGTTAGCAATTGCTGGAATAATTTTTTTCGGTTGCGAAGGCTTTGATGGCATTACCGCGATGCTGGAAGTATTTACACTCACCCCTGCGGTAATTTTGGCTACGGGCGTGGTTTTTGCATTGCTTGCGATTACTGTCTTCTGTGCCTTTGATTTAGTTGAAATTGGGAAAAATCTAGGGGTAAAAAATAAAAGCGCGCCGCAACTTCTGGATATTTACTTAAAAGAAGTTAAATTAATTACTAAGATTCGCGAGTATATTCTTGCCGAGCACCTCTCTCGAGACGATATGTCTGTTGAGGAATTACAGGAAAATCTTAACCTTGTGAAGATGTTACAGGCAAAACAGGGCGACCTGGATGTTGCACGCGCTACGATGCAAAACTTAGGTCGCCGCCCAGCTTTGCAAACAGCAAAATCAGTCACGGCGGCTGTAGCAGGCATTATCTTTTTTAGCGGGGGGTTTTTTGCTGGTCAAACGGTTGCTGTAAAAGTTGCTGAACTCTGTTTCATACCGGTTGTTGCCAGTTCCCTACCTATTATTTTTATGAGTCTTTTGACTGGTGCAGCCGCTTTTAGTGTTTATTGGTATGTCGAACGTCTGGGTATCGAAAACCTTATTGCGAGCTATGTGGGCTTGGATCAAGAAAAAATTGATGAATTCTGTGGGGAAAAAATTGTGGCTAAAGAAAAGAACAATTTGACACTCTTACACAGAGGTCTTACAAAAGAGCTCCGTACTGCTACAGAAAAGCTTAAAGATCCAGTGAAAGTAGTCCTTCGCCACGAAGAGTCAGAGCCTGTCTCACGAGCAAGAATACTGCCTGTAGCTAATGAAGATACAGTCGTGGGAACTAACCGTCATGGTTTTCTTGCTAGTAAATTGGGAATAAGAAGAGTGGCCTCAGATGGCGATTTGTTTGGCATGTCTCCTGCACCGTCAATAATTCCTCAAGAGGCCTCCTCTGGCGTGTACCTATAAAGCACCTTCTCCAGGCAGACCAGCAGCACACTGCTGGTCTAGTAAGAAACGTGGCTAAGGTTAAATACTCAAAATTGACTTAACAAAGGGGATAGTAATTTTTCGTTGGGCTATTAGAGACGCTTCATCGAGCTGGTTAAGTATAGCGTGTAAATCATGCATATTGCGTGCGCAACGATTAAGCAGAAACTGCCCAACACTGATTGGTAATTTGAAACCGCGTTTACTTGCATGTTGTTGTAGAGTTTTGATTTTTAAATCATCTTCTAACTCATTAAGTTGTACAACCAAGCCCCAGGCAAGGCGAGAGCGAAGATCCGGTAAATGGATGGGTGAAGAAGACAGTGGGTGTTGACTAGTGATCAACAGAATAGTTTTGCCATTATCACGAACTTTATTATAGAGATGGAATAGTGCTTCTTCCCAGGCTGTATCATTTGCAATCGTATCGATATCATCAATGGCAATCAAATCTTGCTCTGCTATCCCTTCAATACTCTCTGGTCCCCATTCTTTAAGAATTTTCAAAGGCAAATAAATGGTTGCTGCTGCATGAATGCTCATTGCCTGGCAACAGGCTTGTAATAAATGTGATTTACCGCAACCGGGATTCCCCCAGATGGTGAATAAGCGTTCCCCTTTCCCTTGTAGAGCCATGGTTAATTGTTGTTGTAATAGCGTATTAGACCCCCAACAAAAATCGGTTAAGGTTGCTTCATCATTCAGCTGAATTGCTAGGGCCAATTGACGATTCATTTGGCGAGATGATTGATTGAACACGCTCTTCTGCCCCACGTAAACACATAGTCAATGTAAGTAGCGGCAGTGGTTAGCGCTGTGAGCGCAATGAGTGTATTGATTAAATAAGGCGAAAAAGCAAAAAAAGCCAATTCAAATAGACAGGAAATAACTAGTATTATCTGCAGTGTAGTGTTAATTTTGCTCAACAGGGTTGGTTCAAAATCCAGTTTACGCTGAATGAGCCAATACCAAGCTATAACACCAATCGAGATGGTTAAATCACGAAGAAAAACCAAAATAACCAGCCACCAAGGTAATTCCCCGATAAGCGCTAGCGAAATAAAACTCGATGCAACGAGCAATTTGTCTGCTAAAGGATCGATGAATGAACCAAAAAAACTTTGCCAGTGAAAATGCCTGGCCAACCAACCATCAATGCCGTCAGTTAGGCCAGCTAGCAGAAATGTGTAAAAAGCATTTACATATTCCTGTTGGTAAAGAAGCATTAAAAAGGGCACTATTAATACCAGGCGAAATAGGGTAAGTGCATTCGGTATGTGTTTTAGTATCATGGGTAAAACGGTAAATTTAACATGCCTTCATCCGTCCCGACAGCATTAAGGGTTACGCCAACGCGCCTTGGCGCCTGTGACGGTATTTTGCTGTAAAGTGTATACAATAGTCTCGCTACTGTCACGCTGTTGCCATTCATTTAAGAAACTGGATGCTCATGGTTTTGCGGGTATACTGTCCATTTGCTGGCCTGATTTTGCTGAGCTGGAATGGCTAAAATTAAATTAGTTCTAAAAAACAATCAGTTATAGAATGAATGTAAAGGGTTGGTAATACGTTTAGATAGACCCTCATTGCGATTAGTTAGAAACATGCTCAATTGGCACTGGCAGTGCCAGGGTTCTGCTAATAAGCGATCGCTTTGCTGCTTGAAAATGCCTGATTCAATTGAAGGGGAGAGTTTCTTTAAAGCAGTTTGCAATTCATTATAAACGACCCGCCAAAGCGTTTCTGCCTTAAGAGAAAAATAACGATTAAGCAGACACAGCCAATAAGCCAGATTATTTTGCAAATTACCTTCAATAAATTGTTGGCAGAGTAGGGCTAAATTATCGGTTGTTATTGCCGAGCCAGTGTGAAAAACGGGTTTAACCACGTGCTGATAACAGGGATGGATACAAACAAGACCTTTAGCTTGTTCCCGCAGGATGAGTGCTTCTGGTTTGTTGTCAGTAAATATTACAAGCGTATTTTGTTGATGCGAGTCGATAGCTACACCGTAATGAAGTAACAAATGTAATTGACCGGTTAAAACCTGGCGACAGTACAATCTAAAATAATCAATGGGGTTTAAACCGCTACTATTTATAATCTCGATGAGTAGAGGAAGATTACTAAGGGGGGATTGCGTAAAAAGAGCCGCCAAGGGAACCATTTTTTGCCACGGCTGCAGGAAACTGCCGGGGTTTTTACGTAGGGTTAAAACAAATTGTTTATCTTGTGTTGTAGAAAAGGGTTTCTCCTGGACACTTAATCCCGCCAGCTCTTCGGCAAGGAAAAGACTTTGTTCATAATGCTGATTCTGATGGAGTAACTGGCTAAGCCATACAGAGAAAGAGAAACTGTCAGTTGTTGACGTTGATAATAATGCCGGGTTGGTGCTCGCTGTAGAAGCAAATTCTAGATGGCAAGCGTTATTTCTTAATGGCATCGTTGTTCGAAAAGACATGGATGGTTTTACCAGTTGATGATGGGGTATTAAAATCAGTTCCTTCCTGTCAATTAATGAAGAAAAGGTGTTTTGTAGTTGATTGCGCCATTGCCAGGGATGCATCGGCATAGGGTAGTATTCTGTGATATCGACTTGCTTAAAACGCAGTTTTTCTTGCCATAGTTTGTATTCTTTGGGGAATTGATTGGCTATCAATTCAGAGTAGTTTATTTGATTGGTGGTGAGCTGGGCTTGTTGTTTACGTAGAGCACACCAGTGCAGGCTGATTTGTGCATTAAATTCGGGTGAGTATTGTAATACTTCACGACGACTGAATCCTATTTTGGCGCGAAACTGAGGTTGGCTGGGATGACCGAGGCAACCCCATTGTTCAAGCAGCTGTATTATATCTTGGCAGTTTTGTTCAGTGCTTAACCACATCCAGAAACTGGTGTAATTCTTTGCTTGCCGTTTTAGTCCTGCTTGCCAATGTTGGCGATAAGCTTGCGCCATCGCATCGTTAGCAATGGATTCATCCAGTTCATCTTGTAAACGCTGCCAGTGAAAAAAAACAGAAGCTGGTTGATTGGTTTTAAGTTTTGCTTGTAATTGGGCGAGAAAATCGTGCACATGATGGCTGATGATAGGTTCTGCTATAAGACCCTCCCTCATCACTGCCTGCTGTAGACGCTGCAAGCATTCGCGATGAGCAAGAGAGATAAAATGCTCAATAGCACGTTGTGGTAAACCAATTCCTACTTCAAAAAGGAGAAAGCGTAATTGGTGACTTAATTCCTGGAAATTACTGTGAGCTAAGGCCATTCTTCACTCCTGATTAAGCGATAGAACAAGAATTGAATTCAATATAAATGATAATCATTCTCATTTGCAAGGGGTGACAGCAAACCGATTCGATTTGCAAATAACCAGGTGGTGGAAAACTAGCCCAAGACATAACAAGAAGTGCGTATGGTTTGCTGTGTAAATAAAGCACTATAAGGATAATCAATGAATTGCAAAACGGTCCTGGCGCAGCTAACCCGCTTTATATCAGGTTACTACGCTGCTTATCAGGCTACGATAAAACGGAGTCGAAGTTATTCTTCGTTTTGACGGTAAATGATGGCTGTGTTGCCAATTAATTGCACTAAATCAGCGTGCAGTTGCGTGCAAAGTTCAGTTGCCATTTTTTGTCGATCTTCTTTTTCAGCACCAGCAATTTTAATTTTGATGAGTTCATGGGCGAGTAATGCTATATTTGTTTCCTCAACGACTGCTGGTGTAAGTCCCTTAGCGCCCAAAAGGACCACTGGCCTTAAATGATGGGCCTTTGCTTTTAAAGATTGTTTGAATGCAGTGTCCATAATAGCCATCCTGATTATTAAAATGACAAATTATTGCACGTTTTGCTGGGAAAAGGTAGCAAATTTCAGTATCATGCACTAATTCCTTTATTGATTTAATTGTTATGCCTCGTTCCAAAAGTAGTAAACGTTGGTTGCAAGAACATTTTGATGATGTTTATGTCAAAAAAGCCCAGGCTGAAGGGTACCGCAGCCGTGCAGTATACAAACTAAAAGAAGTCGATGAGAAGGAGCGATTGTTGCGCCCCGGTATGACAGTCGTTGATTTAGGAGCGGCTCCGGGTGGATGGACACAGTACGTGACTGAAAAACTGGATGGACATGGTACCATTATTGCATTAGATCTCTTGTCTATGGATGCTTTGCCAGGTGTGGATTTTATTCAGGGTGATTTTCGTGAGGATGCTGTTTTGCAGCAGCTGATGGATTTAGTCCCAGAGCGTGGGGTAGACTTGCTTTTATCAGATATGGCCCCAAATATGAGTGGTTCGGCAGCAGTGGACATCCCCAGTGCCATGTATTTGGCAGAACTGGCTTTCGATTTTGGCAATAAAATGTTAAAACCAGGAGGTACATTGCTCATGAAAATATTTCACGGAACAGGGTTTGATGAGCTTGTAAAACAAGCTCGCGGGCAATTTGACAAAGTGGTCATTCGTAAGCCTGCAGCGTCTCGTGCCCGCTCACGAGAAACCTATTTGCTGGCGAAGGGCTATAATTTATAGTAACTTTATCGTTCTAACGTCGTAGAAATACGTCACAATCGAGGTTAATGCTTTGAACGACATGGTAAAAAATTTATTTTTGTGGTTGATTATAGCAATTGTGCTGGTCTCCGTGTTCAGTAATTTTGGCCCCCGCCATACTTCCGCCGAGAAACTTTCTTATAGTCAGTTTTTAAGAGAAGTCGAGCAAGGCACGGTTAATTCCGTCACCATTGAGGATAATAAAATTATCAAAGGGGTGACCAAAAATAATCATCGTTTTGTGACTTATATGCCTATGCAGGATGATGCCTTGCTGGGTGAATTGCTAAAATCAAAGGTTGATATTAGTGGTCAGGAAAAGCAACAAGAGAGTTTCTTGCTTCATTTATTTATCAACTGGTTCCCAATGCTTCTCTTAATTGGCGTTTGGATTTTCTTTATGCGCCAAATGCAAGGTGGTGGTGGCCGCGGGGCAATGTCTTTTGGCCGTTCACGCGCCCGCCTGTTGGGTGAAGATCAGGTCAAAGTTACTTTTGCTGATGTAGCTGGTGTTGATGAAGCTAAAGAAGAAGTGAAAGAACTTGTCGATTTTCTGCGTGATCCCAGTAAGTTTCAGAACCTGGGTGGCCGTATCCCTCGAGGGGTTTTATTAGTTGGTCCCCCTGGAACAGGTAAGACTTTGTTGGCGAAAGCAGTGGCTGGCGAAGCAAAAGTTCCCTTTTTCACGATTTCTGGTTCGGACTTCGTCGAGATGTTTGTGGGTGTCGGTGCTTCACGGGTCCGAGATATGTTTGAGCAGGCAAAAAAACACGCACCTTGTATTATTTTCATCGATGAGATCGATGCGGTGGGGAGACATCGTGGCGCCGGGCTCGGTGGAGGGCACGATGAGCGTGAGCAAACCTTAAACCAATTGCTGGTAGAAATGGATGGTTTTGAAGGCAATGAGGGTGTGATAGTCGTATCAGCAACTAACCGACCTGATGTCCTTGACCCTGCTCTTTTGCGTCCTGGCCGTTTTGACCGTCAAGTTGTTGTGCCTTTACCCGATATTCGTGGACGTGAACAGATACTGAAAGTGCACTTACAAAAAGTGCCTATCGATAAGCAAGTTGAAATAATGCCTATTGCTCGAGGTACACCAGGCTTTTCTGGTGCAGATTTAGCGAATTTGGTAAATGAGGCCGCATTATTTGCTGCGCGTGCTAACAAGCGCAAAGTAGGCATGATTGAGCTTGATAAAGCGAAAGATAAGATCATGATGGGTGCCGAACGGCGTTCGATGGTCATGGATGAGAACGAGAAAAAATTAACAGCCTATCATGAAGCTGGTCATGCTATCGTAGGTTTGTTGGTTCCTGAACATGACCCTGTTTATAAGGTAACCATTATTCCTCGTGGTCGTGCGCTTGGTGTAACTATGTTTCTGCCCGAGCAGGATCGCTATAGCCATAGTAAACGGCGTTTGGAAAGCCAGTTATCCAGCTTGTTTGGTGGTCGTATTGCTGAGGAAATAATTTTCGGTGTTGAAAGCGTAACGACAGGTGCATCAAACGACATTATGCGTGCGACTGAAATTGCTCGTAAGATGGTTACAACTTGGGGATTATCAACGCTCGGTCCGCTGACCTTTGGCGAAGAGGAAGGTGAAGTATTTCTCGGTAGAAGTGTTAGTCAGCATAAGGAAATTTCTGACAAAACAGCACAACAGATCGATGAAGAAGTCAGACAGATTGTAGACAGGAATTACCAACGGGCTAAAGAAATTCTTAATGCTAATCTGGATAAGTTACATTTGATGGCTGATGGTTTGATTAAGTATGAAACCATTGATGCGAAGCAAATACAGGAAATTATGTCAGGGCATGAGCCTTCTCCGCCAGAGGATTGGGAAGCAAACAAGGCTACCCAGAAGGATAAAAAAGGTGAAGATCCCACATCAAAACCGGTAAATGGCAAACCTGTTGACCACCCTGCCGGGGAACACTAAATCTAATCTTAATCATTATTATCATCAAGCTGCTGGCAAAGGGCTTGATGAATTTTTTTTTGAGAAATATATAGTGAATAGAGAACAGCTTGAACAATGGTGTGAATTTCACCAATCTACCAATGACAGAGAGGTGTTGCGAAAACCCTTGATTATGGGGGTTTTGAATATTACCCCTGATTCTTTTTCGGATGGCGGACAATACTATAACGCACCGGAAAAAGCGGTCGCCCGCGCGCAACAAATGATTGCAGAAGGCGCTGATATTATTGATATCGGGGGGGAATCTTCAAGACCTGGGGCCTTGCCTGTTAGCAGTGCCGAGGAATTGGCAAGGGTGATTCCCTTAATCAAAGCGTTGCGAGCAGAAAGTGATGTGTGTATCTCTATCGATACGACTAAAGCTGACGTTATGGCAAATGCAGTTGCTGCTGGCGCTTCTATGATTAACGATATCAGTGCTTTAGCAGGCGATGAGTCATTGGAAACAGCAGCTGGTTTAGGTGTTCCCGTATGTTTGATGCATATGCAGGGGCGACCCGAAAGTATGCAAAATAATCCCTATTACAGTGGCAGTGTCGTAGATGAGGTGAACTTGTTTTTTCAGCAACGCGTAGAATGTTGTCTAGCTGCTGGAATTAAAACTAAGCACCTTATTCTTGATCCTGGCTTTGGTTTTGGAAAGACGCCTGAGCATAATCTCTTCATGGTTAAACGTCTTGCTGCTTTTAGGCAGCATAACTTGCCTTTGATGCTTGGTGCATCACGCAAAAGCACACTCGGCTATTTGACGGGCAAGCCAGTTGATCAACGTTTGGCCAGTGGCTTGGCAATTGCTCTTTTTGCCATGTTACAAGGGGTTGGAATTATTAGAACCCATGATATTGCTGAAACCTATCAGGCCCTACTAACAATGCAAGCTATTAATCAGGCTGATAAAGAATAACGAAAGAGGAAATACGGATGAATCAACGAAAATATTTTGGTACAGACGGGATTCGAGGACAGGTTGGTTTATCCAATGTTAACCCAGAATTTATGTTGAAGCTGGGATGGGCTGTAGGGCGAGTCCTTGCGAATGGGCAGCGTAAAAAAGTGATTATTGGGAAAGATACGCGTATCTCCGGCTACATGCTTGAATCGGCACTGGAGGCTGGTCTTTCAGCGGCAGGGGTTGATGTTAGCTTGCTAGGGCCAATGCCAACGCCAGCGGTTGCTTACCTGACCCAAACCCTGCGTGCCAATGCGGGAATCGTAATAAGCGCCTCACATAACCTCTTTGAAGATAATGGTATTAAATTCTTTTCCGCTGATGGTAGTAAATTACCGGATGAGGTGGAATTAGCAATTGAAGCTGAAATGGAAAAACCGTTACAAACGGTTGCCTCAGCAAAATTAGGAAAAGCGATGCGTATTAATGATGCGCCTGGCCGCTATATTGAATTTTGTAAATCGACTATCCCTTCATTGACTCGCTTGTCGGGCCTTAAAATAGTGGTGGATTGCGCTAATGGTGCGACTTATCACATTGCTCCCAATGTATTCAGTGAGCTGGGAGCGGAAGTGATTACAATTGGGGATAAACCGGATGGATTTAATATCAATCAGAAATGCGGTTCAACAGAGCCAGAGG
The DNA here is from genome assembly GCF_048553315.1 of Legionella sp. ST3F1. NCBI lineage: Bacteria > Pseudomonadati > Pseudomonadota > Gammaproteobacteria > Legionellales > Legionellaceae > Legionella > Legionella sp. ST3F1. Next base: position 84,474 of record NZ_JBLZIO010000001.1, on the reverse strand, counting down.
CTTTAAAACGGCATGTTTTGGCCAAAGGTGCGGATCTTGGGATTGCTTTAGATGGTGATGGTGATCGACTGATCATGATTGATGCCGCCGGTAATATAATTGATGGTGATCAGGTTATTTATGTTATTGCGAAAGATCGATTTCAAAGAGGATCATTACAAGGTGGTGTTGTTGGGACCTTAATGAGTAATTATGGTTTGGAGAAGGCTATTACAACGATGGGCGTACCCTTTTTGCGTACAAAAGTCGGTGATCGCTATGTGTTAGAAACCCTAAAAAAACAAGAATGGAAAATTGGTGGTGAATCCTCAGGCCATATTGTTTGTCTCGATAAAACAACAACAGGCGATGGTATAATTGCTGCCTTACAAGTCTTGGCCTGTATGGTAAAACAAGAGAAAACCCTGCAACAGTTAGTCGAGGGTGTTCAATTACTTCCGCAATCACTAGTCAATATTAAAACCGAAAAAGCAGTATTACTGGCTGAAGATCCCCGGGTTTTAGAAATTGTTGCTGCTTTAAGCAACCAACTACAAGGTGAAGGACGTGTTTTATTACGTCCCTCAGGAACTGAACCCTTATTACGTGTCATGGTTGAAGGGGTTGATAGTCATCAAGTAAAGTCACAGGCTGAACAATTGAGCGATGAAATTAGGCATATTGAGCAGAAAATTGCTGGTACACCTCTTTGAGTGGGCAAGTCTACTAATCCGAGCAGATTTTAACTGATTTAAGAGGCTAGCAGCGTGTAACGAGTAAAGAATCAACACTGTTTAATAAAAGGCAAATCTAAAGCTAGGATTTCACAGTACTTTGTTGTATATTCCGCACGGTGATTTGGGGGGCAAATGAGGAAAAAAATTGTAGCTGGCAATTGGAAAATGAATGGTCGATGCGATCAGGTAAAATTTCTATTGCAACAATTACTAGCACTTACCCAGGGAGAGGCGTTAGGAGCTCAATGTGTTGTTATGCCACCTGCGATTTACTTGCCATTGGTTAAAGACTATCTGCAGAGCAGCAACATCAGTTGGGGCGCCCAGAATGTTTACCCAAAAGATGCCGGGGCGTTTACCGGGGAATTATCCGGACCTATGCTTGCCGATTATGCCTGCAAATATGTGTTAGTGGGGCATTCAGAGCGTAGACACCTATTTAATGAAGATGAAAAATTTGTTGCAGATAAATTCCACCATGTAAAAGAACATGGTATGATACCGATTCTTTGTGTGGGTGAGACTATCACAGAGCGTGAGCAAGGGCTTACGCAAGAAGTTCTTGCCAAGCAATTACTCGCAGTGACAAGTGTTGGCAAGCGATGTTTTAACGGGTGTGTTGTTGCTTATGAGCCGGTATGGGCAATAGGAACTGGGAAAACAGCTTCGCCCGAGCAGGTGCAGGAAGTGCATTCTGCAATCAGGACCTTGGTCGCTGAATTTGATAGTGATGATGCCAGGCATTTAACCATCGTTTATGGTGGTAGTGTGAATGAAAAAAATGCGCGCTCGCTGTTTGCGATGCCGGATGTTGATGGTGGTTTAGTTGGTGGAGCATCCCTTAATGCCCAACAGTTTGTGGATATCTTGAAATGTATCAATTAATTTTAATGGTTCATGTGCTGGTCGCCCTGGTCTTAATTGGCTTGGTTTTGATCCAGCATGGTAAAGGTGCCGATATCGGTGCAGCATTTGGTTCCGGGGCATCTAATACGGTGTTCGGTAGCCAGGGGACAGGTACTTTTCTGTTCAAATTAACTGGTGGTTTGGCACTGACTTTCTTTGTCACTAGTTTGTCACTGTCATACATGGTGTCAACACAGTATAAAAAAGCGGAACAACAAGTTATCCCTCATCAAACCAGTGTGCCGGAAAATAAAATTCCAGTACCGGTTGATAGCAGTAAGAGCGGAAAATAATAACTAACATGCCGAAGTGGTGGAATTGGTAGACACGCCGTCTTGAGGGGGCGGTGGCGTAAGCCGTGCCGGTTCGAGTCCGGCCTTCGGCACCATTAATCCGAGCAATGCGAAATGATGCTATCACAATACTTACCAGTACTTATTTTTATTATAATCGGGCTTGTTATAGGCCTTGTAATGCTGACCGCGGGTTCTTTGCTTGGTAAGCATAACCCTGACCCTGCCAAAAATTCGCCTTATGAATGCGGATTTGGTGCCTTCGAAAGTTCGCATTTACCCTTTGATGTAAGATTCTATCTAATTGCTATATTATTTATCATATTTGATTTGGAAACTGCTTTTTTCTTTCCTTGGGCCTTGGTGTTGCGCAAGATTGGGTGGTTTGGTTTTTCTGCCATGATGATGTTTCTTGGCCTGTTGGTGATTGGCTTCATCTATGAATGGAAACGGGGCGCGCTTGAATGGGAATGAGTGTTTTCGTTTTGTAGAAAAGCAACATCACGTTATTATTTGTTAACCCAGAATATTTAGAGGCTTGCTATGGCGGTTGCAGAATTGCAAAAAACTGGCTTTGTTACAACCTCGGTGGATAAACTGCTTGGTTGGGCGCGTAGCGGTTCAATGTGGCCTATGACCTTTGGTCTTGCCTGTTGTGCCGTAGAAATGATGCATGTCGGTGCTGCTCGTTATGATTTGGATCGATTTGGCATTATTTTTAGGCCTAGCCCGCGACAATCAGATGTCATGATTGTAGCCGGAACCTTATGTAACAAAATGGCGCCTGCTTTGCGTAAAGTATACGATCAGATGCCAGAGCCTCGATGGGTTATCTCCATGGGCTCTTGCGCAAATGGTGGCGGCTATTATCATTACTCTTATTCGGTAGTGAGAGGTTGTGACCGCATTGTTCCAGTGGATGTCTATGTACCAGGTTGCCCGCCAACTGCCGAAGCGCTTCTCTATGGCATTATTCAGCTACAGAACAAAATCAGGCGCAAACAGATAATTGAGGCTTGAGACCAGCACAGGTGCATATCAGATGACAAAATTAACCGATTTGGCTGAAAAATTAACTTCAGAATTGAATGGCTTGTTTTCTTCGATTAGTGTAGCCAACGATGAAATTACCCTTGAGTGTGAGGTTAGCAAGCTTAAGACGACCTTACAGCAACTATGTATTCATGAATTATTTTTGTTTGATCAACTCATTGATTTGTGCGCTGTAGATTATTTGTCGTACGGCGAATACGATTGGGAGACAGAGTCAGCCACAGAAAGTGGCTTTTCGCGTGGAGTAGAACGGCAGGAAGCAAAAGCTTACGCATTGGCCAAGCCGCGCTTTGCAGTGGTTTACCATTTATTATCGACTAAGAAGAACCACCGAGTGCGCGTAAAAGCCTTTGTTGAGGAATCCCATTTAGTTGTTCCTTCAGTACACGATATTTGGAAGGGGGCAAATTGGTTTGAACGAGAAGCGTATGACTTGTATGGAATTTTATTTGAAAACCACCCTGACCTGAGACGCATTCTTACTGATTATGGATTTATTGGTCATCCCTTCCGTAAAGATTTCCCGCTTAGTGGCCATGTAGAAATGCGTTATGATGCACAGTTGCAAAAAGTAATCTACGAACCAGTAGATATCGAACCAAGAATTTTAGTCCCTAAAGTAATACGAAACGACAATCGCTATCTTGACAAAAACGGAGCGAGCAATGATTGAATTAAAGAATTACACGCTCAATTTTGGTCCACAACATCCGGCAGCTCATGGGGTATTGCGCCTTGTTCTTGAGTTGGAAGGTGAAACCATTACCCGTGCCGATCCCCATATTGGATTGCTGCATCGCGCCACTGAAAAATTGGCTGAAACCAAGCCTTACCTACAAAGTATAGGTTACATGGATAGGCTTGATTATGTTTCCATGATGTGCAACGAACATGCCTATGTTCTTGCTCTGGAAAAACTGCTGGGCATAGATATTCCTTTACGGGCAAAATACATCCGCACTATGTTTGACGAGGTGACCCGTATTTTGAATCATCTGCTCTGGTTAGGAGCGATTGCCTTGGATATTGGCGCCATGACGGTATTTCTCTACTGTTTCCGCGAGCGTGAAGATTTGTTTGACTGCTATGAGGCTGTTTCCGGTGCCCGCATGCATGCTACTTATTATCGTCCCGGTGGTGTAGCACGTGATTTACCAAATACGATGCCAAAGTACAAACCTTCGCGTTGGCATAATGAGCGCGAAGTTGAAAAAATGAATGTCCACCGAGAAGGTAGTTTATTGGATTTCTTGTGGGCTTTTACCGAACGTTTCCCAAAATGTGTTGATGAGTATGAAACTCTGCTTACTGATAACCGTATTTGGAAACAGCGTACAGTTGATATTGGTATTGTTTCACCTGAAGAGGCATTACAATGGGGATTTACTGGACCTATGTTACGCGGTTCCGGTGTGGCGTGGGATCTGCGTAAAAAACAACCTTATGCTGCTTATGATCAGGTAGATTTTGACATTCCGGTAGGTAAAACAGGCGATTGCTATGACCGCTACTTAGTACGAGTAGAAGAATTACGGCAATCAAATAACATTGTCAGGCAGTGCATTGAATGGTTGCGTGATAATCCTGGCCCGGTAAAAATTGATGATAACAAGATTACACCACCAAAGCGTGAAAAGATGAAACATGATATGGAGGCATTGATTCATCATTTTAAACTTTTCACGGAAGGGTTTTGTTTGCCGCAAGGTGAAGTCTATAGTGCGGTTGAGGCTCCCAAAGGTGAATTTGGTATTTATTTGGTGTCAGATGGGGCTAACAAGCCTTACCGCATGAAAATTCGTGCGCCGGGGTTTGCTCATTTATCAAGTTTCGATGCGATGGTGAGAGGGCATATGCTTGCTGATGGAGTCGCGATTCTTGCAAGTCAAGACATTGTATTTGGTGAGATTGACCGATAGATTAATAGACTTCTCTCGAAACACGCTGCATTGAGAGCAGGGGGAGAAGAAATGGCGTGCAGAACAACAGCGAGCATGTGAGTGAATGGGATTCGAGCAAGGTATCGACGAAGCAATGCTCCAATGAAGTAGAGTTTCGAAAGAAGTCTAATGAGCATGGTCTCATTATTAACACATTAAAGGTTAGAAAGAATGTCTGAGAATTCAGCTAAATTACTTCGTCAATTTGTTTCATCTGCGGGTATGGATGAAATTGACCATTGGATCGCCAAGTATCCAGCAGATCAAAGGCAATCTGCTGTGATGCGTGCATTGATGATTGTCCAGGAAGAACAAGGGTCGTTGACTCCTGGTCTCATGGATGCGGTAGCAGATTATTTGGAAATGCCTGCTATTGCAGTTTACGAAGTAGCAAGTTTTTACACGATGTACGAACTAAAACCCACGGGACGGCATTTGGTAAATGTCTGCACCAATATTTCATGCAAACTGTGTGGTTCAGCAACGGTTGTGGAGCATTTGCAGAAAAAGCTGGGGATTAAGTTGGGTGAAACGACTGCTGATGGTCGATACACGTTAAGGTCAGTTGAATGCCTTGGTGCCTGTGTAAATGCGCCAATGATGCAGGTAGATAAAGATTATCACGAGAATCTGACCACTGATAAAATTGATAAAGTCTTGGAACAATACCAATGAATGATAGAGGTGGTTGTCATGGTTGAACAAAATCAAGTCTGTTACCGTACTTTCCATTTGCAAGAACCATGGACTTTGGCTGCCTATCAAAGTATCGGCGGTTATAGTGCATGGCGGCGTATTCTGAAAGAACAGACACCGCCGCAACAGATCATCGATGAATTAAAAACGTCTGCTTTACGTGGTCGTGGTGGTGCAGGATTTCCCACCGGCCTGAAGTGGAGTTTTATGAATCGTAACGCGCAGATCCAAAAATACGTGGTATGCAATTCGGATGAGGGAGAGCCGGGTACGTGTAAGGATCGTGAGATTTTAAGCCGTAACCCGCATCAATTAATCGAAGGAATGGCTATTGCAGGCTATGTAATGGGTGCTACCGTAGGTTACAACTACATTCGCGGTGAGTTCTGGGAGCCTTTCCTAAAAACGGAATCCGCACTGAAAGAGGCTTATGCCGCAGGTTTATTAGGTAAGAATATTTTAGGTTCAGGCGTTGATTTTGATCTTTATAATCACCTGGGCGCCGGTGCTTATATTTGTGGGGAAGAAACCGCTTTATTGAATTCCCTGGAAGGTAAAAAAGGACAGCCCCGATTTAAACCGCCTTTCCCAGCCAACTATGGTCTTTATGGTAAGCCCACAACGATTAATAATACAGAAACATTCGCTTCTGTTCCTGTCATTATGGAAAAAGGGGGCGAGTGGTTTCTCCAGTTAGGTAAACCTAATAACGGCGGCGCAAAGTGTTTCAGCGTGAGCGGTCATGTTAACAAGCCAGCAAATTTCGAAATACCTTTAGGTACTCCATTTAAAACTTTATTGGAATTGGCAGGCGGTGTCCGTGAAGGGAGAAAAATCAAAGCAGTCATCCCTGGTGGAACATCTATGCCAGTATTACCAGGCGACGTTATGATGAACCTGGATATGGATTATGACAGCATCCAAAAAGCGGGTTCAGGTTTGGGTTCGGGTGCAGTCATCGTAATGGATGAGACCACCTGTATGGTCGATGCACTTTATCGTATTTCCGAATTCTATATGGACGAATCCTGTGGACAATGTACACCCTGCCGAGAAGGGACCGGTTGGCTGGTTCGCTTAATCCACCGAATCAAAGAAGGACACGGTGAACCAGGTGATATTGAAAAGCTGGTAAACGTTGCCGACAAAATTGAAGGTCGTACTATCTGTGCACTTGGCGAAGCGGCAGCATGGCCGGTACAAAGTTTCGTAAAGCATTTTTATCATGAATTTGATTATTTCATTAAGCATAAACGCTCGGTCGTCGCAGCATAATTGAAGAAGGTTTAAACAATGGCCACCATTGAAATTGACGGTAAAACATTTGAAGTCGAAAACGGTAAAATGATCATCGAGGTTGCTGATGAGGCGGGAATCTATATTCCCCGTTTCTGCTACCACAAGAAATTATCAGTAGCAGCCAACTGCCGTATGTGTTTAGTCCAAGTCGAAAATGGACGTAAACCAGTACCTGCTTGTGCGACGCCGATTACTAACGGCATGAAGGTGTTTACAAAATCCGAAGAGGCTATCCGTTCGCAAGAAGCGGTAATGGAGTTTTTGTTGATCAACCATCCCCTGGATTGTCCTATCTGCGATCAGGGTGGCGAGTGCGAATTACAAGATATCTCCATGGGATTTGGTTATGATGCATCCGAATATGAAGAAACCAAGCGTTCTGTCGTCGACGATGATTTGGGTTCATTGATAGCTACCGAAATGACTCGCTGTATCCATTGTACTCGCTGCGTACGCTTTGGGGATGAAGTTGCTGGAGTCCCTGAGTTGGGTGCGACAGGTCGCGGTGAAAAAATGCAGATTGGCACCTACATTCAACACAGCCTGGTTTCAGAGGTGTCTGGCAATGTTATTGATCTTTGCCCAGTAGGAGCATTGACTTCCAAACCCTACCGCTTTACTGCCAGAGCCTGGGAAATGACTCAGCACGATAGCTTGGCTCCACACGATTGTTTAGGCTCAAATGTTTATTTGCATGTCCGACGCGAAGAGTTAATGCGCGCAGTGCCTAAAGAAAACGAAGCGATTAATGAAACCTGGATATCTGATAGAGACCGATTTAGCTATTTAGGGCTGAACAGCGAAGCACGTGCAAGCCAGCCGATGATTAAAAGAAACGGTCAATGGGAAACGGTAGATTGGCAAACAGCACTTAAATTTACTGCTGAAGGAATAAGTCGCGTTATTAAACAGCACGGTCCAGAGCAGTTTGCTGCCTTCGCATCACCCTCCTCCAGTTTGGAGGAGCTTTATCTGTTGCAAAAATTCATGCGGGAATTAGGGGTTAACAATTTAGACCATCGTCTCCAACAAACCGATTTCCGTGATCAAAACAATCAAGGAACGATGCCTACCAGTTCTTTGAAATATGCTGAGTTGGAAAACCAGCAGACTATTTTGTTGCTGGGTTGTAACATTCATCGGGAAGTACCACTTGCTGGTATTCGGGCACGTAAGGCTTTCCGAAATGGAGCAAAATTATTTGCTATCAATCCAGTTGATTATGATTACCATTTTGATCTCGCCGGTAAAGCGATTGTTTCTCCACAGGAAATGCCTATGCAACTTGCCAAATTGGTATTGGCAATGACTGAAGACGTTAAAAAATTACCGGAAGACGTACAGAAACTACTGCTTGGCTTAGAAATTGATGAGACAACGAAGGCAATGGCTAAAGCACTGAGCCAACCCAAGGCTGCCATAATCACCGGTGCATTATGTGAAAATCACCCTGATGCCTCTTTGCTACGCACATTGGTTTATTTGCTTGAAGAAAACGGTGGTGTCAGCGTTTTAAGGCTTACCCAGGGGGCAAATAGCGCAGGTGCATGTCTCGCAGGAATGTTACCGCACCGTACTGTTGCCGGAAAAACTGTAGAGACTAGTGGCATGGATGTGCAAGCTGCACTGGATGCCAAATTAAAAGGATATTTTTTACTTGCAGTTGAGCCTGGATTTGATTTTGCTAATCCTTATCGTGCCAGGCAGTCTATGCTTGGTGCTGAATTTGTAGTGATGCTTTCGGCATTCCAAAATGAGTCCATGCAAGATTACGCAGATGTCATTTTGCCAATGGCACCTTATGCTGAAACGTCTGGTACTTACATTAATGTTGATAAATTATGGCAAACCGTAAAGGGTGCAAAGTCGCCACATGGTGAAGCCCGACCAGCCTGGAAAATTTTACGTGTACTTGCAAATTTATTGCAATGCAAAGATTTCCAGCAGGTTTCCTCTGAGGAAGTATTAGCAGAAATAAAATCATTGGCAGGAATGGTTGCGGAAATCAAATATCAACCGTACTATCCGGAGTCGCTGCCTGTGATCAATAAACAGTTGGTGCGTGTGGGAGAATGGCCTTTATATCGCTGTGACAGCATCGTGCGTCATGCACAGGCACTGCAGTTATGTGCAGCATCTGAATCGGCCTGCATAAGAATTCATCCAACGACTGCTAACAGATTGAAATTAGATGAGGTTGCCACTGTATCTCAAGGTGATATTGAGATAACATTGCCGCTTAAACGTGACGAGCGCATGGCACCCGATGTTGTATGGGTAGCAAACGCAATGCCGGAAACAGCAGATTTAGGGCACTCTTTTGCTGCAATAACTATCAAGCGCTAAACAGGTAAAAATATGCTACAAGATATCGGCATTTTGCTCTGGATCATTATCAAGATCCTGGTTATAGTGATTCCACTCCTTATTGGAGTGGCGTATTTAACCTATGCTGAACGCAAGGTAATCGGTTATATTCAGGTTCGTATAGGACCCAATCGTGTTGGTATATTGGGGTTACTGCAGCCTTTTGCTGATCTCTTCAAGCTAATCACTAAGGAAGTTATTGTTCCCAGCAGATCAAATAAATACCTGTTTGTGATAGCACCTCTCTTTGCACTTGCTCCTGCTTTGGCAGGCTGGGCTGTTATCCCTTTTTCGCAGGGAATTGTTTTAGCAAATGTTAATGCTGGTGTTTTATATCTCTTTGCCCTAAGTTCCCTTGGTGTTTACGGAGTATTGATAGCCGGTTGGGCTTCAAACTCAAAATATGCCATGTTTGGTTCGCTGCGTAGTGCGGCGCAAACAGTATCTTATGAGATTGCCATGGGATTTGCTTTTGTTGGCGTATTGCTGGCAGCTGGCAGCATGAATCTAAGTGAGATTGTTCTATCCCAACGCGGCGGCATTTGGCATTGGTGGTTCTTACCTTTACTGCCCTTATTCATTGTTTTTTGGATTGCGGGGATCGCCGAAACAAACAGAGCACCTTTTGATTTGGCAGAAGGGGAATCAGAAATCGTGGCTGGTTTCCATGTGGAATATTCAGGAATTGGCTTTGCCTTGTTCTTTCTTTCCGAATATGCAAGCATGATTTTACTTTCTACCGTCATGGCTATTTTATTTTTGGGTGGTTGGTTATCACCTTTTGAAGGAATGCCGGTCCTTGGTGACATTTTCTTTTTTGTCCCCGGTTTTGTTTGGTTACTCGCTAAAATTTCATTCTTTCTTTTTGTTTATTTATGGGTCCGCGCCACTTTCCCACGTTATCGCTATGATCAACTTATGCGTTTAGGATGGAAAGTTTTGATCCCGGTGACCATTGTATGGGTTATTGTTACGGCCCTAATGGTTGTAGCTGAACTTAAACCTTGGTTTTAACCAGTCAACTGAGCAAACGAATGAAACAAGTATATCGCTATATCAGACATTATATTCGTAGCTTCCTGCTTCTGGAATTACTATCCGGTTTGAAGCTAACAGGGAAATATTTTTTTAAAAAGAAAGTGACCGTACAATTCCCTGAGGAACAGACACCGCTGTCTCCCCGTTTTCGCGGCTTGTTGGCATTACGGCGGTATCCAAATGGGGAAGAAAGGTGCATAGCCTGCAAATTATGTGAAGCAGTTTGTCCTGCTCTTGCTATTACCATTGAATCAGAACCACGAGAGGATGGATCTCGTCGGACTACCCGCTACGATATTGATATGTTTAAATGTATCAATTGCGGTTTGTGCGAGGAATCCTGTCCCGTCGATTCAATCGTGGTAACACCGATCCATCATTATCATATTAGTGAGCGTGGTCAGAATATTATGACGAAAGAGAAACTGCTTGCAGTGGGCAGCCTAATGGAAAAGAAATTGGCCGCAGACAGAGACGCTGATAAAGAATGGCGCTAATGGGGTAAAAAATGCATCAATTATTTTTAGACATAGTTTTCTACGTATTTGCAGGGTTGTCGATACTATCCGCCCTGATGGTTATTACACAAAATAATCCTGTACGCTGCGTCTTGTTTTTGGTCTTGACCTTTTTTGCAAGCTCTGTACTTTGGATACTCGTTGAAGCAGAGTTTTTAGCACTTATACTTGTCTTGGTTTATGTTGGTGCTGTGATGACCCTGTTTTTATTCGTGGTCATGATGCTTAATATTGATACAGAGTCGATGAAAGCACATTTTGTTCGCTATCTGCCCTTTGGTTTGATTTTGGTTGCGTTGCTGACAGGGTTGCTCCTGGTTGCTGTCCCTGAAGACACCTTTAAAACCGACGTTGAACAACCTGCACTGATGAGTGCACAAACAGGCTCAAGCACAACAATAGATGAGAGTAATGGCGTTGAGCCAGCGAAAGCATTATCCAATACTGAAAAAATAGGAATGGTGCTTTACACCGATTATGTTTTTGCATTTGAAATTGCCGCGGTTCTACTTTTAGTGGCGATCATTTCTGCAATTACTTTGGCGCATCGGGGAGCGATTCGTTCTAAACGACAGAATATTGTTGGGCAGATTATGACTCGTCGCGAGGATAGGGTCAAACTTGTCAAAATGAAGCCCGAGAAATAAACACTAGGAAAATTGATGATACCAGTAAACAATTATTTGATATTGGCTGCGATTTTGTTTGGTTTGAGCCTCGTAGGCATCATGCTGAATCGCAAAAATATAATACTGCTGTTGGTTTGTATTGAACTGATGCTGCTGGCAGTCAACACCAATTTTGTCGCCTTTTCCCATTTCTATGGTGGGGTTGCTGGTGAAGTATTTGTTTTCTTTATCCTGACGGTTGCCGCAGCTGAGGCAGCGATAGGTTTGGCTATAGTGATGTTGCTGTACCGTAACAGGGGCAATATCGATGTCGATAAGATGAATCATTTAAAAGGTTAACAACGTGAGCATTCAACAACTATGTCTTGTAATTGTTCTTGCACCGCTGCTCGGTTCAATCATTGCGGGTTTTTTCCGCAACCAGATTGGTCGTTCAGGTGCACATTCCGTAACCATTGCTGGTGTTGGTTTATCTTTTCTGTTATCGCTTTATGTTGCTGTACTCATATTAACTGGTTCGGCTGATTCAGTTAACAGTAATATTTATACATGGGCTAGTGGCGGAGATTTGTTCCCTTATGCGTTCCATATTGGGTTTTTAATTGATCCGCTAACTGTAGTAATGCTGGTTGTGGTGAATTTTGTATCTCTGCTAGTGCATATCTACAGTATTGGTTATATGGCCGAGGATGACGGTTATCAGCGATTTTTTAGTTATATTTCCCTTTTTACATTTATGATGTTGATGCTGGTTACCGCCAATAATTTTTTACAGCTGTTTTTCGGTTGGGAAGGCGTAGGCCTGGTTTCCTATTTACTTATCAGCTTTTGGTACGACAAAGAGTCAGCCATTGAAGGTGGTTTGAAAGCCTTTATAGTCAACCGGGTAGGGGATTTTGGTTTTGTGCTAGGGATAGGCATGGTCTTGGCTTATACCGGTAGTTTGGATTACGACACGGTTTTCCAGAGTGCAAATCATCTGTCTGGGACTACCGTTGAGCTATTTTCTGGCCATCCCTGGTCATTACTTACGGTGATTTGTTTGCTGCTTTATGTAGGGGCTATGGGTAAATCTGCTCAAGTTCCCCTGCACGTATGGTTGCCGGAGTCAATGGAAGGCCCTACGCCTATTTCAGCATTGATCCATGCGGCAACAATGGTTACCGCCGGGGTTTTCATGATCGCCCGTATTTCCCCCTTGGTTGAATTGTCAACTACAGCACTGAGCACCATTCTGATTATAGGTGCCACAGGAGCTCTGTTTACTGGAATTTTGGCTTTGGTGATGAATGACATCAAGCGGGTTGTTGCCTATTCTACTTTATCACAATTAGGCTATATGATGGTTGCGATGGGCGCTTCAGCTTATAGTGCTGGAATGTTCCATTTATTGACACATGCTTGCTTTAAAGCCCTATTATTTTTAGGCGCAGGCTCGGTCATTATTGGGATGCATCACGAGCAAGATATGCGCAAAATGGGTGGTTTGTGGAATAAAATGCCCATTACCTATGCCACTTTTGTCATTGGCAGTCTAGCGCTTTGTGCTATCCCCCCGTTTGCTGGTTTCTATTCAAAAGATACGATTATCGAAGCGGCAAAACTCTCAGAAATTCCTGGGAGTGGTTACGCCTATTTTTGTGTGGCTTTGGGTGCCATGGTTACGGCGCTATATACTTTCCGTGCTTTATTCATGACTTTTCATGGAAAGTGTCGAGCGGATGAGCATACGCTCGCTCACTTGCATGAGTCGCCTGGGGTGGTATGGTTCCCATTAGTGATGCTGGCAATTCCTTCAGTCATTATCGGGTATATCCTTTATATGCCAATGCTTTTTGATACACCGACGCTTCTTGGAAAATCCTTGTTTGTTTTACCTGAACATAATGTCCTTGCGGAATTGGCAAAAGAAGTCTCTTCCCCTTGGCAAGCGGCCTTGCATTCAGTCGGTTCACTAACTTTCTGGTTGGCTATTGCCGGTATTGTCATTGCCTGGGTTTGCTATATTGCCTTGCCTTCAATACCTGGTGTTTTGGCCAGGACCTTCGCTTGGCCCTACCGTATTCTGATGAACAAGTATGGTTTTGATGCATTTAATGATCATGTCATTGTGCGTGGTTCCAAAGCGATGGGACAATTTTTTTATCAAACAGGTGATCAACGACTTATTGATGGCATGCTCGTAAATGGTGCAGGTCGTACGATTAGGTGGTTCGCACAAAAAGGTCGCGCTATCCAAAGCGGCTATTTGTACCATTATGCAACTGTGATGGTACTTGGTCTTTTTGTTTTCCTATGCTGGTTATTGCTAGGCTGATTATAAGGTGAAGGTATGTATCATTTGCTCAATTTATTGATTTGGTTACCCATTATCGGAGGCGTTTTTGTATTCCTCACTGGCGATGATAATAACCCGAATGTATCACGTTATTTATCTTTATTTACCGTTATACTCACGTTACTAATCTGTATACCTTTGGTAACAGGGTTTGATGTCAATACACCGGGTATGCAACATCTTGATGAAATTACCTGGATGCCGGCTTTAGGAATTAACTATAGTCTGGGAATTGATGGTTTGTCACTGCTATTAATCATTCTGAGCATATTTACCAATCTTATTGTGATCCTCGCAACCTGGGACAGTATTCATCAGCGCGTTGGCCAATATATGGCTGCATTCCTAATTATGCAGGGTTTATTAGTCGGTGTCTTTTCAGCACTTGATGCGATTGTTTTTTATATATTCTGGGAAGCAACGCTTATCCCCATGTATTTGATTATCGGTATTTGGGGTTCAGATAATCGCGTCTATGCAGCAATAAAGTTTTTCCTGTATACCTTCTTGGGCTCGGTGCTTATGCTGGCCTCGTTCCTTTATATAGGCTATCAGGCAGGTTCATTTAAAATTGAAGCTTTCTATGCCATAAAATTAGGTATGACTGCACAAACACTCATCTTTATTGCTTTTTTCCTTGGTTTTGCAATCAAGATCCCAATGTTCCCTGTGCATACCTGGTTACCAGATGCCCATACCGAAGCACCTGCTGGTGGTTCAGTTGTTCTGGCGGCAATTTTATTGAAGCTTGGTGCTTATGGATTTATTCGTTTTTCTTTGCCAATAGTACCTGATGCATCTAGTAAATACGCGATGGTTATGATTGCCCTATCATTAATTGCAGTAGTCTATGTGGGCTTGGTCGCTATTATCCAGAAAGATATGAAGAGACTTATTGCCTACTCATCAATATCCCATATGGGTTTTGTAACCCTTGGTTGTTTTGCTGTATTTGCTATAGCGAAACAGTCAGGACTGAGTAATGCGGGTTTGGTTCTTGAAGGAGCCATTATTGTGATGATTTCACATGCTTTTGTCTCCAGTGCCATGTTTGCCGGCGTAGGTTATATCTATGACAGAATGCATACTCGACAGGTTAAGGATTTTGGTGGGTTAGTCCATTCCATGCCAATATTCGCTTCCTTTTTCATGCTTTTTGCCATGGCAAACGCAGGATTGCCTGGCACTTCAGGTTTTGTTGGTGAATTTATGGTGATTTTAGGGAGCATTAAAGCAGGCTTCTGGATCGCATTTTGGGCTGCTACCACATTGATTATTGGTGCCGCATACACTTTGTGGATGTACAAACGCGTTATTTTTGGCCCGATAACTAATAAAAAGATTGAATCCTTAAGTGATATTTCCGGCTTCGAAATCAGTGCTTATGCACTCCTTGCTTTTATGGTGGTAGCAATGGGTGTATATCCAAAGCCCGTACTTAATTATATTCATCAAACAGTCAGCTACACCTTGGCTCAGGCTGATAAATCAAAATTATAACTAGCAAGGTTAAATAAACATGACAGTATCATTACTTGAGAATCTACACATCGCATTACCAGAGATGATTGTGTTAGTCACCGCCTGTATAGCCTTGTTGGGTGATCTTTTTTTCCGACATCGCTACGCTTCGATTGCATTTGCCTGTGCAATTGCTGGACTGGCTTTAGCCGCTGGTGTAAGTTTTATGTTACTTGGTAGTTTCAAGACGGTAATCCTTGGCGGTCTTTATGTAAGTGACGATATTGCACAGCTGATGAAATTATTTATTTATCTTAGTGTTTTTCTCTGTTTTTTCTATTCGCAGCGCTACATTGATGAGCGTCAAATGCCTGCAGGCGACTACTATGTTCTTGGCCTGTTTTCCACGTTAGGAATGATGGTACTTGTTTCAGCTCATTCATTACTGACAATTTATCTAGGTCTGGAGTTACTTTCCTTGCCTTTATATGCAATGACTGCAATTCGCCGTACAAACAGCGACGCATCAGAAGCAGCCATGAAGTATTTTGTGATGGGGGCGATTGCCTCTGGCATGCTCTTGTATGGTTTGTCCTTGTTGTATGGCGCGACAGGGAAACTGGATTTGCTTGATATTGCTAATGCCATTGCTGCCAATTGGCAGCAGGACAGTACTCTGCTGTCGTTTGCTTTAGTATTTATTATGGTGGGTGTAGGGTTCAAATTAGCTGCTATGCCGTTTCACATGTGGGCACCGGATGTCTATCAAGGTGCGCCAAGTGCAGTCACTCTTTTTATTAGTGCTGCGCCTAAAATAGCCGCGCTTGGCATGGCATTACGTTTGTTAACGCTAGGTTTGGCGGGTATTTCACCGCAATGGCAGCAGTTACTGTTGATAATGGCTTTGTTATCGACTGGACTGGGTAATTTGTTTGCAATTACCCAAGTTAATATTAAGCGACTTTTGGCTTATTCTGCTATTTCCCATATTGGCTACTCGCTTTTTGGTCTTTTGGCAGCGAGTGATGCTGGTTATGCTGCAGCGCTTTATTATGTACTGGTTTATTCGTTAATGACCGTTGCTGCCTTTGGATTGATTGTGATTTTATCAAATAAGGGTGTCGAAATAGATCAGGTCGATGATTTGAAAGGCCTCAATAAGAGAAATCCCTGGATTGCCTTCATGCTTTTGATAGTCATGTTTTCAATGGCAGGGGTTCCACCTACCGTGGGCTTTTTTACCAAGTTACTGGTTTTAAAGGCGTTGGTTGATGTTAACATGACTTGGGTTGCGGTACTTGGCCTTTTCTTCGCTGTTATTGGTGCTTATTATTATCTGCGCATTGTTAAAGTGATGTACTTTGATGAGGCTAGTGATAGCACCCCGGTGCGATTTTCTATGCCAACCCAAATTGTATTTTCTTTGAATTGCCTGTCCCTACTGTTCCTG
The DNA here is from genome assembly GCF_048553315.1 of Legionella sp. ST3F1. Classification (NCBI taxonomy): domain Bacteria; kingdom Pseudomonadati; phylum Pseudomonadota; class Gammaproteobacteria; order Legionellales; family Legionellaceae; genus Legionella; species Legionella sp. ST3F1. The sequence continues at coordinate 67,770 of NZ_JBLZIO010000001.1, read as the reverse complement.
GGTATTTTCCCTTCAGCGCTAATAACGGCCTGTATTAACGCGTTTGCTGGCTAGGGGCTGTTGGGATTTCTATTTAGCCTGTATGGCTTGATTTTCTGGACTTCGCTGCAATGCTCTAATATCAAGCCATAAGCTGTGCAGGCAGGGGCGATTCGCCCACCGGTGCAGTGGTCATGGAGGCCTGTCGGTTAAATTAGGCGGCCCGAATATCAGGCTATAAACAAGGCGGCTAGCGAAATCGCAACAACTCAAATTCGGAAGGAATAATTAATTTCTTAATATCGTCCAACTGATAAAAAAAGCTTGATAAATAAAGGGAGGGTGAGTATACTTGCCCTCAGTTGATGCGGGGTGGAGCAGCCTGGTAGCTCGTCGGGCTCATAACCCGAAGGTCGTAGGTTCAAATCCTGCCCCCGCTACCACTATTAAAAACCCCATCATTGGGGTTTTTTATTATGCTCAAACAGGTAATGAGCGATAAAAAGCTATCAGTCAGGCGGTGGTGAATTACTCAAGCTCTGTTTTAAGATTATATTTGGGGCCATGGGCAATGATGTTCATTAGAGTAGTTCCCAAATAATCATTTCGAAAAATATGCCTGAATCAATGTCAATCCAGGAAAAGTAGGTAGTCGGGTAGCATATGATACAGAGCGAAATTGAACAAATATTAAAGCCGATAATCGAGGATTTGGGTTACGAGCTTTGGGGATGTGAATACTTATCACAGGGAAAACATTCGCTGCTACGTATATACATAGATAAAGTCGGTGGCATTGGTATCGAGGATTGTGAGCGAGTTAGCAAACAGGTTAGCGCGCTTCTCGATGTGGAAGATCCCATCTCGGGAAATTATAGTTTAGAGATATCTTCCCCAGGAATACCTCGCCCGCTGTTCAATAAAGAGCAGTATAAGCGTTATCTGGGGTGCGATATCCAGGTAAAATTGTTTAAACCCGTAGCAGGTAGACGTAAACTGTCTGGTACTCTTATGACTGTTAGTGATGATCAGTTGATATTAAAAGTGGGTGATGAGCAACTGGAAGTACTATTTTCCCAAATAGTAAAAGCAAATTTGACAGGCGAGTGAGGCGAACAATGAGCAAAGAATTGTTATTAGTTGCTGAGGCATTATCTAACGAAAAGGGTGTGAGCAAAGATGTTGTATTGCAAGCAATCCAAGCAGCGCTTGAATCTGCCACTCGTAAACTCACTGATAAAGATATTGGTGTGAGAGTAAAGCTTGATCCTCGTTCTGGCGAATATGAAACTTTCCGGTATTGGGATGTTGTTGCTGATGAAGAGATGGAGTTTCCTGAACGGCAATTAACGCTCGCTCAAGCCAAGGAGCGCCAGCCAAAAATTGAAATGGGCGGACGTATTGAAGAGCCTATGCCGTCAGTTGAATTTGGTCGCATCGCTGCGCAAACTGCCCGTCAAGTTATTATGCAAAAAGTTCGTGAGGCAGAAAGGCAACAAGTGGTTGATCAATTCAGGAATAAGCTGGGTCAACTTGTTTATGGTACAGTCAAAAAAGTCACACGAGATAACATCATTATTGATTTGGGTGGTAAAGCAGAAGCATTTATGCCACGTAACGAAATGTTACCGAATGAAATGTTTAGACCGAATGACAGAGTACGTGCCTATTTATACGAGATAACACCTCAGGCACGTGGGCCACAACTGTATGTTAGCCGTACTCGCAATGAAATGTTGGTAGAACTCTTTCGAATAGAAGTACCTGAAATTGGTGAGAATGTTATTGAGGTTAAAGCTGCTGCGCGAGAGCCTGGAAATAGGGCTAAAATCGCTGTTAAAACCAATGATGGTCGTATTGATCCCGTGGGTGCTTGTGTAGGAATGCGTGGCGCTCGCGTTCAGGCTGTTTCCGGCGAGTTGGGTGGTGAGCGTGTTGATATCATTTTATGGGATGACAATCCAGCACAACTAGTGATTAATGCTATGGCACCTGCAGATATCACCTCGATTGTTGTTGATGAAGATAGCCACACAATGGATCTGGCAGTACAGAAAGATCAGTTATCACAAGCGATTGGCCGAAGCGGACAAAATGTAAGGCTAGCCAGTCAACTGACCGGTTGGACTTTGAACGTAATGACGGTTGAAGAATTTAATAACAAGAGTCAGGAAGAGTCGAGCAAAATTGTTAATCTCTTTACTACAACGTTGGAAATTGATGAAGAAATCGCCAATCTTTTGGTGACACATGGATTTTCTTCTCTGGAAGAGATTGCCTACGTTCCCAAAGAAGAATTACTTGCTATTGAAGAATTTGACGAAGAAATTGTTGATGAATTAAGAAACAGGGCAAATGATACTCTATTGACCCAGGCGTTAACTTCTGGGCAAGGCCTGGCAGGCACTCCCACTGAGTCACTTCTGGAAATGGACGGGATGACGGAGGCTTTAGCTATTAGCTTGGCAGCCAAAGGGATTACAACGATGGACGAGCTTGCCGAACAATCGGTTGATGAGTTGCTTGATATTCATGGTATGACAGAAGAGCAAGCTGCCAAACTGATTATGACGGCGCGTGAGCCGTGGTTTCGATAAGAATTAATGAGATTGTTCGGGGTTGGAAAATTTCAGCTTCAAACATTAGCAGATTATCAAGGTGTATGCTTATAGTACTTTGATTATAAAGTGAATTTTGAGCTCATAGTATTTAGAATTAGAGCAGTTTCTATGCGGGATTGCTGAAAGGGGATTAAATTATGGCGGATGTGACGGTTAAACAATTGGCTCAAGTCGTTGGTATCCCTGTTGAACGCCTATTGAACCAGTTACAGGAAGCAGGGTTATCTTTTAGTGATGAACAACAGACAGTCAACGAAGAACAGAAACGTATTCTGTTAACTCATCTTAAAGGTAGCTCTAACCGAGAAACACGCGCAACTCCGGAGCGAATTACTCTTCGCCGCAAGAGCCTTTCTCAAGTAACTGTTGGCCATGACGTGCACAGTGGCAAAACAGTGAATATCGAAGTCCGTAAAAAGCGAACTTACGTCAAACGTAGTAGCTTGCTTGATCAGCAAAGTGAAACTGAGCATGAAGAAGATATTGCTGCACCAGTTGAAGATATTGTAGCACAACCTTCTGATACTGAAGCTGTTGCTGAATCTGGAGCTGGAGCTGAAATTGAAGCCTTACCTGAAGAGCTAAGTGTGCAAGTGGAGTTAGCTGCTGAAGAGCCAGAATTAGTTGCTGAAGCAGAAGAAGCGATTAGCCCAGAAATTCTCCCCGTAGCCGATCAAGTTCTGACGCAACCTGTTGCTGAAGAAAAAGTTGAGAAGGCTGCTAAAAAGAAGCCGGGTGATAAAAGCGATAGGGGTGATTCTGAGGTTGAGTCCGATTTCAAAAAAGGGCGGGGCACCAAGAGAGGTAAATATCAGGCTCCTGAGCGTGAAGACGAGGAAGGCTCTGGAATGCGTCATAAGCGCAGTAAAGTTAAGAAGCGCAGGGGTGGTGAAAAATCAGAGAAATATCGCGAGGCCGAAGAGGCATTGACCCATGGTTTTGCTATGCCGACTGCACCTATGGTACATGAAGTATTAATACCGGAAACAATCACTGTAGCTGAATTGGCTAAACGTATGTCGGTAAAAGCTGCTGAAGTTATTAAAATAATGATGGGCCTTGGGGCTATGGCGACCATCAACCAGGTTATCGATCAAGATACGGCTGCCATTGTTGTTGAAGAAATGGGGCATAAGTCAAAAATAGTAAAAGAAAACGCTATCGAAGATACACTGGGCGATGTATTGAATAAAGGAAGTAAAACAGAAGCTCGTGCTCCTGTTGTAACCATTATGGGGCATGTGGATCACGGTAAAACTTCTTTACTTGACTATATCAGACGTACCAAGGTTGCCGCCGGTGAAGCGGGTGGTATAACCCAACATATTGGTGCTTACCATGTGGGCACACCAAAAGGTGAAATTACTTTTCTTGATACGCCGGGTCATGCTGCCTTTACTGCAATGCGTGCTCGTGGAGCGCAGGCTACTGACATCGTCATTCTGATTGTTGCGGCAGATGATGGTGTTAAACCACAAACCGTTGAAGCTGTACAACATGCCAAAGCGGCTAACGTGCCAATTATCGTCGCTGTTAATAAAATGGATAAACCTGATGCTGATCCGGATCGGGTTATGAACGAACTATCAGCCTATGATGTAATTCCTGAGTCGTGGGGCGGAGATACAATGTTCGTAAAAATTTCGGCTAAATCTGGGTCAGGTATAGACGAATTACTGGATGCTGTTTTGTTGCAGTCGGAAGTGTTGGAATTAACAGCCAATACTGATGGTGCAGCAAAAGGGGTGGTGATTGAATCACGACTCGATAAGGGGCGTGGTCCTGTGGCTACTGTGCTCGTACAAAATGGAACTTTGCATAAAGGTGATATCTTACTCGCTGGCTTGCAGTATGGTCGTGTTCGCGCCTTAGTCAGTGATAATGGCAGCCTGGTTGACAGTGCTGGTCCTTCCATTCCAGTTGAGGTGCTTGGTTTATCCGCTATCCCGCACGCTGGTGATGAAGCAGTTGTTGTTCCTGATGAGAAACGAGCCCGGGAAGTGGCTTTATTCCGTCAAGGAAAGTTCCGTGATGTTAAGCTGGCTAGACGACAAAAAACTTCTCTTGATGGCTTCTTTGAAACCATGACGATTGCAGAAGCAAAAGTATTGAATGTGGTCTTGAAGGCTGATGTACAGGGGTCAGTTGAAGCGATTGCTGATGCTTTGGTGAAATTATCAACTGACGAAGTGAAAGTTGAAATTATTGCCAGTGGTGTAGGTGGTATTACTGAATCTGATGTCCATTTAGCTATCGCCTCTAATGCAATTTTAATTGGGTTCAATGTCCGGGCTGACAGCGGTGCTAAGAAATTGGCTGAACAGGAAGCTGTTTCCTTGCACTACTACAGCGTCATCTATGACATCGTTGATCAAGTCAAAGGTGCTCTAACGGGTATGTTGGCTCCCCAATTTAAAGAAGAGATTATCGGTATTGCAGAAGTCCGCGACGTATTCCGTTCGCCCAAACTGGGAGCCATCGCTGGTTGTATGGTGGTTGAGGGTATGATCAAGCGTAATAATCCAATTCGTGTACTCAGAAATAACGTCGTTATTTATGAGGGCACGCTGGAATCATTAAGGCGATTTAAAGATGATGTTGTTGAAGTTCGCCAAGGATTTGAGTGCGGTATCGGTGTGAAGAATTACAATGATGTTAAGGCCGGCGACTTAATTGAAGTGTTTGAGACAATTGAAATAAAGCGTGATTTATGAGTAAGGATTTTAAGCGAACCGACCGTGTTGCAGAGATGATGCAGAGGAAGCTTTCGCAAATCATTCAACAAGAAATCAAAGATCCGCGATTGCCAGCTTTTATTACTATCTCAGCAGTAAAGGTTTCTGCCGATTTGGGGCACGCAAAGGTCTACTTTACCGTGTTCAACGATGATGTAGAGCAAACGGCAGGAATTCTTAATGCGGCTGCAAGCTATTTGCGTTCTGCTTTAGCGAGGTCAGTAAAATTGCGTACCGTTCCCCAGCTTCATTTTGTATATGATGAATCAATAGAATATGGCAGGCGATTAACTCGGTTGATTGATGAAGCTAATCCCTCAGACACTGATGATGAACAAGATTGAGAATAAGCAGTCTGTAAACGGTATTTTGCTGCTTAATAAACCACAGGGATTGTCGTCTAATGCTGTGTTGCAGCAGGTTAAAAGATTATTTCAAGCAAAAAAAGCAGGACATACAGGAAGTCTGGATCCATTGGCAACAGGTATGTTGCCGATCTGCTTTGGTGAAGCGACCAAATTCTGCCAATATCTTCTCAATGCGGATAAATGCTATGAAGCGACTGGCTTACTGGGTATCAAAACGAATACTGCCGATGCTTGGGGTGAGATCACACAGGAAATCTCTAATTTTACACTGACCGATGCTCAGCTACTGACTGTCCTTGAGCAATTCAAAGGCAAGATTCAACAAGTCCCTTCCATGTTTTCGGCTTTAAAACACAACGGAACTCCCCTCTATAAATATGCACGTGAGGGCGTTGATGTTGCGCGTGCCGCACGAGAAATTAGTATTCATCAATTGGATTTAACCAGATTTAACAATAAGGAATTTGATATTAAAGTATCGTGCAGTAAAGGCACGTATATCCGTAATCTGATTGAAGACATTGGTGATAGACTGGGGGTTGGAGCGCATGTGACCAGACTTCGTCGTGTGCATACAGCAGGGTTTGCTGATGAGCCAATGTACAATATAGATGATTTGCAGAATAAAACAGCCACACAACGATTAGCTTGTCTTTTGCCCATGGAGCGGGCGGTATCCTATTTACCGGTTTTAGTTTTAAATAGAGAAGAAGTCGTTGCTCTACGGCAGGGAAAAGTCCTTGTTGATAAAAGCGGTTCCAATTTGTATAACAGCTGTGTTCGTCTTCATGATGATGAGGGCCGGTTTGTCGGATTGGGAGAAATTCAGTTGTCAGGTACTGTAACAGTAAAACGTTTATTGACTAGCGAGACTGTTGCAGGACTCGAGTAATTAGTTGCCAGCACGTTTTGAAAGCAGTCCGATGTTGCCAACAACGAGAATAGGTTGTGTCATGGCTTTATCGTTTTTTTATGCAGGGAAAAGTCAATAAATATTGCACAAATTCTCAGCTAATACTTGTGTCAAAGAGCTGGCCTTGATAGAATGCTCCCCTTTGAATGAACACTTAGCTTATCCTCAGGAGTGAATAATGTCGCTAACTAGCGCACAAAAAGCAGAAATTGTTAATGAATATAAGCGAGCTGATAAAGATACTGGTTCGCCTGAAGTTCAAGTTTCTCTAATGAGTAGTCGGATTAAATACTTAACCGATCATTTTAAAGACAATAAAAAAGATTTCCACTCACGACGTGGTTTGCAAGAATTAGTAAACAAGCGCCGTAAGTTGCTTAAGTATCTGAAGAGAAAAGATCAGGCTCGTTATCAAACATTGATTCAAAATCTCGGCTTACGGGATTCCTATTGAGCGTTTGGAACCATGCTAATGGGACTAGTCTGCTCGATTCTCAGGTCAAATAAAAGGCGCAGTTTTCTGCGCCTTTTTTTCATTATAACAATTTAAAGAGGTGAGTTACGTGGCTAAAATCACTAAAGAAATACGATTCGGTGAACACACGCTAGTACTTGAAACTGGTGAAATAGCTAGGCAAGCTGATGGCGCTGTTTTTGCAAGTATGGGCGGAACGCAGGTTCTCGTTACTGTAGTTGCCAAGAAAGATGGGGCTGAAGGGAATGACTTTTTCCCTATGACGGTTAATTATCAGGAAAAATCTTATGCAGCAGGAAAGATTCCTGGTGGATTTAATAAACGTGAAGGACGTCCCAGCGAAAGTGAAACCTTGACTTCCCGTTTAATGGATAGACCTCTTCGTCCCCTATTTCCGGAGAGTTTCCACAATGAAGTACAGATTATTGCAACTGTCATGTCATTGAATCCTGAAGTACCAGCTGACATCGTTTCAATGATTGCCGCTTCTGCTGCACTTGCGATTTCAGGTGTTCCTTTCCAGGGGCCTATTGGTGCTGCACGTGTGGGTTATAAAGAGGGTGTCTATCTGTTAAATCCTGGGTATAAAGCAATTGCAGAATCAGAGCTTGATTTGGTTGTTGCAGGTACACATGACGCTATTTTGATGGTTGAGTCAGAAGCACGAGAGCTGAGCGAAGAAGTTATGCTTGGTGCGGTATTATTTGGCCATGAAATGATGAAGTCTGTTATTCGGGCAATTGTGGAATTCGCCAAAGAAGCTGGTAAACCCGCTTGGGATTGGGTTGCGTCTCCAACCGATGCAGCCTTGCAATCGAAAGTTGCCGAGTTGGCTACTTCCGCAGTTACCCAGGCGTATTTGTTGAAGGATAAGCAACAACGTTATCAGCGTCTTGCTGAAATAAGGCAAGAAATCGTTGAAAAAATCAGCAGCGAACACGAGGAAGTCAATAAAGACGCTGTGGTCGATATGCTACGGAATTTGGAAAAAGCAATTGTACGTAACCGTATTTTGGATGGAGAGCCACGTATTGATGGGCGTGATCAGAAAACTGTACGTCCCATTGCGATTCGTACAAAATGCCTGGAGAGAGCACATGGGTCAGCGTTGTTTACTCGTGGAGAAACTCAGGCGATCGTTGCGGCAACATTGGGTAATGAGCGGGATGCCCAAATTTTGGATAGCTTGAGTGGTGAATCCAAAGACAGATTCATGCTGCATTACAATTTCCCTCCTTATTCAGTTGGCGAGACTGGTATGGTTGGTAGCCCGAAACGGCGAGAAATTGGTCATGGCCGTTTAGCTAAACGCAGCTTGATAGCGGTGCTCCCAACTGCGACTGAGTTCCCCTATGTATTGCGTGTTGTTTCTGAAATTACCGAGTCCAATGGATCAAGTTCGATGGCAACAGTTTGTGGTACCAGCTTGGCTTTAATGGATGCCGGCGTACCTCTGAAAGCACCTGTTGCTGGTGTTGCCATGGGGTTAATTAAAGAAGGTGAGCGTTTTGCGGTTTTAACCGATATTCTGGGTGACGAAGATCATTTAGGCGATATGGACTTTAAAGTTGCAGGTACTGAAAAAGGGATTACTGCGTTGCAAATGGATATAAAAATTACCGGGATTACCAAAGAAATTATGGAGCAGGCTCTGGATCAAGCTTTAGCTGGACGGATTCATATTCTTGGCGTAATGAACAATTCCTTATCTGAGCACCGTGAAGAATTGTCCCAACATGCTCCTAGAATTGCCACCATGAAAGTTGCTGAAGATAAAATTCGCACTATTATTGGGAAAGGTGGTGCTACAATTAAAGGCTTGATTGAAAGTACTGGTGTCGCTATTGATATTGATGATAGTGGGACTGTACAACTATTTTCTCCTGACGCTGAGGCCTTGGAAGAAGCACAACGCCAAATCAAGGCGCTGATTGCTGAAGTTGAAGTAGGGCAAACTTACAAAGGAAAAGTCAGCAAGATTGTGGATTTTGGTGCCTTTATCAATTTGTTGCCTGGTAAAGATGGTCTCTTACATATTTCTCAGATTTGTGCCGATCGCTCTCAGAAGGTTGAATCTGTGTTAAGTGAAGGTCAGGAAATAGAAGTCTTTGTGGCAGGTGTTGATAAGCAGGGACGAGTCAAGCTGGAGTGGAAAGATAAACCGCAAGCAGCTGCGACTGGTAATGAAAAAGCAGCACCCGTTGAAGCGATGGACGACGAATCTTTAGACAGCGAAGTTCAGCCTTCCTCCACAGAAGAAGAGTAAAATCATACCGCAGCGCGTTTATTCAAGCGCGCTGCTATTTTTATATTTTTTTAAAAATTTATTCAGTACAAACGAGCGCTTAGGATAAACTGCTGACTCGGCTAATTAGACGCAAAAATTCACTTCGGCTGGCGGGATTATCACGCATTTCACCTAACATAACTGAAGTTGTCATAATGGAGTTTTGCTTCTCTACACCGCGCATCATCATACATAAATGTTTTGCTTCCATCACTACTGCTACACCACGTGCACCAGTAATTGATGCAATACAATAAGCAATTTCACTAGTCAGGCGTTCTTGAATTTGTAAACGGCGAGCAAAATAATCAACGATACGTGCGATTTTAGATAAACCCAATACTTTACCATTAGGCAAATAGCCTACATGACATTTTCCTAAAAAGGGCAATAGGTGGTGTTCACACATGGAGTACATTTCAATTTCTTTTACAATGACCATCTCGCTCATATCTGATTCAAATAAGGCATTATTGATAATGTCCTCAAGATTTTCATTGTACCCTTTAGTAAGGTAGCGTAGGGCATTTGCAGCACGTTCGGGGGTGTCGCGCAGGCCTTCGCGGTTCACGTCCTCACCCAGTCTTTTAATAATTTCTTTATATAATTCCTGCATTGTAATGAGTCCTAGCCTGGGGGCCATGTCATCTGACGACCGCCCAGTAGATGTAAATGAATGTGGTAAACTTCCTGCCCGCCACCGGAATTAACATTGAAAACTAATCGGTATCCATCATCACTTAGTTTTTCAGTTTTAGCCATTTTCTTTCCAGTAAGTATCATGCGACCTAATAATTGCTCATCCTTACTATCGGCTTCATTAATTGTTGCAATGTGTTGCTTCGGAATTACCAGCATATGTGTTGGCGCTTGTGGCCTAATATCATGAATGACGATAACTTCCGGATCTTCAAATACCATCTTCGATGGAATTTCTCCACTTGCAATTTTGCAAAATAAACAGCTCATGATCATCCTGATGGTAATGGCTTAATCGGGGATTATACTCTGAGTTAGGCTAGATAAAAAAGTATTCCTCTGTTTATCCGGAGAATTCTATCGGATGTGGCGAGAAAATAGTTGTAGCGTATATTTTATGATTAGAAAAAGATTAAAGTCTATGTAAATTGACAGAAATGTACCGCCTAATTAGAATTCGAAAAAAGGTTAAATTGAAGGTTAATATTGAATAAAGTAGCTAGAAATAGAGTGAACCTTTCTGCGTTAAGTATGTATAGTTTTTATCGAAATGCTATTTATGATTCTTATAAATAAAAGCCTGATTTAGCTCCGGATATTAAAGCAAGAAAAAAGGAATTTATTGAAAAAGAGGACTCTATATTAAGAGAGGGTTTATATAAAGAACCTCTATATCATTACTCTGTTGCGGCTTCATTAGGTGCAATGCAGGAGTGGAATGATCCCTCTGAAAAAATGCATGCTTATGTTGCTTATGAAGAAAGAGACGGTAAAAAACATCGAATAGGTTTTGTTCACTTTAATGCGAAAACGGTTAATGGCAAACCGGTTGTCTATATTGCCCAGGCTGGCGTTGAAGTGCGAGGGAAGGGAAAGGGTAGGCATCTTATGGAGTGCGTATTAACCCATTACCCTGAAGGAACCGAATTTTATATACTAACGCGTGTATTCAATTCAGATGCCAGGTTTTTCTGGGGTTAGAGTGAAACTTATTTTAAATTTACGTTTTCTCCTTCCATAATAGAATATCTCCGACATGATTCTCGGGTTCATTCGCCAAATATATAAATGATTTTTCTGTTTTGGCAAAAAAAGGCAGGCTTCCTTTTTTTAGTGAGTTTGGGTAACGGTATGAGTGATGGTTAAAATTTGATTTTCTATTTTAAACTTCGTAGATTGTATCTTTTGAGTAGAAAACTAATCATGAAAAAAACAGCGTTAGTAACAGGGGCTACCCATGGAATTGGACTGGCGCTTAGTAAGAATTTATTAAGCAATGGGTGGCTTGTTTTTGGGACAGGGCGTGATCTTGCGAGTTTGGAAACTACACAGGCTCTTTTTCACAATTTCATCCCTATTCAGGCCGATTTTACCAAAAATGATGATATACAGAATGTAGCATCAACGATTAAGAAGACTGGTTTGCCCCTGTCTCTTTCTGTGCAAAATGCGGGAATGAAAAGTCCTCCCCGGCCTTTAGAACAATATACTTGTGGGAGTATTGATGAAGAGCTCATGGTTAATTTGCTGGCGCCAATGAAATTAACGGCGCTGCTTAGTACCCAAATGCCGGCAGAATCCCGCATCTTGTACCTTACATCAAGGGCTGCCACCTTGAAGCTTAAGGAGGGCTCCACTTATTGTGCAAGCAAGGCTGCTTTGGATGAAGTAGCAGCAATCGTGAGAAAAGAGTTAGAGGAAAGAAATATCGGGGTTTCTACGGTAATTCCGGGAGAGGTTGATACCCATATTCAAAAAATATTAAGAGAAACAACCTCTTTTCACTTGCATCAAAAATTTGAAGAAATTTATCAAAAAGGCCAACTCATTAATCCAACCGTTTGTGCTACGTTCCTGAAATGGCTTTTATGTGATCTATCTTTTGCTGAGTTTAAACAAAGTAAAATGCCGGTCTCAATCTATGACAAGTGGCATCATCAATTTTGGTTGACAGAGGCTAATCAATTACCTGCATTCCCATTTTGAATGAGGTGGATTGTACGAAATCAATACTTCCGATTTTGCCTTAATTTAACCGTAAGTCAGGGAAGTGTGGGAAAAGGGTGAGAAAGAGAATAGTCCGCTAATTTTGTAAGGGAAGGTATGCAAAAATATTATGGATACATCGTGTGGTTTGTTGTCACCCTATTTGTTGTTTATTCGTTTTGTTTAAACACGGCATCTGCAGTTTTTGCTGAATCGATTAAAGCCTCTCTGCATACCAGCAATTTAGGTGTGTCAATTGCCAGTGGCGCATTTATTTTAGGTTTCGCATGCATGCAAATCCCCGCAGGTTATTTACTTGATAAATGGAATGCGCGCCTGGTGGTAAGTAGCGGGGTGTGTTTGTTGGCTATAGGCAATATTATTATTTCATTGGCAGGGACACTCACTGTTTATGCCCTGGCCAATTTCTTACAAGGACTAGGCGCTGCCTTTGCCTTTGTAGCTGCGGCAGTGTTGATCGCTCGATGGTTTGCGGCAGAAAAATTTCCTATTTTGTTTGGTTTTACGCAAACATTGTCTTGTATTTGCGCAGCTATTATTCATTATTATTTCACGTTGGCCTTAATTACCCATAGCTGGAATGACTTGTATTATGGTTTAGCAGGATTTGGCTTTATTTTATTACTCCTCACGTTACTCCTGCTTAAATCCCCTTCAGGTTATAAGCAGGAAACTACGCTTTCCCTCAAGCAATCGTTAGCAGTTGTTCTTAACAACCGACAAATTTTACTCAGCGCTATTGCAGCTGCAACTTCGTTTGGGGTGCTTTTAGCCTATGCGGGTCTTTGGTACTTGCGGGTGCAGAGCTATTATGCTGTAGACAATCTTCAAGCAGTTATTATTGGCGGTATGATCTTTTGGGGTACTGGAATAGGGACTCCGCTATGGGGTTATCTCTCTAATAAAATAAAATCCAGAGTTATGATCATCCACGTTACTCTCTGTGTAGGGACGATGCTATTATTACTAGGCCTTTATCTGCCGCATTTCAATATTAATACACTCGTCATCAGTAAAGTTGTCTCGTTTTTTATAGGGTTTTTTCTATCTGGCTCAATGCTGTTTTTTACAATCGTTAGTGAGATTTCAACAGCGTTAACGCGAGGAGTTGCTGTTAGTGTATTGAATACAGCCGTTTTCTTATTTAATACCTTGTTACTCTTTATTCCTTTTTTATTTTTAACAGTCTTCTCTACGGATTTTTTTACCTATCTATGGGTACTGCCATTTTTCCTCTTGCTAGCTATTTTGTTGGTTTATTTTGTTAAAGACAGTATTGCTTCACGTTAAGCTTCCTGGCTCTCTAGCCCTTTCCTGTTTTCGTTCAGGAGGAAAAAGAGAGCGCCCGGATGATTCTTCTTTTTAAAAATCGATAATTTCTTTAACTGATAACATGCATTAATTCTAATGTGTATTATTCTCGCATCTGCAAATTGGCGAAGGATAATAGGAATAGGTGATTAAGAAAACCCCAAGTAAAGATGCCAATACCAGTTAGGCGTTGGATTATTCTATTAACCGAGTGATTAACCGAAAAATTTCTTGTTGCTCACTGGATGTGAATGCTCGGGCACTTTTTTCCAGCATTAATAATTTTTCATAAATAAAGGACAATACAGGAGTATCCAGTCCATGTGTTTTTGCATAATCGATAACATTAGCCACAATATATTGAGACTCAAGCCGCCGGCCTTCTTGAAAGTCAACGTACATGCTGGGATAAAAGCCGTGCAATTTTGCAGTCGCTGCCAGCAATTTCTCAATGTTATTCGCAATTTCGGCATCATCCCGTTTAGCGACTAGACAAACTTCATACATGAGTGCACGTACAATTTTTTGATAATGGCTTTGTGTAGCGAGGGCATCAACGGAGGTATTAAATAGTACCGCTAAGCTGCTAAATGGAGTATTCCATAATAATTTTGTCCAACGAAGAATGCGATGGTTTTCAGCGAGTTGAATTTTCGGATACATTGCATGGTGGACTGAAGACTTAAGTAATTGCTTAATCTCCTCTCCACCTGATTGCCCTGTGAGAAAAGGGGCTAACTTTAGCTCACCCAGGTATTTTATCTTGATATATCCTGGCTTAATGCGAGTAGCGCCTGTTGTCGTTACGCCGCACAGAATAGAACAGCTTTTGGGGATGAAAGAGACGAGATATTCTTCGTTACCAATCCCATTTTGCAAAACAAGAATTTTGCTTTCAGGTTTAAGAACATAAGGCAGGATTTCTTTTAAGACTTCATTTGCAGTGGTTTTGAGTGCAATAAGAATGATGTCAGATTTAGGTAGTTGTTTATAATCTTTCACAATTTGTTTCGGTGTAATTTCTATGACAGTGCCATCTGGCAGTTCAAGTTCATAATATTTTTGTTGCTGTAAAATTGAGAAGTCAGAACGCTCAAGATGACAGACATGAAGTTCTGCAAGAGTAAACAGGGCTCCATAAAATTTGCCTATTGCCCCAGAACCAATAACGGTAACGGTTATCATCGCGTCATCTCTCATCGTTTTACTAATGCTAGGGCAACTCCAAAACTCACTAAGAATAGGCCTAAAATCTTGGCAATGTACTTTTCGCTCTTTTCCAGTAATTTTATTACTTTAGGATGGGACAAAATCATCGTTAAGGTAAAAAACCACAACGTGATGATAACAAACATTTCAACAATAAAAATCAAAACCCACACAGTCGGCGTTTCCGCTTTAATGATAGTAGTAAACAACGCAAGGAAAAATAAAGTGGCTTTGGGATTTAGCAGATTACATAAGAAACCTTGGCGAAAAGCGGTGACTTTGGGCAGTGATGTTTTTTTAATTTGCATTCCTTTTTTGTCTACAAAATGAATTGCAGGTTTGGATAGTAGGGAGGTGACTCCAAGATACAGTATATAAGCTGCACCAAGGTATTTAATAAGGCTGAATAGTAAGATGGAATTTGAGATAACAAAAGCAAGCCCTAAAGAACAATAGCTGATGTGAATTAAATTGGACAAGGCTACACCAAGGGCGGTGAAGAATCCGGATTCACGAGAATGTAATACTGTATTTTTAGTAACAAGGGCAAAATCCGGTCCGGGTGACATCACGGCCAGCAACATCAGTAACCCGATAGTGAAAAACTGTGTAAACAAGGGAGCTCCTGAGCGATTTTTATTGCACCTAATGTTTTTAAAAAGATACGTTATCACTATTTTAAAAACAATCCTAAATACGGGTGAAGGGAAATTACTTTGTCATGATGCTAAAATATAGATCAATATGAGTTTACTGAATTATCGCTCCTTGATACCCCATTTCCCACAACAAAAACCACAAGTACGTGACGATATTCCTTGTCCAGAAGAAGTATTGAGGACAGGAGTAGGTTTTGTGCTTATGCTTTTCTAGCCAGTAAAAGACGACAAGCAGGTAAAGACTTAAAACAAGGCCCTCTTCGACATCAATTCAGTCTATTTAATAAAGCGGGGTTTTCTGCCGCTGATGACTTTAACGTCAATAAAGATCTGCCCACTCAAAAAGATAAAAGTTATGAACAGGTTTTCGCTTTACTTAGTCAGGAAAATCCTCTTGTCGCGATCGATAAACAACCTAATAAGGACAGTTATAATGGTTTTATTTATAGGATAAGAATTAAAATGAATTCGGAGGAGAAGTAGCATTTACATAGTAAAAATGTAGGCGCAGAAGTGCCTTTTATCGAAGATGAGAATGTACTTACTATCTTACGGTACCAATGATGACCGAAGTGCAATTTGAGTTGATTGAACCTTATTTTCAAGTGTGTTTAACCTGGGAACCGTCTCAGGGTTTAGAGCAGTTTAGCCAGGTTACAACCAGTAGGCCGAGGAAACTCAGCAATTGTAGAATGGATGATCAGGGGACTTGCGCAAGCGAAACAGATTGAATTAGGTGCATTCAACCAAAATGAAAAAATTGGTTGGGATTTTAAAGCTTTTTCTGACACCTGATAGGCACGCTTATGCTCGTTGGTTTGCTGAAAAGGCATTTGTGAGTTGTACAATAAACGAGGCTGTTCAGCCAGGACCTTGCTGAGATTGGTATACTGCTTATTGTCTCTCTCCTCCGCCATTCATCGCCTAAAGTTGTTGAATCCAATTTCCAATTTCATGGCTTAACATTGCTCGATTTTGCAAGTCTTTTAAAGTGGAAGTATGGTAGTATCTTTAAAAACAGGATGTGTGGAGTTGCAGTTAAACGAACCGGTAGTGCCTGTAATTCCTGATGGTCAAAGTGAGTTGAACGAGTGCGCACTAAACTTTTCACGATATTAAAATCAGTATTAAAATTACTCTGCATCGTCATAGTAACGTTGCTAGCCATAAGGATCTATGATTCGCTACGTGGCCCTCCTCTGGAAATTTGGCATACTTATGTTCCTAAAGACTTAAAGGCGGAAGAACTTGAACAATTGGATTGGTCACAATATATCAAGGCTGAGAATACGCTATTTGAAGCTGTCCGTAGAGAAGTTACTCTCAAATTAAACAAGGAAGAGCGTGTTCCAGTAAATCGATATTTTGATGGTAGTCCAGTTTACCCTGGAAAACTTCCTCATGATTGGAATCATTCTTATCTACTTGAACCGCAGGGGGTGCCGGTTGGGGCTGTTGTATTTTTACATGGACTAACGGACTCCCCTTATAGTCTTCGCCATATTGCTCGGCGTTATCGTGAGCATGGTTATGTGGCTATTGCGATTAGATTACCGGCACACGGTACCGTTCCTGCTGCTTTGACCGATGTTAAATGGGAGGATTGGTTAGCGGCAACACGATTAGCAATCAGGGAGGCGCGGAAACGTGTGGGTCCGTCTCGGCCTTTACATCTTGTCGGGTTTTCTAATGGGGGAGCACTGGCATTAAAGTACACTCTCGATGCACTTGAAGATGAAAAACTCACACGCCCCGATAAAATTATATTGATTTCACCGATGATTGGTATTACCCGTTTCGCGCGTTTTGCCGGACTTGCTGGTTTGCCTGCTCTATTACCTGCCTTTGCAAAAGCAGCATGGCTTAGCATCCTTCCTGAATTCAATCCGTTTAAATATAATTCTTTTCCTGTCAATGGTGCGCGGCAATCTTACTGTCTAACAACAGAGTTACAGCAACAAATTTTGCGCTTGATTCGCCGTGGTCAACTCAGTCAACTTCCTCCCATACTTACTTTCCAATCCGTCATGGATTTTACGGTCAGCACTCGTGCTATAGTTTCTGCTTTTTATGCTCAACTTCCCGCTAATGGCAGTGAATTGGTATTGTTTGATCTCAATAGAGCTGCAAAATTCGGTATTTTATTGCGCCCTGCTGCAGATGCTGCGTTGACGCGCCTTTTAAATCCACCACCCAGGAAATTTCGGACAACAATTATCACTAATGTTAACGTAGATAGCGAAGCGGTGGTCGAATCTATCACGGAAGCGGGGGCTGTTAATGAACAACGCCGTCCTTTAGGGTTATCTTATCCCAAAGAGGTTTATTCTTTGTCGCATGTTGCTATACCTTTCCCAATCACGGATGGGCTTTATGGCTTAAAACCTGATCCAACTGAAAACTATGGAATTCAGTTGGGAGCAACAGCTACTCGCGGGGAGCGCAATGTACTTATTGTTAGCCTGGATTCGATTCTGCGTCTTTCATCGAATCCATTCTTCCCTTATATGATTAAGAGAATAGAAGAAAATATTCCATCAATTCCTTCTACCAATAAGCAAAGTTAGTTACCGAAGTTACTATACCCTATACTAATTTTGAGCGGTGTTGCCATAAGGGGTCTGAGTTTCGCAAGGAGGCTTACCATGAAACAAACACTGGTTCTAATTCCTGGCGTAGGTGGTGATAGCGATTTATGGCAATATCAAATTAATCATTTACAAGAGTTAACCGATATTAAAGTCATTGTTGTTGATCGCGAACAACTTGCCACAGGATAGGGTGGACTATGTTCTTGAGTAAAGTCCGCAGCAATTTTAGAGGCGCAAAAACACGTCTCATTCATAGAAATCAGGATCCTCTGTTTGCTTTTGAGGAGCATAGAAATGTTGTTGACTGAGGTTTTGTAAAAGGGAGAAATCAATGAAGATAGTAGCTTGTTTACTCCTCCTTATTTTTAGCCCCTTAGTCAGCGCTGAAAACTGTCTGATGGAAGGAAAAGAAATCAAGTTGGAAGGTAAGCTTGGGGTGCAAACTTTTCCTGGTCTTCCTAATTATGAAAGTATCCAAAAAGGTGATGAGCCTGAAACCTACTGGATTTTGACGACTGAAAAATCTTACTGTGGAATAGGCCGAAGCCTCGACAATGATAAGTTATATCGCCTTGATCGGCGTACTACAAAATTTCAATTGGTACTCACGGCGGAGCAATATAAAGAGAAAAAAGATCTATTAACCAAGAAAGTAATTGTCACAGGGAAAATGTTTATTGCTCATACTGGACATCATCATACTGAGATGTTGATTGAGCTGACGAGTATGGAAGCCGCTCCCCAATAAGTTGCTTCTTAATACACCCTCGCATTTGCTATGGCGTATTTAAATCGCATAGAATATGGAAAAACCATTTCGAACAAAAAATACACATGCATTCATTTTATTACTCAAATAAACAATTTAATTCACTGAGTTTTATGCGTCTTTCTGATGAGAAGCTACAGTCTTTTATCCGTTTAAATCATTTTAATCCTAATGCCGATTGGGCACCGGACAATCCAGTTTTACATTTCCTGCTCGCTAATGAACGATTTATTGATGTAGCACGGTTGTTTAGCTTAATGCCTAAACGTATTGACCCTAATCTTTGTGATGGTTCCCGATACGGTAAAAAATCCCTCCTCATCCTGTTGACGCTATTGCCATCAAGCGGGTTATTAATACATAAATTTATTGATGTCTATAAAGAGGATCTACGCGTTAATTATCAGGATGACAAAGGCAGAACCGCACTTCACTATGCTGTCATCCTTGGCCGTGCAGACGTGGCTAGCCGTCTTATAGAACTTGGTGCATCTACCCAAATTCGCGATAAGGATGGTTTGTCTCCCATCGATTATTTGTACTGTACAGAAAAAACGATTTGCTCTACTTTAAAAATTGTTGATATAGAGCCTGCACGAGATACAAAGGCTTTAAGAAACTCGCTCACTGATCATTACGGTCGCCCTTTAATGATACAAGGCGCTTATTCTACTCAGTGTAAAAGTACAGTCGAGCGCCTTAAGGGAGGCAAACAAGTTTTAATTCAATATATAAAAGGTAATCCACCAGCTTGGTCGACTTTTATTGGTGATGACTCTTCGGCAACTTATGCTGACCTGCTCTCTTTTGCCAAAGAAATTGCTAAAAGAAAACACTTACCCTTGTCAGATATTTTTATCAATCAAAAGCTAGATAGTAATGAACAGCAAGAGTTTAGAGAAATGTTAGTGGCTTTTAGTCACGAATTTTCTGGGCAATCCGTTCTTGAGCAATGTATTAGCGGTCAGGAAAAAACAGAGCAGGCAATAAAAAATGCAATGGAAGCGGAGTATTCTCCAATAATGGAGGAATGTGGCAGTAGGATTTCGTACTAAGATTTCATCAGCAGGGTAGAAACGATGAATTACCGAAAAAAATTAAGTCATGTCAATGCGTTTAGAGTTTATGCTATGGTTTTTTTAATTCTTTATGACCGGCATTATTTTTTTAGTCTGTGTTATCGTAAAGGCGCTGGGCTATCCACAACCTTTGTGCCTTTTTATTTTAACGCAAGTTGTTTGTATTTAGCCGTCTTTACTATTTTCCTTAGCGGATTGCTTTTATTATTACTCACCGCTTTGCTGTTTGGTATTTATCGCTTCTTTAGCAAGAAAAACACACCACCCTTGTTAGTAAATCTTTTGATAATTATCTTAATAACCTGGCTCTTACACCTTCTAAGCCCCTTTTCTTTAGTCACTTAGCACTCTATTAATTTGGTGTTAACATGCCTGCGCCTTCTTCATCGAGCGCTATTAATGCCTCTATGCTCTGTTTATAGAGTTTTTCCTGGGAAAATAGGCTGCGGTAAAGTGGTTTTAGACCACCACTGAAAACATCGGTAGCTTTTTGAAAAAAAACTCTTTCCTGCCAGCAGGGTGAATTGTAATAGCAAATTTCCATGGCTTTAACGATCACCTGCTTGTCACCATAGCTAAAAACAGTCTTATCTTTCATTTGCTCCTCCAGAACGGCAATAATTTGGTAGCGATTCATTAATTTTTGCTGTTTGGTGGTTGGTTCGATGAGTAATACCATTTCCCCCGCGGAGGAGAAGAGGACTCCTTCTTTTTCAAGTTTGTCTTGTAAATGATCTCTAAAAGCGGCAAGAGCTTCTTTGACCATTTGGGCTTGTTTTCTTCGTTGTATCAAGGGGCAGAAAAAATGAACTTTTTCTTTCGCAAGTTGTTGGCCTAGTTGCTCAAGCTCTTTTTCTAAATTAGCAAAACGCTGGTTACTCATTGTTTCTATCTCTTTAGCCAAGTCTACTTCAGCCAAAGATTGGCTTATAATGTCTATCCATTTTCTGGAGTGATCAGCATTTCTTGTTATTAATCTGGAAAAAACAGAGTCATCTTGAAGAAAAAATTTCAGTTGTTCGGCATTATCAATGGTCGTTGCTGCAGTAACTTCTTCCAGTTCCTCATCTTCTTTAACCGCCAAAACAAGACTGGCTAAAGATAGAAAGGTCATTAGGGTGTAGCCCTTTTCACCATTTACAAGATAGCGGTGGTATTGCAGGTAATTGTATATAAAATTAATGGCTGGAATGTCATTCTTATTAATATCTGTTTGGCTTAATTCATAAATTCCCAATGGTACCAGTTCATCGGCACCGATGAGCTCTTTTTTCATTGACTGATATTTTTGGCTAACAAAGGCAGCCAACTCCAGAGCTTTGAAATAACAACCAGCTCTTAAGGCATCAACATAATCTTGTGCATGGCTCATAGTGGTCGTCGTTATAGAAGATAAAGGTTGAATTAGTATATTTGGAAAACAATTTAAATTGCAAAAGAACAAATCGTTTGTTTCGTCCCAATTTACATCAATAAGGGCGAGTCATAAAAATTTATTTGGCTTAAGAATTGGGAACCGGTAGGATCGATCTATTTCTGATTAACGGAGATTAGTTTAGATGTCTCTAAAAAGAAACTTTCTACGTGTGTCATTCTGTCTACTTGTTTCGTTATTGTTTTTAAAATCAATGGGTTACTCCAATTCACCCACCGAGAGGAAAAAGATGTCGCAGCAATTTGTCGATCTAGCAGACGATTATGAAAAGAGCTTATTCGATTATTCACCGGAATTAGGCCTCTTCTGGGGAAAAACCAATGTAGCACAAGATCGTTTTATGGATGCGTCTATAGAGGCTTACAACCAATGGATGCAAAAAGAAGACGATTTCTTATTAGCTCTTTATAGAATAGATGAAAAGGCATTGCAGGGGTCATCGCAATACCTAACTTATCTCCTTCTAAAAGAGACACTGGAAGCGAGAAAAGCAAGTCGAATTTGTAGAGAAGAGCTTTGGGATATTAATCC
Source organism: Legionella sp. ST3F1 (assembly GCF_048553315.1). Taxonomy (NCBI): domain Bacteria; kingdom Pseudomonadati; phylum Pseudomonadota; class Gammaproteobacteria; order Legionellales; family Legionellaceae; genus Legionella; species Legionella sp. ST3F1. The sequence goes on along the minus strand of NZ_JBLZIO010000001.1, from coordinate 46,102 downwards.
AAGTTTTGGTTGGCATAATAAAATGGCTATTGTAGCTGAGAAACAACCCGTTGGAACCCCGGAATATCGCCAATTTGCTCTTACCCGCTGGCAGACTTTTGATAAAGTGGTCGATAATCAAATCGACAATTTAAAATTGGGATTGAGTCTTGGCTACACTGCGCCAAAGCCTGCTGTAACGAGAGTACTAGCACAACTTAAAATAGTACTGAATAGTCCCATTGACGCATCCCCTTATTTTGATTTTGCTCGGCGGGATGGTGATGAAGCGTTTAAAACGCAAGTTACCCTTTTAATTCAAACAGTTATAAATCCTGCTATTAAAAAATATGTGGATTATCTGGAGAAGGACTATCTGCCTAAAGCCAGACATGAAATAGGTGTTATGGCATTACCAGCAGGCTCGGCATGCTACCCAGCTAAAATCAAACAAGAAACTACCCTGGGGCTGTCGCCTGATGAAATTCATGCATTGGGTTTGCAAGCAATACAAAAACTATCCGGAGAGGTTGGTGAAATTGGTATGAAAAAATATGGTACTGACAATATGACCGTAATTTTTCAGCGTGCAAAAGAAGAGTCGGAGAATTATTTTTCTACGGAACAAGATATCTTGGATTATAACGTTGCCGCGTTGGAACGGGCCAAAGCGAAAGTGTCTAATTGGTTTGACCTTAGGCCAAAAACGGAAGGTATTCTGCGACCTTATCCTGCACATCGAGCAAAAACAGGTGCTTCTGGTGAATACCATCCGCCTAATGAAGAAGGTACGGAGCCCGGTGTTTTTTATATTAATACCTATGAGCCTGAAAAACGTAGTCGTATCGATCAAGAGGCAACTCTGTTTCATGAATTAATACCAGGTCATCATTTTCAAATAGCCCTGCTTTATGAAAACAAAACGATACCTACGCTAAACCGGTATTTGTTTAATGCTGGTTTTGGTGAGGGTTGGGCGTTGTATGTCGAACGCCTGGCTGATGAAATGCAGTTATATCAGGATGATATTTCTCGTTTGGGAATGTTGTCGAATGAAACCCTAAGAGCAGCACGCCTCGTGGTTGATACAGGCATACATGCCTTTCATTGGAGTCGAGCAAAAGCAGTGGCTTATTTAAAACAGCATACAGCACTCAGCGAAAACATTATTGAGGGCGAGGTTGATCGCTATATTATGATGCCAGGGCAGGCTACTGCTTATATGCTGGGGAAATATGAAATAGAAAGTTTGCGTCAATTAGCCAAAGAACAATTGGGAAGTCGTTTTGATATACGCCAATTTCACAATCAAGTGTTAAAAAATGGTGTCGTCAGTTTACCTTTATTGAGAACGCAAATTGAGAGTTGGTTGGAAAAGCAAAAAAGGAGTTAACCCCCAAGGCCAATGGTCTGAAGCTTGAGTATGATTGCACCCGTTGCTATCAAGGTGTCAGCGGGTTGTTATTGTCAGTTTCGATGTTGGGATTATCTCTGGCGTTAGTGGTTTACAGGCAGTGAGCGCTTCTCTCATCATTTCTATTGCTGTTCTGTGAATCTCGTTATTGAGTGTGACAGAGCCTACTGTACAATGTTTTGTTAAGCTAACAAAAAAGCGATCTTCACATACTGCGACCCGCAATGATTTATCTCGCAGCACAGGTTGTTTGTTTTTTCGTTTTTCTTCTTGTTCTGCGACTTTATTATTATAACAAACAACCGTTTTATCTAAGTCAGTCTGATATTTTTTAAGTGTCTTGGAAAACTCACTGAAAATCGCTACTTCCTTGTCTTTTTCGAGGCCATAGCCAATGGCTTTTTCAAGATATTGTTTCCCTTTATCACAATACCTTTGCTTATCTTTTTTTTCGCTTGCTTCAATCAGGCAGCAGATTGCTTTAAGATAATATCCTTGAGCCCCCAATACATAGTGAATTGCCATGGCATTAGCTTTCAGGATAGGCTCAAGTGTTTTAAGAAAAAGGTTCAATTTAGTAACCCCTTCTTGATAAACAGGGTTATCTTTTTCAGCAAGGAATTGAGCAAATAATAGATTAATTTCAGCCAGCAAAACGAAGATATTTATTTTGCCAGGTGAGCTCTCCGCTTCTGGAGTAAAGAAAGCATCTTTTTGCTTCCTCTTTTCACTATGGGGGGTATTATCCACTGCTTTATCTGTTTTATTCCCACGCATAATAAGAGTCCTTTAATCTAATCTTAGCGAATAAGTGGTTTTTCCAAAGTAAATGGCTCATTGAATCATCATTTCAGGCTGCTGGGGTACAACCTGCAGTCGGTGGATCCGAACCATGGTAATCAATGCTCCAATAGAGTGCTAGCTCAATTGCTTGATTTTTAGTGTTGTAATTGGAACACAGCTCCCTCGTCTAAAGTAAGTCAACGCCGAAAATAAAGTAGCCTGATGCAAAGGAATAACTCTTCATGGTTAATATTTGGTTAATGTTTGCTAAGTATAATCAGAATTTTTTTTAACTGGCAATCGTGTAATGGCGTTTTCGATCACAAAATTAGTTTCCTTGGCTGCTGAATTAGAAATAGATTTTGGTGTCGGCCCCTGTCTGGGCTTTGATGCTGTTTTAGCAATGGCTTACCTGAGTGATCAACACGATGCATGGAGTAGCCTGTTAGACAGGATTGGCCGTTATGAGGCGATGACAAGTCTTGCCGCCCATATTAATGAAGCTCGGTTACGAGTCGGTCTGGGCAAAGGTAAAGATGGCGATAAGAAATTGCTTTCAATTTATAATTTTTTAGTGTCTATTGCGAAAATCAACTCACTGCAGTTTCAGGTTTTCCAATCTTCGTTTAGGTATCAGGAATATCACCAAGAGAAGTTGGTATTTACGCATCAAACACAAGAAAAAGGCGGTTTAAGAAGTCAGGAGGAAAATCTTGTTATGCAGAAAAGGGAAGCAGAAAGACTATTCTCCAATTTGCAACAGTTCGCTAAAGACTCTCCGCAAATTTGTTTTTGCATAGAATCGCATGATCATGACATTTTTCTTTGTTATAACACGTCTACAGGACTTTGGCAGTTAACAGATATCAATGATTTTGAAGAAGAAACTAACGACTATTATCTAGAGTATACTCGGGAAGAGCTTACTGAAGCAGTGTTTGCTTGCTTTAATGATGAGGAAACCAGTTTAATGAAGATTAAGCTAATTGGCCCATCTGCGATTTTTACTACGACTTTTCTTTCTAGTTTTAAGTGTTGTCTGGGTAATTTAGGCGATATGGATGAAGTGAGGGCCCAAATGATTAATGCAGATGGGGTTGGGTTACTCTATATGGAAGCCTTTTATGGGAATCTCGACAAGGTAAAACACTTACTTTCCTTGGGGGCCAACCCTGGTCAAACCTCCGTATCGAAGGGTTTTGATCCGGCCTATGTTGCCTGTGAAAATGGCCATATTGACATTGTTAAGGCGTTATTGAGCACTGGTCAACGGGATATTAATCAGCAAACCAACGATGGAACCACCTTATTACTACTTGCTTGTTACAATAAGCATTGGCACATCGTTCATTATTTACTTTCCTACGAGGGGATTAATGTTAATTGGGCAAATAAGGACGGCCTAACCGCGCTACACCTGTTAATTATTAATGAGCAAACAGAACTTTGTAAGTTGCTTCTTGAATTGGGGGCAGATAAGAATGTACTGGCGCCAGAAATGGGAACACCTCTCGACGTAGCCGAAGTTATCAATAATCAGCAAATAACGGCGCTTCTTACTGGGCAAGAGTCTATTGGCGACAGAAATCTGTTGGATACTCCGGGGACTTCTATTGCTTCCAATATAGGTGGTGAATTACTTGCCACTATTAAGGCTGATAGAAATAGCCAACACTTAATGGGTACAGTTTAGAATAAATATTATTCAAAAAGGTTGTTAATGGCGCATTAGATCTTATATAATGCAATTTGATTTTTAAGAGGTTTACAATGGCAAATTTTTGGCAATATCGCGCTACCCAACGATTCTTTTATGGCAATAAGGAACAGGGCGGCGGTTACGCATCATTAGAATCTACTCTGAGTGACTGGAACCGAGAACTTCGAGCTGGCGACGGTACTCAAATTTTAATCAATGGAAGGACCTTAGCTGATTTAAGACAGGGAAAGGGGGAGTTTCAGACTCTGGAAGAATTGCGTGCTTTTTTTGAGACGGAATTGTTCTCAAAAGCAATGCCAGCAGAAAGAGAGATGTTGTCTAATCATGCTTTGTCCCATTTTCATCAAGGCGGACTTCTTTTTGCTAGTCACCATTGTTTGGTGAATGCGCAATTAAAGAAAAATACACAGATTAAATTCCCTAATGAAGTATCTAAGGTAAACATTGTACCAATTAACGGTGGTGTTTCTATTATCGCCGATCATACTTATCCAACAGTAATGGTAGGGAGCAAAAAAAATACGACGTCTACTTCCTATCATGCACACATTCATTGTGAAATGAGCTTTACCACCAAAGGCATTCATGTGCAGGATTTAACGATCGATTGTCCAAATAGTCAGGCTGCCAAAATAATTGACCCCAGGACTATAAGAGAATTGTTACAACACATTATCAACAAAATCTCGCAGGCAATATGGTCTAATGAAGATCTTCCCCAACCTGCAGAACTTAATGTAGATGATTTGGATGAGGCAAAGGCTGTTATGAGTTTTGCATCGAGAGGTGCAAATAGCTAAATTGCCTGGTTGAGTCTGACGGGGCGCAGTTTGTCATTGTTGCTGATCTACCTTGGCTCACCTGCATGCCGTGCTTACGCACAGCATGCAGGTCACGGCTTTCAAATTTAATTGGCAATTCTGCCTTCTAATAAATCCGGAAATCAATCATCCTGCTAATTTTCAAAATTGCGTATTAAGAATAATAGGCGGTTTATAGCCACCCAATAATTCTTCAAGTCGCTCGGCAACTGCCAGAGCAGTCGTATCTTTCCACCGATTTGCAGCGATTTGGATTCCAATGGGTAATCCCGTAGCTGATGTGCCGCATCGTAGGCTGACCGTTGGGCATCGGCTCAGATTATGGGTCATCGCATAGGAGAAATCGCTGATTTCTTTGATCCCGATACCATGTGGTTTGGCTACTTTCGGAAACACTGGACTGATTAATACATCATACTTGTTCATGAAAGAAAAAAGTTCGCTACGAAATAAGTCAATTTCTCTCATGCGATGGTAGAGTTGAGTCATTGAAAATTGACAGTTTTCTGCCTGGCGGAGAAATTCTCTTAGTTCCCAGGAAAGGGTTTCAATACCCAGTTGATGTAACATTTGCTTAAATCCTGCTCCCTGATCCCCGCCAAGAAAAAGATTCCAATGCAGCGCAAATGATTGACTGACACAGTCCGGGCGTTCTTCAACAACGATAGCAACCTCATCCTGCAAGGCTAAAGCGGCCGCTTTAACAACCTGTTGTATTTCCTGTTCGACGGGAGTAAAACCATTTTCGGTGAAATAGGCAACCCGCAGTTTTTTTAGTGGGGGTGCTGGTTCAATCGGGACAGGTACTGTATAAGGGTCAAACTGATCAGGACCTGCAAGCACTGACAAACCCAAGCGGAGATCATTGACGGAACGAGCCATTGGACCATATGTGAGCATAGAACCAATGAGGCCTGGCGAATCTCCTCCGACAGTACCTGTGGATGGGAGATGTCCATGAGTGGGTTTTAAGGCAACAATCCCACAACAATGCGCCGGTTGGACAAGACTGCCTCCACCATCTGAGCCTATTGCAAAAGGTACACCGCCTGCAGCAATTAACGCGGCAGAACCACCACTACTTCCACCACAAGTTTTATCCAGATCATAGGGATTATTAGTCCGCCCGTAGATTAAATTGTCTGAATCCCCACCGCGACACATTTCTGGAACATTGGTTAATCCAATAACAATGGCGCCTTCTGCCTTTAATCGCGCGACAAGCGTTGCATCCTGCTGAGCCTTTCCTGCTTTATAAAAACCAGGGCTGCCAGAAGAGCAAATTAAGCCGTCCACCTTTAAGGCATCTTTGATTGCAACGGGGAGACCTGTCAATTTTTTTAATGATTTTTTAGCAGCAATTGCCTTGTCGACATAGACTGCCTGCTGCAAACACTCCTCGGGAGTAAAACGCTGGGTTAAGGCATTAACAACAGGGTTAATTTTTTCGATTTGTTCTAAATGCGCTAGCATCACTTCTTTGGCAGAAAGCGCTTTTTTCTGTATATGCCGAATTATTTCTAATGCTGTCAGTTGGTGGATGTTATCCATTTCATATAATCCCTACTAGCACATTGAATAGATTTGCCCTGTTAACGGCTAAAGTAAAAAAAATTAAATTTAATACCATTTTGAATGCACACGAATTACAAATAACATACAAGAGTTAGCATTGAAAAGATTTCATTCTTGTTATTAGCAAAATAAGATAAAATTTTTTACCACTCAATTAACAAGGTGGGATTGATGATGGAACAGTTCGCAATGCATTGTTATGTTTCTGGTAAAGTTCAGGGCGTGTGGTTCCGAGCTTCTACGAAAAATGAGGCTGACCGGTTGGGACTTAAAGGATGGGTACGTAATTTAAGTGATGGGCGAGTAGAGGTTTTTGCTTGTGGTAATGAAAACCAACTAGAACTCTTTTACGCCTGGCTGCAGCAGGGTCCGCGATTTGCTGTCGTCAGTGAGTGCACGCGAGAAGATTTGCCCTGGGAGGATCGCCAGGGATTTGAGATTTTGAGGTGATTGCACAAGGGTAGGCTATTCTGAAATATATCTCGATAATTAAAAAGGAGTGGTCATGTCTGCAAGACAGCAAGAATACAACACACCGTTAAATATTTATTTGCACCTGCTTCGTAATACTTCTATCGGTCTTATGCTTATCGCCGCGGCCCTCTTTACTGGTATGCTGGGCTATCATGTCTTTGAACAAATGTCTTGGATTGATTCCTTCCTCAATGCTTCAATGATTCTGTCAGGAATGGGGCCAGCAGCAACGCTCACCACGTCCGCAGGCAAACTCTTTGCTGGTTTATACGCCTTATTCAGCGGTCTCGCTTTTATTGCTATCGTCGTTATTATGCTTTCACCAGTCATCCACAAATTTTTTCGTAAAATTCATTTGGAGAGTGGCCGGTATAAGGATTGATAGAAATTTCCCCTTGTAAAAATCCAATTATTATTGAGAGGCTATTAGCCGAGTAAATACCGTATTAATACGGTATTCAGTAAGTCAGCTGTTGATTATAATTAGCACTTTAGTTATTAGCCAAAAATGAAGTAAATAAAGGTATTTTTATGGGGAAAATATTAGCAGAATTACAACGCCATCCTACCTTGCTTTATACAGAAGAATTAAAAAATTTATGCAAGCCTCTTGAGTCCATTGATATTACTACTTTTTCTCATGTCAGAGTTTATAATGATCAGCGCTTAACAGTATTATGTAATCATCCCGATTTCATGATCAATTATGCCAAGAGAAAATATTATGATGCTGATCCCTGCATTAACATTAAACCGGAAACGATTGATTTCGGCCAATATTTAGTATGGGATGCGGTTGAGTGCTATGGTAAAACAGCGGCGATGATGCAAGATGCAGCTGATTTTGATTTCAAACATATATTTACTATTATAAAAAGTCAAACTGAATTCACTGATTTTTATCATTTTGGAACGCATCTTTTAAATCAATCCATTAATCAAATCTATATTAATAATCTTGATTTACTTACGCGTTTCATTTCCTTTTTTGATAAGCAAGTAAATCAAGAAAGAGAGCTGGCAAGGGCTTATAAAATTGTGTTTAATCCCGATAAAGAGAAAGCCTGTGTGTCAGTTGATCCTAGCAATTTCATTGTAAATAAGCATAAAAAGAGAAACGCCTTTTTAAAAGCCCTAGCGATATCAGATAATAAAAAATTAACAGCAAAGGATAAAATCTGTGCTGATTTGCTTATTCAGGGAAAAACAGTAAAAGAAATAGCACAATTAACGGAACGCTCCTGTCGTACTATTGAAGATAGAGTTGATTCATTAAAATATAAATTTAATGCTAAGAATAGAACAGAATTAGTTGTTAAACTATTGGCTGAATTTTATTAGGCCTGTTTATATTTTCACTATCTAGGCCGAAAAGCCAGCGAAATGTCAACAGACCTGGTCGTCATGTGTTAACTAGAGAAAACGATGAATTTAACAATTAACCCAATTAAAGAAGACGAGTTATCTGTCTTAATGCTGGAAGAAGCTGCTAAAGAGGGATGGCTATACAGTTCATATGATGTAGATTGTTATTTTAATTATCCACTTAATCGAATTTATGCGATTAACGTCGATGATGAGTTGGCTGGCTGTGTACTCTTACATGAAAGTTTGAGCCGGGTACAAGGAAGGCCGCTGCGTTCAGCAGGCTTTTTTTTGGTAAAAGAAAAGTACCGTGGTCAAAGAGTTGTCGGTCCGCTATTATGGCAGAATGCCATTACAGCTTCTATTTCTAGAGAGATGCTGGTTTGTTTTCATGCGGTACCTCGCGCAGTTAATTTTTATGAGCGCTTAGGTTTTCTAAGAACATCGCTAGTCAATATTTTTTATTCTCTTCAGCTCAAACAAATTAACAAGGCTCAATTAGCGACAATTATTCCGCTTATTGAAAATGGAGTACTTAAAAGGATTGTCTCATTTCAAGAGATTGATGGTTATACAGAAACATTATTTAATGGTGCAAGTGGGGCGGGTTTTTTTGATTTCATTCACCACTGGGTTTCCCGTCCTGATGCAATGATTCTTGCCTATTATGAACAGGGAGTTGTTAAAGGCTATGGCGTTTTAACAGTCTGTAAACAGAGTCGTAAGAAAGATGAAAACTCATTATGTTACCGCGTGTCACCTCTTTATGCTGATTCCATTGAAATAGCAGATTCTTTATTAAAAGCCCTGATCTATTATACTTGGCAAAACAAGGTAGACCGTATTGAATTAAACTCATTGGCCAGCTTGGGTACGGCATTTGCACACAAGCTCGCCGACCTTGGATTTATCGCCAGTGGTATGAATTATGTGGTAGCCAACCATAGTCATCTAATTGACAGCAAAGCAGCAATTTTAGACAAAATTTTTACGAGTTTGCCGCTTGAATACCCACATGAAGTAACAGGTGGGTTTGACTAGAGTTGTTTTTATGTCGGATTATAGTGAAGAGATTAGCCGAGGCATTTAGGCATTGGAGGCCGGTCAACACGCCTGAACAAGCAATAGGAATATAAGGAAATTTCATGTCGAATTCATCTGCCAAGATAGTCCGTTTTCACGCACTTGGGGGGCCAGAAGTACTAAAGATAGAAGAGGTCCCACTACCAGAACCAGGCGAAGGAGAGGTGCGCCTACGTGTTCACGCGATTGGTTTAAACCGCGCTGAGATCATGTTTCGTACGGGAAACTATTTGATACAACCCGATTTGCCTTCCAAGATCGGTTATGAAGCATCGGGTGTAGTCGAAGCGGTTGGTCCTCATGGGGATAAAAAGAGGATTGGTCAGGTATATAGTACGGTACCGTGTTTTAATCTTGGTAAATATGGGGTATATGGAGAGGTAGCAATAGTACCCACTTTTTCACTTGCAAAGTACCCAAAGAAACTGTCCTATGAGGAAGGAGCTTCTATTTGGATGCAGTACCTGACCGCATATGGGGCTTTAATTCATTATGGGAAACTTGCCCAGAATGATTTCGTTTTGATTACGGCTGCAAGCAGTAGTGTAGGCCTGGCTGCCATACAAATTGCACATGCCCAGAAGGCAATCAGTATTGTAACGACGCGAACAACTAAGAAAAAAGCAGAATTATTAGCCTTAGGCGCCGATCATGTTATTGTCACAAACGACGAGAATCTACCTGCCCGTATCAAAGAAATCACCAATGGGAAAGGCGTGAAGATAGTTTTCGATCCTATAGCTGGTAAGGGTGTTGAACTACTGGCAGAGACAATCGCTCCAGGCGGAATCCTTTTTGTTTATGGGAATTTGTCGATGGAGCCAATGACTCCATTTCCACTTTTGACAGCATTAAACAAAGGCATTTCAATGCGGGGTTATACCCTCTTTGAAATTGTTAGCTTACCCGAAGTTCGTGCCAAAGCTGAAAAATATATTTTTGACCATTTAGAAGATGGCTCGTTTGAGCCCCAAATTGCTCGAACCTTTACTCTAGAGCAGATTGCAGAAGCGCATCGTTATATGGAGTCAAATGAACAAATTGGTAAGATTATAGTCAGTCCTTAATCAAAGGCCTGCTTTTATGCATTCAGCTTCTTGAAGAGCTGCTGCAAATTCCTCGTCAATTTCTTCTATCTCTTCTGCGCTTCGATCGGTTAGATCGATGTCCAGATCTTTTTCAAGATCCTGAACAGGAATTCTATTTTGCAGGTTGGCAAAGAAACCTTGTCTATTGATTACGTCATAAACGGTGTTCTTTACAAGTGTTTGATAGTTCTCAAATTGCTCATGCTCTGAATTTTGAGTCGCTACAGTCGCTTCGATAACCTGATCGACTTTTTCATTAAGTTCTATGTCTTCACTAAAAAGCAATTCGGGAAGTGCCTCATACTGTTCTTGCGAAAGTTGTTTTTCAAGCAGTTCGACCAGGATGTCTGCGTGGCTATGCTCCAGATAATCGGAATCTGCTATTGTTCGGTACGCGTTAATTACCCGAGTGCCGCAATCAAAATCATTGAATTGATCTTCAGTAGAGTACACCAATAATTCATTATAATTGTCTTTGCCAATCAATTTATCGAGCAAAGCAGTGCTGTGTTTCAGCATTCCTTTTTGTCTGATTGAAAGTGCTGCTTCATCGTCTATAAAAGGTTGTTCGTCTTGTATCGACCAGACGTCTTCCTCGCCTTCTTTTTCTTTTAGTAAATAAAACCAATGTCCATCATAGTTAACCGGTAAAAATACTTTCTTTCCTTCTCTGGCAGCTCGCTCTATCAAGGCTTTTACCTGCTCTTCCTGGTCTGTAGACATTTCCAGGAGTGAAAAGGGGGCTGAGACTAAAACGTCCTCAGAAATAAAATCAGGATCTTCCAAGAGGTCGGTCATATCTTTTATAGTGAGTAAGGTTTGCGCAGAAACCTCCCCTCTTTTTTGGTATTGATCAGCGATGCTTAGATAAGCCTGATCATGTAGAGTAACTAAAACCAAGGTTGCTTTTTTTACCTCTATGTCAAAGGTCTGTTTCCAGGTTAGGAATTCCTGATCCCATACGACATTGGCTTCTTCTAACTTTTCGTATTGTGCCATAAGCTTTAGTAAGCGGCTTAAAAGCCCACTGGCTTTCATAACATTTAATGCAGCCATATTGTATAACGGAATATCATTTTCGGTGCAAAGGGCAATGATAGCTTCTTTTTTTGCTGCCCACTGGTCTTCTTCTTGCTCAATAACCAACTGGCTTAAAAAGTCATATTCGTCGCGCAATTTACCTTGTTCTGCAAGTGATAAAGCCATAATCGTTGCCTCAATAAAAGTTGGTTTACACCATTTGTGTAACATGATATCACAATGAAATTAAGTAAAGATTAATTCTAAATTTAAAGGATTAAGAAGATGATTACAGTGTTTGCTACAGTGACGGCCAAAGATGGCAGTGAATCAAAGGTAAAAGAAGCATTATTAGCGTTGGTGAACCCCACGCGCCAAGAGTCAGGCTGCATTGAATATCATTTCTACCAGGGGCAAGATAATCCTTGCGAATTTGTCTGCTTCGAAGAATGGGAAAGTAGAAGTCATCTTGATCGGCATATGCAAACTAACCATCTTCGAGCCTGTCTAGCCAAAATAGAAGTCTGGCTGGGAAAACCTGTCAGCATGATTATTAGCGATAAAATCTCAGCGTAATTACTTTATTTTTAGAGTAGTTTGAATAAAAAAGAGCGCGCACACGCCGGTACGCCACCTGCAGACTAGCCTGGGCAATGATCTGAAAAGGAGGCTAATGCCGGATTACACGGCCACTCCATAATTAAGAATATTCGATTCATTTTTTTAACATCATGACCATCTATTCATTAATCCAGCATGTTTATTGACAGCCTGATCTTGGCTCGTTAGACTCGTGATGAATGATTCACCAGGGGTGCTTTGGTTCCTGCCAAAGCTGAGAAAGACCCTTATAACCTGCACTGGGTAATGCCTGCGGAGGGAGAGTGAGATTGATAAAACTGAGTTTTTTGGGCTCTGTATTAACTCATTGGCTACTTCTTCCGATTTATTTTGAGGAGGTAAGCGATGGTATTTTCAAGAATAATGCATAGATGCTCTACTGTTTTTCCAAAAATATACCACCATCCATTTAATCAAAAACTCTATGAGGGCTCCCTACCCAGGACAACCTTCAGGCTTTACCTGGAACAGGATGAACTTTATTTACGTGAGCTCTCTTATGCCCTGGGATTAACATCACTGCGATGTTCTAATCAAGTGTATGCAAAGCAATTGCGAGGGGTGTCAGCCTATATTAAGGAAACAGAGCGTAAATTTCATCTTAAGTATCTTGCGGAGTCACCAACAGTAACTTTTTTTAACCATAAAGCAATTGGTAAAAAAATTCCTGTTATTGCTAGTTATACCGATTATCTTCTTGATAACGCGAAACATGCTCCTATAGAAGTAGCAGTGGCCAGCTTTCTCCCCTGCTTTATGATCTATAGGGAGCTAGGAAAGCGAATGGATCTTACTACCTGTGCTTTAGATCATCCTTATCGAAGGTGGATGGCCTCTTATTCCAGCGAGAATTTTATATCAGCTACCAAAACCATCACCCAAATTACGCAAGAATTAACGGAGCCTATAATGTGTCCCCTACAACAAGAACGAGTTGTTTCATCTTTCACGCAATCGGCAGAGTTTGAATGGCAATTTTTTGAAGCAGTCTTTACAGGTGAAAAAGGCTATACAGTTGTTCACGATAACAATTCTATAGGTCGTTTTTAATTGGGTTGAATTGTACTTTACACAACCGATTATTCGGTTTGGCTATACTTAGACTAGCTCTTGAGTTTAATTTATGAAAACAATCACTGCTGTTATGTGGGACCCAGGTGATAACTTAATTAATAAGAGCCTGGATGAAAAGATGACATTGATTGAAGCCAAATTTAAGCAGGCTTACCAATTAGCTATGGCTGGAGATCCTGAAAAAGACAATACACTTGTTTTTTTATGTCCTGAATTTGCCTTGCTTAATATGGATGCTTCGGAGAAAAATTTTTCTTATTCAAAACAGGCGTTTCAAAAGGCTGGGGAGCGGTTACAAAAGTTAGTGGATGATTTTCCTAAGGCCATTATTATTCCAGGTACCACTTATATGGAGAAAAACCTGGATCTGGCCGATGCGAAGAAAAAGATAAAATATGCTGACACAATAAAAAAGTGGCAACTTAGAAATTTCAAACCAGCGCAGGATTTTCAGCAAGAAATTGCAGGGATGACCTTGGTAAAAAATACCAGTACTGCTTTCTTCCATTCAGGAGATGGAACGCATAAACCCAAACGTTATAGCAAGCGAATAGAGGCAAATGAGCTTTTGGAGCCATTTGTAGGTATGTTTTACCCTGGGCATGGAGAGCCGTTTTTTACCCAAAACGACATTCGCTTTGGCCTTGAAATTTGCGCTGATCACAAGGAGGGGGTTTTAGTGTCGGAGCAAAGAAGAACAGGTCAAACGGTGGATGTACATCTTATTGTGGCAAACACGATTTATACTATCCCTAATAAAGTAGCTAAGGACACCGCCATTGTAATAAATTGCGCAGGGAGTTTTCAAAGCGATATCCATGCGGCTAAAGCAACCGGTGTCTGGATTCGAGATGCCGATGGTACGTTAAAAGCCGTAGAAATGAGTCCTTGCTCGGTTGATGATTTACGAATTTATGCTGATATTCCTCTGCCCACCCTCAAAGGCGAGTATTCTTTTTCGCCCAACGTGCTTATTTGATAATCAAAATGCTATTATATTATTAATTCACTGAGTAAGGGTTAAAAATGTATAGTAGTAAAACATCAGAGCGCCCACCAAGAACAATGTTGATTGCTGGTCAAAATGAAACGGTCAGAAAAACTGTGGCACAAAGCGGTTTTCCAGCAACAGTGGGTCTACAAGGTTGTGTTGCTGTCATCATCGCTGATAAAAAAGGAAATGTAAGCTTAACCCACGCTGACGCCGATACCGATTTATCCTTCATTAGTAGGGAAGTAGAATTTATGGATGGCGAATTTACCATCGATTTGGTCAAACAACGAGGAATGGGGGAGCTTGATTTAAAGATCCTGGGCTTGCTTGATGAGGAAGGGCTTTCCAAGACTAAATTCTCGGGCAAAAGCAGAGTTCTTGAAACGGATGAAGGAACCGTGATGTACAATTACGTAAAGGGGGTTCCGCAGTTTTTTTTGTTTAACGAGTTTAAAGAAATTGCAACACCTGGAGCTCACCCTAGTCAAACGAACGCATTGCATAAACTACGTTATAATGTACAAACTTGTGAAGCGGATCCAATGAAATTTCAATTACGAGTATATACTCGTCAGCTAAATCAAGCGTTGTCATCTCAGCCTACTGCTTTTCCTGTACTGGTACACGATGCATCTGGCTGGTTGAAAACGGAAGTTAGTTTGGAAGAAGAGGTAAGTTTAGTGTTAAAAAAAGGACAGCCAAGTCGTAACTCCTTTTTTGCTCCTGGCAAGATGGCTTCTTTTAGTCACGTTTATCCCCGTTATCAAGCACTAGTCGAGGCTTTAGATGAACCTCAAAAAACCAAAGAATTTTAAGTTATGTTGTATAAAATTACGGTGTGACTGCTGGTAAGAGTAGTATCTATTTAATTCCATTCATTAATGACTAATTCCTGCTTTTGTTTTTCAAAGTGGGATTTAATTGTACCTAATAGTTCTGTTGCATCCCCGGGCCATAGTACTGGGGTGCCAATGACCACATCAATCACAAAGGGAACAAGCAATGATTCATCTTTAGGGAGCGCTTTGCCCAAGCCATACATGAAGATGGGGTAAATAGGGACAGTAGGATTATTTTTAGCCAGATGGGCGATGCCTCTTTTGATTTCGCTCATTTTTTCCGGCTCGCCTCGTGAGCCTTCGGGATAAAAAATAATAATTTTATCATTGTCCAGCGCAGTTTGAATCAAGGCAAAGGGATTTTTACCAGCTTTAGTTTTCCTTTGAATAGGAATAATACCGATGATATGTTGTGAAAACCAGGCGAGGAGCTTATTTTTCAAAAAATAATCAGCAGCAGCCACAGGGTAGATATTTTTTTGTAATCTCCATGAAAATAAGGTCATCAAGACCATGGTATCTAAATGACTATTGTGGTTGGCTACCAGAATGGCAGGGCCTTTAATGGGCAAACGCTCACGATGGCGAACATTTAAGCCAAGCAAAATACCAATGATTGGTCTGACAAAAAATTGAAAGAAAAGGAAACGTAGTAAATTATTCATCAGTAATAAAAATACCTCGCAAAATGAAAAAAGAGGGGGGCAGTAAAAATAATACTGTCTAAGCGATCTAAAATGCCCCCATGCCCGGGTAATAATTTTCCAGTATCCTTGATGCCTAAATCTCGTTTGACTGCAGACATGGTAAGATCCCCAATAAAACCGCTAATGGCAATTAATAAGCCGGAAAATAAGCCGCTTACCCAGGTAAACGGTGTTAAAAGGGGGCTTAACAGAATTGCTAGCAAAGAAGTCGTTATTACTCCGCCCAAAAAACCTGCTGTCGTTTTATTGGGGCTTATTTCAGGAATAATTTTCTTGTGGCCGAACAACTTACCCCAAACATATTGGCTGACATCATTAAACTGCGTTAAAAAAATTAAAAAAATAATTAGGCTGATCCCCTCATTATGCCAATCATTACCGGCAGGAAGTACTCCAAGGTAAGCAATATGACTAATACAATAGACGGTAAGCATGAGCCCCCAATGTAAGGTACCCGAGGCTTTTAAAAAGCCCTCTGTCTTTTGCAGCATCACCATGCGCATAGGGATTATTAGAAACATATAAATAGGAACAAAAATGACAAACATGCCATACCATTGAATAGCGACCCATAAATATTGGCAAGGGATAGATAAATAGGCGATAAAGATCACTCGCCTATCCACACGACGAGTGGGAATGATTGTAAAATACTCTTTCAACGCGAGATAGCTGACTAACATAAAAAATACAATCATTGACATGGCATTGATACTAAGTGCGGCAATTAGTAGTAAGACCATGACCCACCAGGATTGCATACGGCTGGTTAGTTCAACATAATTTTTTTCATCAATACGGGTTTTAACACAATAAATAATGGTATTGGCTATGCACAAGATGAAAATCAGCGCGGCGAATGCAATGAGATTTGTCCAATTAAGTGCCATGTGTGGCCTCTACTTCCTGCAAGATTTGGCGTACACGATTCACAATGGTTAATAGGATTAGGAAACAGATTATCAATAAGAACCAGTTAAGCCATGTCGAGAAATCAAATAAGGCCAGCCAAATTGCCAGTAAACTAAAAATAAAAGCGCGATCACTTTTGCCCATTGGACCATCATAGCGTCTTGAACCACCAACCAGTAAACCACTTAAACCAGCTGCTTCGCTAAGCAGGGCCAATATAACAATAGCAATAATTAGAAAATGGTTTATCCCGGGATAAAGTGCGAAGGGAAGATAGAGTGCTGCATCAGCAGCCATATCGGTCAACTCATTTAAAATTGCTCCCAAAGGGGTTTTTTGATGATGTTCTTTGGCAAGTAAGCCATCAATGGCATTAAGTGCCATACGCAAAAATAAAACGATAGGGAAAAGGATTAACAGCCAGGAAGATTCAATAAAAATTGCTAAAAGCAAGGCATAAAGAATTGAAAAAATAAAAGTAAAAACAGTAACTTGATTCGCAGTAAATCCCTTGATATGAATTTGATTAACTAAGGGCCGCAGCAGAGCTTGAAACGTTGGTTTTATATCATAAATACTGAACATGCTATCTCCCTGTCAGCCATGGAATTACAATTATCCCCCTAGCATTGCTAGCGAGATAATAGCATTAAAAGGAATTTGATAAGGAGTTTTGTGAAGCAATTTTATTTAGTCTTTTAGAGCGGGTGTGTAATCCCTTGATGTAGTCACAAAATTATTTAAGGCGCCCATTTCCTGTGATTCTCTGATTTGTTTAAATTCTTTAAATAAACCATGGGCAGTTAGGCCACCTCGAATTAAACCGAGAGAGCTGCTTGTTGCCAGAACAGCCCCTGCTGCTGTTTCACTTGCCATAACTGCCGTAATAAAAGCACCGGGTCCTGTCCATAGGCCAGCCGTAAAACCAACACCGAAACCAACTGTAATAGCCAGGATAGTGACTATAGCGGCTGCGCCAACACTAAAAACAGCATGCATAATGTAGGGATGATTACCTTCCAATATTGTGCAGCAATTCCGGGTGAATCTTGTAATTGCTTCTGCGTGATGTTCAGCAGCTTGATGATGGATAGCGTCAGTAAGGATATTTAATTCATCTCGTATTGCCTCGCGCTGATAATCAGGTAACCCATAGATAGATAGCAATAAATTATGGGTTGCTTCTTGCCACACTGAGCCGATCTTATAAATATGGGTGAAAGCCAGGAGTGAGTTTAAAGAGAGGAAGAGAAGCAGCTTTTCAAGTGTATTTAAGCCTAGACCTGTGGCGGCAGAGGTTTTAAGGCGAGCTTTCACACCAGCTATCTCAAGGCGATCAAAGTGGCCTTGAGATTCTGCTTGGGCTTGCTCAACTTTAGTCCCCACGAGAATGATAGTTGCAAGGGGATTCGCTTCCCGAAATCGTTCAATATCTTGTCTGATTTGTGCTTCGCTAATCGCACTTGATAAGTCGACACAATAGAGAGCAATCTGGGTTTGAGGGTAGTATATAGCGGCAATTGCATCGGTATATCTAGGGTTTCCAGAACAATCCCAGAACTGTAGTTTTGTTTGTCCTCGATTACCAACGTGGTAGCGAATATCCTCTGTCGGCTTGTGATTTGCCTGGAAGCCTTCGGCATTCAACATCTGAGTGAGCAATTGTGTCTTTCCAGAACCGCTATGACCAAAAACAAGAATTGTTGATAAAAACATATGGAATTCTTAAAAAAACAAAGTGGCTGATTGTAGTGCAGGTTTATTAAGGAAAACTTAACATAAAAATAGCCGGCAGGGTGGGGTATCAACGCCCCCCACCGCCATAACCTTCTTCTGTTGTTGTATCAGGGCTACTATTAGATATTGTTGCGTTACATGCGCTGAGAGTTGCGGTTATCATGAATAAAAAAGCTAAGATCAATGGACTAATTTTGAAAGTTCGCATAGAGACCCCTTTGCTTGGTTAGTTAACCAATAGGGTAATGGTAAGAGGAATTAATTGTATAGACTTATAAAAATAATAATTCGATAATTGCGATGAAAATGAGATAGGTTAATTAAAAATATTACCCGGATTTTAGGATTTTAGGATTTTAGTAAAAAGTAAAGGAATACCGATATGACTATAAAAAAAGTGCTGGGTATCTTACTGTTAGTTTCTTTACCCTCGTTGCTTTTTGCCCTGCAAGCCAAGCCAAATTTAAATGAATATTCTATGCTTATGAGTGGTGGTGATACTCGTACAGAATTAGTCTACGTTTTCCGCCTTGTTATCGCTACTGTATTAGGCGCTATGATTGGTTTATTTCATCATCGTGAACAAGGGATTGGCCCTTTAATGTATGCGGCCATTGCGAGCAGTTCTGCTGTCTTTGGTGCAGCCATGCTTCACGGTTCTCTTTCCTTGAATAATCCCTATTTCATGTCCGGTATAACAGGTTTAGTAACGGGAATTGGTTTTATTGGTGGCAGCATTATTTTTCGCAATGAGCAGCGTCTTATGGGGATGATTACTGCGATTACAATGTGGGGGACTGTCGCTGTTGGTTTATCTTGTGCACTTGGAATGCATATTATTGCTGCTTTTTCTGCGCTAATTATCAGTATATTTAATTTGATTCCGCAGCAATTACAGAAAAAACAATTGCAGGAATGAGCGTTGCGTGATGATAGGTTGAATTTGGGGGCGTTTTCATCAAGCTTTTAGGGGGATAATTCTCTTGTTTTTTTGAATGTGAAAGATAAGAAATCTTGTGTTATCTAAGCTAAAAATAAGCACAACCAGTTTTTTTAGAATGCTTTTTTTTCAGATAAAGTGAGTCAATTATACGCTTGCTTATTGGTTTAAATGTTTAATTTTTTCTTTATAAAGGTGTATTTTTATTCAAGATCTCGGTAAAATCGCGCTGTTTCAATGCAACAGACAAGCGAAACCACGCCTTCGTTACAATTGATATCATGGGGATTTATATGAATCAGAATCTAGAGGGAATTATAGAAAACGATGCTCAAAATCTCGTTTCCCCACCACACGGCAAGGCTAATTTTACTAGCAATACGAGTAAAAAAATACCTGATAGAATAAATTATGAAACTCATTTGGCCTATGCTGATTTCATTAAGACAGCTGATTTTCGCAGTAAACTTCATTCGTTGCTTATTTTTGGGAAGTATTTTTTAATTGTTGCAATAAAACGAGTGATCTCATACGAATTGATCCCTGCTGACCTACGTAATCCAAAAACGCTCTCTGATTTTATTGTGACGTTAAAAAAGATCGCCTTGAATATTGGGTATAAATTTTTGCCTAGACAGACTAAACCGGTTAGCAAGGCAGGTGAGCAGATTGCCGCTAGTCTCGATAAACAAGGTATCTGTGTCGTTGATATTAATTCCTACCAGTTCGACAAAATTGATGTTTTAGCCTTGCCTTTACTGGAAAAATTACGCCAGATTCGTGGCCAAAGGAAAGAAGGGAGCCGTGAGTTCATTGAGTCACGTAGTACGGCGCTGCGTTCGGTCAATAAAGATTTATTTCACGCAGTTGACGCTGCATTGACTGCAAGCGGTATTCTGCCGGGTATTGAAAAATACCTCGGACGCCCAGTGAGTGTAGTGGATATCAATCCACAAATTAATGATAGCAGCGATGATTTTTGGCAGCGTTTCTTTCCTGATTTAGTGATTGACAAACCCTCAACAGCTTATTGCCATCGCGATGCGTCAGGAGGAGATGTGAAAGTAATACTCTATCTAAGTGATGTGGATTCGGAGAATGGACCGTTCTCTTTTACGTTGGGCTCCCATCGCAATCGGCCTGGCAGATTCGCCAATATGATACAGGAAATCAACGATACCTCTGGTTTTTCTTCCACGGATCCTAAAGCGCGTCAGTTGTTTTCTGCCCTACCTGCTTCCCTGCGAAAAAAATGTGCTTTTGGAAATGATCTGCAAACAGAGTCTGAAGCGGCACAACAAATTTTGGCTGCGGAGTGGAAGATAATGGCAAGTAAAGGTCATGCTGTAATTTTTGATTCTAAGGGAATTCATCGTGGCGGTATGGTATTGGAGAAAGAAAGGATAGTGCTGACTTGTGTGGTAGGTTAAATCGCTGATGAATTTTATAGTCAGAACATCTAAGGGGAGAATTATCATGGATGCCAATGTGAGAGCCGAGTCAGTATGAGACGATTTATTCATCCAGCTGTATTGATGATTTCCTTTTGGTTGTTAATTTTTCTTACTTATTTTTTAGCGCCTGTCATTCTAACGCCAGCCCCCACTCTGGGAGGGGTTATGTTTTTGACCGCTCATATTTTACTGTTTGTTCTTGGCTCCCTGTTTTACACACATCTTTTGCCGGGTAAAAGCAACTCTCCTCACCTTTCTACAGTGGACAGCTCGATTTCCAGGCGGTTACAACGGCGAATAAATACCGTTTTACTAATTGGTATGCTAGGTGGTTTAGTTAGTATTTATAGTAAATTTGCCGAGCTGACCGAGTTTAGTCTTGCTTCTATATACAGTTTGCGACTTTTGCGTGCTCAAAGCTTACTTGGTGTAGAAGAGGTTCATAGCAGTCTTGCTTCAGCTGGAGCGTTTTTATGTTATCCAGCAGGTTTCGTAGGTTTAGTGAGCGGCATACTTTATTATGAAAATATGTCGCGCATCACTAAATTGCTGATGATTGGCTTTGTTTTTACCATCTTGGGTGTTGCCATTTTAGCCGGTGGTAGAAGCCCTATTCTTGTTTTACTTCTATTTACAGGGATTGCATTTTATACAAGAAAGTATTTAGGTAAAAGTTTCTTGCCTAAATCGTTATCGATTCGTTATGGTATTGCTGTGTTGTTCGTAGCGTTTGTCGCCTATAGCAGCATTCTATGGACAGTACGCTCACAAAAAACAGGTTTGGACACAGCCGCTTTTATGTCCCACGCAGCAAGGGTTTGGGGTGTAGAGCCAACAGAAGGTCTTATAGAAATAAGCAAATCTTTAAATAAACCAGAACTTCCACAAGCCGTTGTGAGCTCTGTTTTTTATTTCATTCAGAATCTCTCTATGATAGAGCGGCTATTAGATTCAATGCATGATATCAAGTTTTTATATGGGGGCTACCATATTGACATTCTTGCTGCTGCATTACGTGCTGCACCAGGGGGAGATGATTTTTTAAAGCCTGGTTACCAAATTCTCCTGAATGCCAATATTTATGGCTTTTTTGTTGGCGCCTGGGGGGCATTGTTCATTGATCTTGGCTATTTTAGCTTTTTAGCTGCCTTGATATGGGGCGTTGTGGCCGGAAGGTCATGGCGAAATTTTTACCGCAATCCTAATTTGTTAACAGCGCTGAGTTACGTGTTTTGGAGTTATTCGATATTTATCAGCTTCGTATCTCCGCCATTTGGTTTTTCTAATTCTTTTGCTATTTATCTTTGGTTTGTTTTATTTTTAATATGGAGCAAAATTCGTCTTCCTATCAATTATGGGCAGTCTATTAATCGCCCTGATATGAGCAACCAGTGTGCGGCCTGATCAGCATCTGGGACAGAAAAATTTTAATTTTCAGATCTCTATCCTTTTTATCGCTCTACGGTATAATCAAGCCCGTTTCATAATGACAATACTATTATGAGAGATCAGCAATAATTGGAATGAGTTCTATTTTCCCCTGTAGGGATTTTTTTAGACGCAAGGCTGGCTGAGTCTGCGAGATAAATTAATGCTAATGAAATCAAAGTGTTAAAAAGGGATTATCATTATGAGCAAAGATACAATACTAGTTACTGGGGCTAATGGTTTTGTTGGTCGAGCCTTGGTTTGCTCATTTTTAAAAAAAAATCAGCCAATTCGCATTCTAACTCATTCAACAAAGTCCGCAGCAATTTTAAAAACGGAAGTGTCTGCTGATCTGGATGTTTATTGTATACAGACAGTCATAGATAATGATCTGTGGGGTAAATTATTTGATGGGATTGATGCAGTTATCCATTGTGGCGCGCAAACCCACCCTCAAAAAAACATTGAGAACTCTCAGCAGCAGTTCATGAAAGCCAATTATGATACAACCATGAATTTGGCTAATAAGGCGGCTATATACGGAGTTCGTCGTTTTATATTTCTAAGCAGCATGAGTGTTTTCGGTAATATGAAACAATATATTCCCTTTACTGAAAAAACAGCATTATTGCCAATCACACCTTATGGGCTTTCGAAATTAAGGGCTGAAGAAGCATTAAAGGAACTTTCCGATAAGATAGAATTAGTCATAATAAGACCACCTTTGGTGTATGGTCCGGGAGTGAAAGGTAATTTTAAAAAGCTATTTTCATTAGTGTATAAGAAATTACCCTTACCGTTAGGGGCTATAAAAAATAAACGTCATTTTATAGGTATCAATAACCTCGTTGATTTTATTATTTTGTGTGTTTGGGCAGAAAAGGCAAAAAATGAGATTTTTCTTGTCGCAGATAGTGAAGCTATATCAACAACGGCCTTAATTAATCAAATTGGTCGGGCCATGGATAAAAAAAATTATTTAATTCCGATTCCACACAAACTGTTAGAACTAATGCTTAAAATAATAGGGTTATCTCGATTGGCAGACCAACTGCTATATAACATTGAAATAGATTTTACCAAGGCAAAAACCTTACTTAATTGGGTTCCCCCTTACTCATTACAAGAAGAACTGCAATTATCAATTAATCATTTTCTACAAGAAAAAAGATCACTCAACAAAGAAGTCTGTGCTTAATATAAATGAGTTCATTTAGATTACTCGCTAGAACCGGGAAGTCGCTTATTTGGGCTATAGTATAACTAAGCGCAAAAAATGGCTTATCCAGAAAACGCACAACGGATGGTGATGAAAATGCGGCTCCTAAGAGTGATACTATTTCTTTGCCTTGCAGTGGTACCCATTGTTATTTATGCCAATGTTAAAGTGGGTACAGTGTATTTCTACCCACCCTACGTAATATCCACCGAGGAAGGGTTTGATATTGATCTGATACACATACTATGCAGAGACTTGCAGGAGGATTGTCAATTAGTACCTATGAGTTTTGATGAGCTTTATCCTGCGTTAGACCGGGGCGACATTGATATTGCTATTGCTGGAGTACCTATTCCTAAAAACCGGCAGGGGCCTTATGTTTACAGTTTGCCTTACATGATTAGTAAAGCTCAATTTTTAATACTAAAAGGAAGTGGTATTCACTCGATAAATGATCTAAATGGTAAATCGGTTGGTGTTATATTAGTTGATAAGGCTCAAAATAATGTTTTTTATGATTATTTGTGCACCGGGACAGAGCAGTTTGATATTAAAGAATATCGCGATATGGACTACCTCATCAATGCATTGACAGATGGTTCTATTGCAGCAGCTTTCCTGCACCGATCCGCAGCAAATTACTGGGTAGTGAATGGGGATAATCAATTTCAAACTCTCGGAGAAACGTTTCTTTTAGGTGCGGGTGTTGCGATGGTTGCTCTTCCAAAAAATATGATTCTGATTCAAAGAATCAATCAACAATTACAGCAAATGGAACAGGATGGTACTTTTCTAAGTTTATATAATATGTATTTTTATAATGAATGATAGTTAAGAAAAGCGCTGTGCTGATTGATAGCACTCCAACGTTTCCTGATTAAGTGATTCTACAGAATATCCTTCTGATAAGTGCTTTAGCAAATTATCCAAAGAGTTTATACGCCCAATAAGAATTTTTTCCAAGATATAGCCAGATCGCCTGCCGCCGCGATAATAACTATGGTTTAAAAGGGTCGACTCTCTATTAGTTAAACGCTCTTTGGTCGTCTTATCAGAATCTTCGCTAATCTGCTCATAAGCCAGATTCACGGCTTCCTGGATGCAAGAAGAATTAGCTTCCAGTGAGGCTTTTGCTTCCCTGAGCATGTCGGTTACGCCTAGCATGAAAAATTCATTATCAAGAGCAAACAGATCACCAATAAGTTGCCTGGGTAAGGTTAAAAAAACTTCGATGTCAAAGGGAAGGGTAAAATTAAAGCCCCTGTGCGCAGGAATAGTTTTAGCACCGAAATTAAATTGGGGGTTTTCGCTAGCTGATTCAGCACAGGTAAGCCCACCAAAACCAAAGTGAAATTTATTGCCTCCATCGACTACCACAACTTTTTTTGCTGTTAAAGAATCACCCAGGCAACCCGAATTGGATAACATGATATTATTTACGACATCCCAATCATGAGTTATCAGTGCAGTGCAATAAAGTTTGCCTAGTAAGTAAAGTTCGTTATTGCTGAAATTTAAATTAGCTCGACTTGGTTTTGCTCGCTCATCCCATTCCGCAGCAGATTTCATAGAGCCACCCAGAAATAAGGTTAATTTTTTCTCAATAAACTCGTTGAAATCAGGAATCAAACGGGAAATTATCCACGGTTCACCGGTTACCGGATCGATGTGCAAATAATTATCGGGGACTTCCATACTGTTTGGGAACAAGGCTCGGAGAATTTTCATATAAACAACCTCACCGAAAGCTGCTTCAACAGCTAAGTCCTTGAGGTGACGGACATAGGGTTCAAGTTTTGTTTTGTCCAAGATTGTCAGATTTGGCTGCTGGCTCTCAAAATCGAGATAAGTCCATTCTTTATAGCGGGTTAACTCGCTTGGAAAAGAATCTTTAAAAATACCGATGAGAGTACGATACCGAGGTTTTTTCACTATATAACTGGCGGCACCAGCTCCCCTTAGAAAAAATTTTTGAGCAGTCCCAAAGCTTATGGCTGGAGATTTAGACAGTGGTTCAAGCACTTCCTTATGTCCCTTAACTAATAATACCGGCATGATGTATCCTGCTATTGATATAAATCACGTTAATTGCCTTTGGCCATTTCTTTCTCATCAAGACGAAAAGGGCTAAAATTTAATAGCCACTGAATCCAGTAAAAAATGGTGGAACGCATTAAAGTAATATCTTCGCCATGCAAGATAATGAGTCGTGCTTCAGGATAGAAAGGAATTCCGCCATGCTCTTTTTTTCCCTGGCAGTCGAGTGAAAGCAATGACTAAGTTTAATCACACCCTGTTCACAAAAAGGCATATCTTACTCCCTGATTTAATTAAAAAAATCCTTCTTCAAGTGTTGTATAGTTTCTTCTCTATAGTAGCGGATATTCTTTATTCACGGAAAGATAACGGGGTATACCTTAACCAGTTTTTTTAGTTACAATAACTTTTTTATAAACCGATGCAGCATGCTAAAAAATTAGTAGGGTGCGTCTTGTATTTAAATAGGTCAATTATGCCATCTTTTGATATTGTTTCAGAAATCAATGAAGTTGAATTAAGGCATGCAGTAGAAAATGCGCTGCGGGAAATGGGCACACGTTTTGATTTCCGTGGTGTAGAATCCAGTATAGAACTGAAGGACTTAACAGTGACACTTAAATCGGAGTCTGATTTTCAGGTTAGACAACTAGAAGATTTATTTCGTAACCATTGTACTAAACGGGGTGTAAGTGCTGCCGGTGTTGATATGGAAGATAAACCTGTTCATATTGGTAAAACTTACTCTCTGTCAATGACCTTTAAACAGGGTATTGATCAACCAACAGCAAAAGATATTGTAAAATTAATCAAAGACAGTAAGGCAAAGGTACAAACTTCTATTCAAGGGGATAAAGTCCGGGTAACTGGCAAGAAACGTGATGATTTGCAAGAAGCCATTGCTTTGCTAAAGAAATCAGATATTGAGTTACCTTTACAGTTTGAAAATTTTCGCGATTAGCTGGACAGTTTTGTTTTTAATGATGACTGCGAAGGAATATTTATTTACAAGCGTAACAATGATTGCAAATAAATTTTTCGGCGAAAAAATGCCTAAAAAAAGCAATTTTATTTCAATAAATTAGAAATCCTTCGCCTTTAGAACAGGCAGAACCTCCGATTTTAACGAGGAGTTAGTTTTAAAACCGGGACTGGAATTGGACTGGAGCGCTTCAAAAAAAGCGCTGAATGGTCTATTATAAACCATATGGGTAATGACTATCCCTGGCTGAACCAAAATGTAATTTCAGTATAGGGAGATTGGTTTGGGGTGCGGTGTGTATACCTGCTTGTGGTGCAGGAAACCTAAAGTACTTCATAGATCGCCACCATGAGCGTCATTGAAGGCTCAGATACTCAGGAAGTCGTTGCCTGTATTAAATATCGATTAGTCATATTGCAAGATTCTTTCTTCTTTCCGCAACCTCAAATGCTGAACGATGGTTTTAGCCCCATCAACCAGATACTGACTAGACAAGTGGCGTAGGTACGGGAGCTTCATTGGCGAATAGTCGTTTTAACTAATCACCTTGATGCACTTATCGCAATGTTATTGCCGTTTAAACGCAAGAAGGCAGTGGTTGTTATTTTGTTCAAAAATAATTCTTGTGGTATAATTAAAGTGCACTTATCGGCAAGGAAGCACACGATGAAAAAATTAATTATTGCCTTAGGTCTATTTTTTCCAACCCTGTTTTTAACGGGGTGCGCGCCAACAACGGTTTATTCTCCTGGTTATAATAACGATTATGTTTACTCCGTTGGTTATTATGGCTACAGGCCTTCTTATTGGAATAGGCCTCTCTATTGGGGAAGACCCTATTACTGGGGCTCTTCTTATGGTTGGCGTAACATTGGTTGGCCTGGCTACCGCGGCGTTTATGGTTATCGAGGCTGGTATAATCGTGGTTGGTAAGCCCCTATTGTGAGCAGCTTCGCGCTTCTAAGTTGCTCACTAACTTCCTTTTTCTATAAATTCCTACTCGTTCTCACAAGCATCGACTAGATCATCACGTATAGGTTCACAAGGTTGGGCAAGTACGGTATAAACCTGCTTAATTTTTTTCGTACCAGTTTCTCTTTATTATTTATATGCTGGCACGATTGCTGCAGTTCTAGCAAAAGACTTATGAGTTTGTTGCCGAGTGGTATTGATGTTGAAAATAGAATGTCATGATCTGCTCACAAAAAAATGGACGAAGTCTATCCTGTGTTTTTTTTCCCATTGGGAAGATAGATTTTGTTGTATATAATTTGATATACCAAGGGCGCGAGGTGACATGAAAGGCTGGATCTTATACAAACGTAATAAGCAAGAGTTGCTGCCAACCGATCATGGTGTTAATCGGCTATTAGCAGCTGCTACTAGTTTACAGATAGAGCTTGATGTTTATAGACCTGAACAATTTGAATTGGTTATTACTCAGCATGATAAGAAAAGTATTTTGCTAGATGGTGCACGGGTGGCATTGCCTGATTTTCTCTTGCCTCGTTTAGGTGCCGAAACGTCTTATTTTGCTTTAGCAATTATTCGTCAATTGGAAAAATCGGGGGTATATACCTGTAATAATTCTGCTGCTATTGAAATAGTTAAAGATAAAATGCTCCTTAGCCAACTATTTGCGCAAAGTGACTTACCCTTTCCGAAAACGATGCTGGTTAAATTTCCAGTTCCTATCGCTCTTGTTGAACATGAAATTGGTTTTCCTTTAGTGATTAAGAATATTTCCGGTGCGCGCGGTATTGGGATACATTTATGCGAAACGGCAGAGAGTTTTAGGGATTTGATGGAACTGATTGGTACTCATAGTGGCGATCATCAGATGATTTTACAAGAGTTTGTTGCCAGCAGTTATGGACGTGATTTACGTGTTTTTGTATTGGGTACTAAGGTAATTGGTTGTATGAAACGTACGGCTAAGAATAGCTTTAAAGCGAATTATTCGCTAGGTGGTGAAGTGGCTCCCTTTGCCATTACCCCCGAAATAGAGAAATTGGCGATAGACTGTGCTGGTTTGTTTAATTTACAAATCGCTGGAATCGATTTGTTGTTTGATACCCAGGGTTTTAAAATTTGTGAAGCCAATTCTTCGCCAGGATTTAAAGGAATGGAGCTGGCAACAGGCGAAGATATTGCTCAGCAAATATTAAAGTATGTTGTTAAAGAAACAAAGATGGCTGCAAAAAGTTGACAGCACTCTATCAAACAAGACCCCTGCCTTTGTCATGGAAGTAAGCTGCAAGATTTGGATTGTATTCATCTCCTGCAGCCAGAAATTCACTATTCTTTTGCGCGAGATACGTATTCACCTTTTCGGGTATCAACTTTAATCAACTCGCCCGTTTGTACGAACAAAGGAACCCTCACCACAGCGCCTGTTTCCAGTTTTGCCGGTTTGCCGCCACCGCCAGAAGTATCGCCTTTAAGGCCAGGATCGGTTTCTGTGATTGCAAGAATAACAAAATTAGGGGGAGTGACCTGGATAGGTTCATTGTTCCATAAGGTAACCACACAAAGGTCCTGTTCTTTTAACCACTGTACCGCATCAGCTAAGGCTTCAGACGTTACCGCATATTGTTCAAAGCTGTCAGGAACCATAAAGTGCCATAGTTCACCATCCGTATATAAATATTGCATTTCGACATCAGCAACATCTGCTGAAGGTAGGGTTTCACCGGTTTTGTAAGTACGTTCAACGACACGCCCTGTTTTCAGATTCCGGATTTTCACACGTGTAAATGCCTGTCCTTTACCCGGTTTAACAAACTCACAATCGACAATGCTGCAAGGTGCATTATCAACCATAACTTTTAAACCATTCTTAAATTCATTGGTACTGTAGATTGCCATCAGTGCTCCACTGTTGAGATTTTGTTGCAATTTCGTTAGAGTTCGCAGTTTATCAATTTTGTACAATTAATGCGAGATTACTCTATAAGTTGGCAGAAGATTCTGGCGCAAGGCTTTGCCACCGTCAATGAATTGCTGGAATTTTTAGCACTACCTTCTGGTTTAGGTAGTACTGCTGCTGATAAACAGTTTAAAACCAGGGTTCCACGTAGTTTTGCTGCACGTATGCAACGCGGCAATCCCCGTGATCCGCTTCTTTTGCAAGTGCTTGCTGTTGAAGAGGAATTATCTGTTGCTGATGGTTACGTTGCGGATCCACTCCGTGAAAGCAAAGGTAATCCACTTCCTGGCTTATTACACAAGTATCAGGGGCGAGTATTGCTGACCTTAACGGGAGCCTGTGCTGTGAATTGCCGCTACTGTTTCCGACGGCATTTTCCTTATCAGAATAATAATCCGGGGCGTGATGGTTGGCAGCAGGTGCTTGATTATGTCCGTGCTGATACTAGCATCCGCGAAGTTATTTTGAGTGGTGGCGATCCGCTATTGGCAGCTGATGCAGTATTGGCTGAATTGATACAGCAATTAGAGGCTATCCGCCATCTACAAACGCTGCGTTTTCATACGCGCATTCCGATTGTTTTGCCGGAACGGATTAATAAGGATTTATTAAAATTACTCGGGACAACCAGATTACAAAAGGTTGTTGTTTTACATAGCAATCATGCGCAAGAGCTTGATGAACAGGTTGCAGAGGTATGCTCGGCTTTGCGCCAGGTTGGATGTCACTTGCTTAATCAATCTGTTCTTCTAAAAGGCATTAATGATGAAGCAACTATTTTGGCCGAATTAAGTGAGCGTCTTTTTGCCTGCGGAGTGCTACCTTATTATTTACATTTGTTAGATACAGTAGCGGGAGCTGCGCATTTTGATCTACCGCAAACAGCTGCCTTAGCAATTTATAGACAATTACAAAAACAATTACCGGGCTATCTGGTTCCCCGTCTAGCGCGAGAAGAACCAGGAAAAGCCAGTAAAACACTTTTAATCTAATTCGAACCGAGGCTATTGCGTTGAGCTCGCATAGAGCTGTAGTAACTTATCCTGAGCACAGTAATTACCATTAGTCATTGGTTTATAAGTACCATCTGCCTGCATCTCCCAGGCATTACAATTATCGCGCAAATAATTTTTAAAAATTTCTTGCTTGATGCGTTTCTGGCAGTTTTCATCAAGGATAGGGAACATAATTTCAATGCGATTATACAAATTCCGTTCCATCAAATCAGCACTGGAGCAATAGTAATGTTCTGCATGGTGGGTACGGAAATGATAAACGCGGTGATGTTCCAGGAACCGACCTACAATTGAAATGACGCGGATATTATCAGAGACCCCCGGAATACCGGGTTTAAGGCAACAAACACTCCGTACTAAAAGATTAATTTTCACCCCTGCCTGAGAGGCGCGATAAAGTGCCTGGATCATGGTTTTGTCAGTTAACCCATTGACCTTAATGTTGATCTCGGTCTCCTGGCCTTCGCGAGCACTTTGACTACATTCCTCTATTAACTGTAAAAGATTTTTTTGTAAGGTAAAAGGAGAATGACATAAGGCTTTAAGTTTTACTGTTTTTCCTAGGCCAGTCAGTTGCTGAAAGATAATTTGCGTGTCAGCTGTAATGGTTGGTTCGCTGGTTAATAAGCCAAGATCAGTATAACGTTTCGCCGTTTGCTCATGATAGTTACCAGTACCCAAATGGACATAGCGCTTTAATTTTCCATGCGTTCTACGCACGACAAGGGTCATTTTTGCGTGAGTTTTATAACCCATGACACCATAAAGAACCAGTACACCTGCTTCATGCAAATGATTAGCAAGTTTTAAGTTTGATTCCTCATCAAAGCGTGCGCGAAGTTCAACGACTGCCGTGACTTCTTTACCGGAGCGAGCGGCTTCTATCAACGCTTTAACCATTACTGATTCAGAGTGGGTTCGGTAAAGAGTCTGCTTGATCGCCAAAACATTGGGATCAGCAGCTGCCTGGTGAATAAAATCAATCACGACACCATAGCTCTGATAAGGATGATGAAGTAAAATATCCTGTTCATCTAATACATTGAATAAATTGCGTTTTTCGTGAATAAATTCGGGATATTGCACTGTCAGTGGCGGGTAGTTTAAATCGGGTCGATCCACTCTGTTAATGGCGCTGTAATAACGTTGCAGGTTTACAGGTCCATCACAGTGATAAGTGTCTTCATGATGTAAATGGTGCTTCTGTAATAGAAAATCAACAATGTTTGCTGGACATTGCTTATCAACTTCCAGTCTAACCACATGTCCATAGTGCCGGGAAAAAAGTTCGCGTTGTACCGCAACAGCCAAATCTTCTATTTCTTCTTCCCGCAAAAACAGATCGCTATTACGGGTCAGACGGAAGGGATAACAACCGTTTATTTCCATTCCAGGGAACAAGCTGTGAATATGGGTTTGTATAATTGATGCTAAATAGACAAAATAATTGCCGCCCGTTGTACAAAGTTCTGAGGGCAGCGGAATCATTCTAGGTAAAGAGCGTGGAGCATGCACTACAGCGTAATCAATGTTACGGTCAAAGGCGTCTTTCCCTCGTAATGAGATAATAAAGTTCAAACTTTTATTGAACAAACGCGGAAATGGATGTGCTAAATCGAGCGCTATAGGACTGACGATAGGTAAAATTTCATTTTTGAAATAATGTTTTGCCCAGAGATGGATATCTTCCGTCCAATCGTCAGTATTAAGAAAATGAATATTTTCCTTTTTCATCCCTGGAAGTAACTCTTTATTGAAGATGTCATAAAGTTCATCCGTGAGTAAATGAACTTTTTTACTCAATTGAGTAAAAATTTCATCGGGACGTAAACCATCTATGTTGAGTTTCCTTGATGACAAGGCAATTTTTTCTTTTAAACCGGCGACGCGGATTTCAAAAAATTCGTCAAGATTACCGCTACAAATGCAAAGAAAACGCATGCGCTCAAGTAATGGCACGCGTTCATCTTTTGCAAGTTGCAGTACACGCTCATTAAATGCAAGCGCGGTAAATTCTCGGTTGATATAGTATTCCGGGTTCTCTAAATCAATACTCAAACCAGGCTCCCCAAAAACATACATGGTAATAACGCTAGGGTAGTTGATCAGCCTTGTCGAAGGCAAGCGTTCTTATAGGCAGCTTGTTGCGTTTCTAGGGCAGCTTTATAGCGTTAATTTTAACGGACGATAAAGAAACAAATGCCAATAAAAGCAAGGAATCCCCAAAAGGGTGATAAAGGGAAATAGACTAGTGCTGCAAAAAACAACATGGAGATAACTACTATAGGCCAGGAGAAATAGATGCCGACAACCCCTTGGGCAACGGAAAAAGAAGCGGCAGCGAGTAAGGCCAATGCACCATATTGCACCGCAATCATAATTTTACGCGTTATGGGGCTATTATGACTACTTAGGACTTGGTAGCCAACGATAGCCATAATTAGGCCAGGTAAATTTAAACAGGCAACAGCCAGGATTAAGCCGGTCATTCCGGCTGCTTTATAACCGATTAAAGCCGATAATTTAACTGCAGTTAAACCAGGAAAAAGAAAACTTGAGCCAACCATGGCAACAAATTCTTCCGGGCTAATCCATTGACGGTAATTGACCGCTTCGTACTCCAGTAATTTCAGCATGGAGTTGCCGCCACCCAGGGAAATAAAGCCAATCTTGCCAAAACTGTAAATGATAGCCAGCAGATCTTTTATCATGACGCTAAAATTTGTTGTAGGAAATTGACATAGTCGCAAGAAATCTGACCTTTCAGCAAGTGGTTTGCTATCGTTGTGACCAATAATTGCGAATGCCCTTCAATACAGGCACTGAAAAAAATTCTTTCATTTAATTCCAGACGCGCTAATTCGAGCTTGATGGTCGGAACAGTGCTAAATTTGTACACTAAAGCTTCTTTTATTACCTCAATTTCCTGACTCTGAGTTTGCAGTTTGTTTAGTAAGTCAGCAGCAAGAAGATTATCGCTGCCTGGTATAAGTGCATCAGTAGGGTATTCGTTGAGATTAATTTTCTTGCTATATCCGCAGAAGGTTGTTTTCTCTAAGAGGGGTTTATAAAGTGGTTCAGAGCGCCGTCTCTTAATGTTGTAATTGCAATTGGGTAAGAGTAAATAACAATCTTCTCGATGCTTGACCTGATAATTGGATAAAAGAAGAAAGCGCTCATCCAAGCCATTTAAAGTAATAATCGTATCATCTGGCCAGAAAAAACGTGCTTCCCAACGAAGTTCATCTCTTCCCGCCAGAGGAAGCTTGTCTAAAGCGAGTAAGTTATTGTTACTAATTTCAAAATTCCAAACCAAACGTTTGCTCATAGCTCTCAATAAAAAATAATGATCTAGCGCAAGACGATACGGCAGCAAAACAAGATAAGCAAGTTATGTGTGTGCAATAGAAGAGGGCAATTAAACCAGGCAGAGCTTCGTCAAACCAGTTGAAAATTAAAAAATAAATTGCTTTTATCCCGGCTTTTTCTCTTGTGTGGGATGACTCGCAAAATGATTCAAGACAGGTATATACTAGGATTTACTCAATTAGTCCGTGTGATTACTCACCATTAAGGTAAAGGAAGGGATTGATATGGCTACACTTCTGTTTGTTATTTACTTGATATTCACCTTGGTGGTGCTCTATCACGGCATGAAGGCTTTAACCTGGGAAATAGGTACTGCAGTTTATTTGATACTTACCACCTTTGTATTTTCTATGCCTTGGTTCGCTGGTTTGTTAGTCTGGTTGGCAATAATCGTTGCTGTCACAATCATCCATGTCGAACATGTCCGTTTTGCTATCAGTGATTTTCTTTTTGATCGAGTAGGCAAATCAATTCCCAAGCTTACTAAAACAGAAGAAGAAGCTTTAAATGCTGGTGATACCTGGTTGGAGCAAGATATTTTTACGGGTTCACCTAATTGGGACAGGTTAGCCAATATTTCTTCAACACTGAGTGAAGAAGAACAATCTTTTCTTGATAATGAAACACAAACTCTATGCGGCATGATTGATGAATGGAAGGTAAGTCAGGCCGGTGATTTACCGGAGAATGTTTGGAAGTATATTAAAGAAAAAGGTTTTTTAGGGTTAGTAATTCCCAAGGAGTATGGAGGCAAGGGTTTTTCTGCACGGGCTCATTCTGATATCGTTATGAAAATTGCCAGTCGCTCAGGGGTTGCTGCAGTGACGGTCATGGTACCTAACTCTTTGGGACCAGGCGAATTACTTAATTATTACGGTACTACAGAGCAAAAAGAGCAATATTTGCCTAATCTTGCCAAAGGAGTGGATATACCCTGTTTTGCACTTACCGAGCCTGGAGCAGGTAGTGATGCGACCTCCATTCAGTCCGAAGCGGTGGTGGTTAAAAAGAAAATTGATGGCAAAATGATTTTGGGCCTGAAGATTAATTTGAATAAACGCTGGATTACGCTTGCACCTATTGCGACGTTAATAGGTTTGGCAGTGAATTTAAAGGATCCGGATGGTTTGTTGAAAGGTGAGGGGGCAGAAGGGATTACCTGCTTACTGATCCCCAGGAATACCGAAAATCTTGAAATAGGAAATCGCCATTTGCCTGCCGATCAACCCTTTATGAATGGTACTATCCGTGGAGAAAATATTTTTGTACCGATAACAACGATTATTGGCGGCCAAAAAAATGCTGGTCATGGGTGGCAAATGCTCGTTGAGTGTCTATCCATTGGTCGTTCAATTTCTCTGCCTGCATTAGGGGCGGCATCTTCGTCAATCGCTTATTTAACCACGGGTGCTTTTGCCAGAATCCGCCGTCAGTTTAATGTCGAAATTGGTCAATTTGAAGGGATAGAGGAAAAGCTCGCTGAAATTGCTGGTTTAAATTACTTAATCAATGCCAATCGCTTAATGACAGTTGCCGCTGTTAATGAACATAAAAAACCTTCTGTTGCTTCGGCCATCACGAAATATTTTAATACAGAACTTGCTCGCATAACGGTAAATAATGCCATGGATGTTCATGCAGGCCGTGCTGTTGTAGTTGGCCCGCGTAATTATTTGACTGGTTATTATCTAGGGGTGCCGGTTTCTATTACTGTAGAGGGTGCGAATATTATGTCGCGTAATTTGTTGATTTTCGGACAAGGGTCAATGGCCTGCCATCCCTTTGTACGCGATGAATTTTATGCTATTTCGAAAGAAGACAAAGCCACTTTCCGTTCTTTAATTTGGCAGCATATTCAGTATTTTATGGGTAATCTTGCCAAAACAATCTGTTCAGCATGGACAGGAGGACTTTTTATTTCTGCCCCGGCAAATAGTTTAAAGCGAGAATACCAGCGACTTGCTCGCTTAAGTCACGCTTATGCCTGGTTGGCCGATTTATCGTTAATTTATTTGGGTGGTGAGTTAAAGCGAAAGGAACGTTTATCGGCAAGATTAGCAGATGGCATGTCTTATCTTTATCTTGCTATGGCAGCATTGCTTTATTTTCAAAAAAATGAAGCGCATGCTGATGAAAAAGTGCATGCTGAATGGGCTGTTTCCTATTGTTTCTATCATGCGCAAAAAGCCATGATTGGCTTTTGCCAAAACTTCCCTTCCCGGCCACTGGGATTGTTAGTGCGTTTGTTGGCCTTTCCTTTTGGACAAACAATGCGTTATCCAAGTGATAAGCTGGATCATCAATTGGCAAAATTAATGATGCAAAATAACCATTATCGTGAGCAGATGACTAAATCACTCTACCTCAGTGGGGATTCGAAACAGCCCGTCGATAGGATGGAGAATGCTTTACAGCTTATCATCAAACACGAGGAGCTGTTCAAAAAAATTAGTGGTCTCAAACGGTTTAAATTTGACGCTTTGAAAGAAAAACTGATCGACAAAGTCAATAAAGGTGAACTATCTCAGGAAGACATGGATGCAATTGTTGCTGTAGAGCGGGCGCGCTGGGATGCTATTCAAGTCGATGAGTTTTCTTTTGAGTCGATGAAGAATAAACAATTTTCTTCTGTTATTGATGGTTTTCCGAATCCGTTGGATTAATAGACGGTTTTACGGTCTCTTAACGGTTGCAAACGTTGGTTACTGCTCTTTAAAGGCTGTGAATTTGCTATAATCATTAGAATTCCAAGAGGTAAGTCTTCGAATTCATGAGGATAAATTGCAAGATGGCCTGGGATGACGATTTCGCATCCATTAAGGATTAGATTTTTATTGGTAATGAATTATATGAGAGTGAATTATGGCTAGATCGAAAGTAACGCGTAAAGGTAAACACGAGTTATTGCCACCTGCTAAGGCTTTTGGGCAAATCATCGAAGTGGCTACTACTACTGAGGCAATTGATTATGCTTGTGAACAGGCAAAAGCTAAATTTACGCAAACTGGGGTAATTAACAAAGGACCCGCTCAGACAATGTTGAAAAAGATGGATAATGCTCGCCAGAATGTCCATTATCTGCGCGGACCGAATGGTCAGCCTTGGAACGGTGAGATTAGTGCTAGCAATCCTTATGAAAATATGCAGCAGAATCTGGCGAAACAAGAAGCAGACCTTATGAATGACAAAATTCAGGATAAGGGTGTTGTAATGGATTATGCGTTCAGCCAAAAAGGCGACTATAGACGAGGCATTACCATAGATGGGGTTGAAATGGATGCTGAGAACGATGAAGATCGTGAAAAAATTGAAGTCGTTGATAATTTATTTAATACCTGGCTTGCGAGCAATCACTATCGTAGTGATGATAGTGTCATCTATAAAAGCAATGAGAGTGGTGATTTTATTGTAGACAAGAAAGGCAATAAGGTTAGAGCTAGTGGTGATGAGCTTAGCGATCTTATGAAAGGGGATAACGGATTTGAAAGCTATATGCAGGATCAAGGGATTGACGTGACTACACGGCAACAGTCCTTCCCGGGAGAAGAGCCTGCCGCTGCGGTGAGCAAAAAGCAACAGCAAGCCACTCAGCCCACCTCTGTACAAGAAGTGGACATCGAAGAGGTTCCCGATTATGAGGGGGTTCGAACTCCAAAGAGTTAAGTACGAGAAATGGTATTGGCGAATTTGAGTCGTTCAGAGGAGCCAATATCAATCCATAAACCCTGGTAGAGCTCTCCGCTGGCCAGGTTCTTGCCAGCCAAATCGCGAAGTATAGGAACAACGGAGTATCTGCCTGTTTTGCATTGTTCAAAAACTTCTGGACGATAACAAGTTATTCCCGCAAAAGTATATAATCTTTCGTTAGTTAGCTGTTGTTGATTACCCAAACCAAAATCACCCTGATTATGCTGTGGATTAGGAACCAGAACCAGATGAACCATAGTTTCTTCCGTCAGGTGTAATTGCGTGAAGTCATAATCAGTAAAAACATCGGCGTTAACAGTTATAAAAGGTTTTTTGCCTAACAAAGGCAAAGCGGCGTGAATGCCGCCGCCTGTTTCAAGTCCGCCCGGCGGCTCAGGAGAATAGCAGATTTCAACTCCCCACTGGGCACCATTACCAAAATGTTGGCGTATTTGCCCGCCCAGGTAAGCATGATTAATAACGATACGTTCAAACCCCAATTGGGCAAGTCTTTCCACGTGATATTCAATTAATGGTTTGTTGTGTACCTGGCACATGGCTTTGGGTATTGTGTCAGTAAGGGGTTTAAGGCGTACTCCCCTGCCGGCAGCTAAAATCATGGCAGTTTTCATGGTAAACGAATCCTATTTTGCATGAATTGATAAAAAGGATGTAATTCTTCGTAGGTTTCGAGACACGCCATTACATAATGATGGGTTAGCGGTAAGTCCTGCAAATAATTGGCTTTATTATCACGCAAATACAAGCGGGAGAAAACACCGAGCACTTTTAAATGGCGTTGTAGACCACACCAGTCGAAGGCACGTGTAAATGCTGATAAAGACCAACCTGTTGCACTGGGTGCTTGACTATGGAAAGTAGTCAGCCATTTCATGACCTGTTCGCGAGGCCATTGGATGTAGCAATCTTTCAGGAGAGAGACCAGGTCATAAGTAAAGGGGCCACGCATTGCATCCTGAAAATCGATAATTCCTAAAGCATGATCTTCATGTTCAGCAAGCAACATAATATTGCGTGAATGGTAATCGCGGTGAATAAAGCACTGTGGCTGTTCCAGGATTGTGTCGCACAGTTGAGCAAATGTTTCATCTAATAGTTTTTCTTCTGCTGCAGTTAGTTTTATTTTTAAATAAGCATCTAAAAACCATTCCCGAAAGACATTTAACTCATACATGATGAAGGGCCTATCAAAGATAGGCAGTTGTGCCGTTGCTTGAGTTGAACATTGCTGCATTTTGATGAGTGTATTCATAGCCATAGGGTATAATTTGTTGGCCGTTTCTACGTTGAGATGATTGAGTAGCAACGCGTCACCAAAATCATCCAGCAGAGCAAAGCCTTGTTCTTTATCGACGGCATGGATCTGTGGGGTACGTACACCAGCAGTGGTTAACAAGCCAGTTACAGTGAGAAAAGGTTGTAACGCTTCTTTATCAGGGGGGGCATCCATAACTACTTGGGTCATCGAATTATGGTGAAGACGGAAATAACGCCTGAAACTGGCATCACCTGCTAGAGGATGTAGGGTAAATTTAGACGGGGCAAGCACTTTTTCAAGCCAGTTGTTAAGTGCGTTTTGTCGATTATGCATGTTATACTCCTCAGCCTTGTTTTTTAGAGCCGGCCATGAAATTCTACAGAATTTACTGAGAGAATTTCACGTAGACTCTTGCTTGCAGGTGTCATGTTTTTTTGCAATTGACAGGATCTGTTGGCATTTCGCTAGCTTGATCCGAAAAACAATGCTTTTCGGCCAAGATAGTAGAAATGTCAATAGATCCTAAATTATCATGCACCTTGTGCATGTGGATCATAAGGTATTTTGGTGACGCTGAACATTAGGCTTGATGCTATACCGCAAGTAATTCATAAAATGATTTGTCATCGCTACGTGTTTGCAGGTTTTATTGCAACCAGCACGCTGGCTATAGGCACGTATCATGTGGCGACTTATGCTTCTGATATTATGATGGAGCCGGTGCAAGCTTGCGTAATCGCGCGTGATGTTGAGTTAAATGCAGTTGGTCGTTCTAGAATTGCTCAATGCCTGGGTTGGCAGGAAAATGCCCCTTTTTCTGTTTGCCGAGGCTCTTATAAACCGCTTACGGTTATACCGCTTGCGGATGATGAAATACGAATCATGGCCAATAATGTGTCTTTTTATAATCAAGGCCGCTCCCAATTGTCTGGCGATGTTGAAGTCCAACAAACTGAACGGATTGTCAATGCGCAAACTGCTTATGTTTACCGCGATGCCAAATCGAATAAAGTAACCAAAATTGAATTATTTGGAGAGGTAAAATATTTAGAGCCAGAGCGTTTAATGATTGCAAGAAAGGCCACTATTAATCCACAAGATAAGTCCGGGCAAGTTGAAGATGTTCTCTATCGGTTTAATTCACAACGTCAAGGCGCCATTTTGCCAGCTTGGGGACGTGCTAGCCTGATTCAACGATTCGCTAATCAAGATTATCGATTAGAGCAGGCTACTTATAGTAATTGTGCACCGGAGGACAAAGCTTGGCAAATTGAAGCAGAAACGATTACTCTCGATAAAGCCAAGGCAACAGGGGTAGCACGAAATGCTAAATTACGTGTAGGTGGTTGGCCAGTGTTTTATACACCCTATTTTAGTTTTCCTACCTCTAAAGAGCGTAAATCAGGCTTCTTAATGCCAATTATTGGAACGTCGAATGTTGGTGGTTTTGATTACGCCCAACCCTATTATTGGAATATAGCGCCCAATTATGATGCTACTCTTATCCCACACGTTTATTCACGCCGTGGCCTGATGATGGGAGGCCAGTTTAGGTATTTGACCACTCATTCTTATGGGGTATTCAACGGTCGTTTTTTACCTAATGATCGCGCTTTTCGCAATTTTATACTGGATAATGAAGTGCAATACCCACAATTGCGGGGTACTTCAACAGACAGATGGTCTGTACAGTTGAAAGATAGCACGCAATTCAATCCTCATTTGCATATGGGGATTAATTTCCAACAGGTTTCAGATCCCTATTATCTGCAGGATTTTAGTTCGAATCTTGCCATACTCACTGAGCGACAATTATTACGTCAAGGGGATTTGACCTACACCACAGAGAATTGGCTATTTCGTGGCATGCTCCAAAGTTATCAAACCTTGCGCCCAGTCAATCAAACACCTATTGAGGATGTTTACCAGCGGTTACCACAATTAATGGCACGGGGCGTTTATGATGATTTACCTCTTAGAGGTAATTTCTCTTTGTTGGGACAATTTGACTACTTCCAATGGCCAGATAGTCGTTTATTAAAACCAGAAGGACCGCGTTATCACTTAAATCCGGTTTTATCTTTTCCTCAAATGAAGCCCTGGGGATTTATTACGCCTTCCGTGGAACTGGTAGAAAATTACTATGATGTGAAACAAAACCGTACTTTTTTTGACAGGGATGCCTTTCCATTAAACAATAGCCCTTATTTCTTAAATACAAATGCTTATGGTAGTAATTATTATCCTTATGGATTGAATTATTACAGCTCTTATGCATTGAATAGCAATGGTACGCCTTTAAGCAGACAATTTAATCGTACAATACCTCGCTATAGTGTTGATGGTGGGTTGTATTTTGAACGCCCTGTCAATGTTATGGGTAAAATGTTTACCCAGACTTTAGAACCCCGTCTTTACTATCTTCATGTCCCTTTTCATGATCAAACGCCTATTCCTGTGTACGATTCTGGTTATATGATATTTAATACGGATCAACTTTTTCGTACTAACCGTTTTTCAGGGTTTGATCGTATCGGCGATGCTAACCAATTGAGTTATGCCGTTAGCTCACGCTGGCTCTCAGATCAAACAGGCGGAGAAAAAGCGACAGTTTCCATTGGTCAAATTCGTTATTTTGCTAATCGGCGGGTACAGCTCTGTCAGAATAACATGGGAACTTGTGTCGATAACCCTTTAACGTTGGGTTATCTGTCGCCTCTTGCGAAATCATCCCCTATAGCAAGTCGTGCAGTCTATCGTTTTCATCCAGCTTGGGTGTTAACTGGTGATTATGTTTGGGATCCCTATACAAGTGCAACCAATAATGGCCATCTCAATTTTCATTACCAACCAGCAAAAAATCAAATTGTTAGTGTCGGATATACCTACTTGGTTAATGGGGATATTACGCAAGTAGCTAATAGCCAAGTGCAGGATAATTCTTTGCACCAGGCAACCTTCGCCTATGCCTGGCCTTTAAATGAAAGATGGAGCACCTTAGGTGCTTATAATTATAATTTAAGTAAACGGTATGCAATGATGACTTTTTTGGGGCTACAATATGATAGTTGTTGTTGGGCAGTAAGGTTGCTGGGAGGACGCACCTTCCAGAATTTAAATACCCAATTGCAGCCAAGATATAATAATAATGTCTATTTACAGATTTTATTGAAGGGGCTAGGCTCTGTTGGAAATAGCGACCCAGCTAGTACAATACACACTTATGTTCCAGGTTATACGGATAGTTTTCATAGTTAGAGGTTGATTTTGTTTTAAATTAATTAAAGTTGCTTGTATTTTGATTAAGAATGGCCTAAATTGCCGGAAAAAAGATAGAGGATAATCGCATGCTAAAGCGGATTGCATTTTTGTTGTTACTCTTACCAGCCATGGTTATTGCAGGGCAGCCTTTGGATAAAGTGGTCGCTGTTGTTAATGATGGTGTTATTACAGAGAGTGAACTGAATTCTCAGGTCGAAATTTTACGACAGCAATTGGAGGCTAAACAAATGCAATTGCCTTCAGATACTGTCTTACGTAAACAAGTATTACAACATCTAATCGATGTTGATTTGGAGCTGCAAGTAGCGAAGCAAAATGACATTACAGTGGATACCGCCGATTTAAATGAAGCGCTCAATAAAATTGCAACGAATAACCATTTAACCCTGACTCAGCTGCGAGAAGAAGTAAGCAAGCAAGGGTTAAGTTGGCAAAACTATCGGGAAAATATCCGTAAAGAAATGCTGATTAGCCGGTTGCAACAAAAAGCAGTGGGTAAAGACGTAGTCGCTGTGACAGCTCAACAGGTAGAAGAGTACATGAAAACGGCGCAACAGGATGATAAAACGAAACAGACTTATCATCTGCAAAATATTGTGATTCCTGTACCGGAAGAGCCCACAACAGAGCAATTAAACAAAGCCCACCAAAAAGCGAAAGATTTGCTTGTTAAACTAAAACATGGTGATGATTTCAATCGGATGGCGATTGCCGAATCGAGTGGGGAATTTGCTTTGGAAGGTGGCGATTTGGGTGAACGTCACCTTGCCGAACTTCCCGAGATTTTTGCCAAGCAGGTAGTGAACATGAAGGTGGGTGAAATTGCTGGACCAATACGTACAGGAAACGGTTATCAGTTGATCCAATTAACAGCTATCGGTGGCAATGATGAACACCATGAGGTTACTAAAACGCATGTGCGTCATATTTTGTTAAAGCAGGATGCCAGTATGACCTCAACTGAAGCAAGTAAACAGGCCAATAATTTGTATCAACAGCTAAAGGCAGGTAAAGATTTTGCGCTGATGGCCAAGCAATATTCACTTGATGCTGCCAGTGCTGTTAAAGGTGGTGATTTAGGATGGGTGACTGCTGGCGAATTGGTACCAGAGTTTGAGAAAGTTATGGATGCATTGCCGCTGCATAAGGTTAGTAAGCCCGTAAAAACACCTTTTGGTTGGCATTTAATTGAGGTTTTGGAGCGCAAAAAGATTGACGATTCAGCCTCTTTCAAGCGTCAACAAGTCAGGCAATTTTTGCAACAGCGGAAATTTACGGAAGCAGTACAAAATTGGCAGCAACATTTGCGTGCAGAAGCCTACATTAATATTTTGGATAAGCAATTAGCATGAAACCCCTACTGGTTAGTAGTGGTGAGCCAGCAGGGGTAGGGCCTGATTTATGTCTTGCTCTTGCTGCTTATGATTTACCTCTAGTTATTTTAGCTGATAAGGATTTGCTTGCTCAGCGGGCAGCAGAATTGAAATTACCAATTACTTTTTCTAATTATCAACCCGATGCTCCTGTTATCACTAAGCCAAATCACTTGACGGTTTTATCTATCCCTTGCGTTGCCAGGGTTGTTCCTGGGCAATTGAATCCTTTAAATGCAAGCTACGTAATTAATATGCTGAGTTTGGCAACGGAGAAATGCCTGCAAGGTGAATTTGCTGCTCTGGTTACTGCCCCTGTACATAAGGCTATCATTAACCAGGCCGGTATTGCTTTTACTGGCCATACCGAATTTCTGGCAAAGCACTGTAATGCAGAGACAGTCGTTATGCTATTGGCTTGTGAATCCATGAAAGTTGCTTTAGTCACTACTCATCTTCCCTTGCGAGATGTGGCTGATGCCGTCACTAAACCCTTAATTACTTCAGTAGTTGAGTGTTTACATACAGCGCTAAAATTTGATTTTGGCCTGAGCAATCCATGTATTTATGTAGCGGGTTTAAATCCTCATGCCGGCGAGGGGGGGTATTTAGGGCGAGAGGAAATTGAGGTTATTACTCCTGCCCTAACCGAGTTAAAGGCAAAAGGGATTAATGTCCAGGGGCCTTTCCCTGCAGATACCATGTTTACACCGCGTAATCTGCAGCAC
Organism: Legionella sp. ST3F1; assembly: GCF_048553315.1. Lineage (NCBI taxonomy): Bacteria > Pseudomonadati > Pseudomonadota > Gammaproteobacteria > Legionellales > Legionellaceae > Legionella > Legionella sp. ST3F1. The sequence continues at coordinate 2,173 of NZ_JBLZIO010000001.1, read as the reverse complement.
TGCGATACCTTTGTTGCTATGTATCATGACCAGGGGTTATCTGTATTAAAATACGCTGGCTTTGGTTCGGCAGTAAATGTGACCCTTGGGTTACCTATTATTCGTACCTCTGTTGATCATGGGACAGCGCTGGATTTGGCAGGTACCGGTTTGGCTGAGACTGGTAGTTTGCTGGCCGCAGTCCGTATGGCAGAATCAATGGCAAGAATAAGAGAAAGCAGAAATGACTATCATTAGTTTAGTTGCTGCAGTCGATGAAAATCGAGGTTTGGGAAAAGATAATCATTTGCTTTGTCATTTGCCAGCAGATCTTAAACATTTTAAAACCCTCACTATGGGGAAGCCGATCATCATGGGACGGAATACTTATGACTCCATCGGAAAACCCTTAGCAGGAAGGTTGAATATTATTTTAAGTAGACGAAACCTTTCCCTCGAAGGCGTAGAAATAGTCGACTCGCTTACGAAGGCTTTAGCCTTGGTAAAAAATGCGCCTGAGGTGATGATTATTGGAGGGGCCACTGTTTATGAACAAGCCCTCGGCCTGGCTTCACAGGTTTATCTTACAGTGATTCACCATCAATTTGATGCTGACGTTTTCTTTCCTGCGATATCCAAAGCAGATTGGCAGTGTAAGGAAGCTGTTTTTCAGCAGCACGATGAAAAAAATAAGTATGATATGACTTTTTATCGCTACGAGCGAATCTAGGGTTGGAAGCGAGCCCTAACTATTGTCACATTGAATGTGGTTAAAATTGTCGATTCGACAATGTTGGCCACAAGCAATCTCATTAAAGCTATTAATGACACAATTTTCATCACGTCTTTGAGCACAGGCTACTTTTAAGTGTGATTTCACGCAACCATAGCCGCAGCTAATATGTCCAAAGCTATCAGCAACACATTGTTGATCAGGCATTCTTGCACAAGCAACCCGATTAATTGAGCGCAAACAATTGAATCCACAGACTTGTTCGCCGAACGGGCCTTTTATACATTGTTGAGTAGTCTGAGAGTGGCCATGGTAGCGGCTGGGATATTGGGTTTGGTATGGATTGTTATAAGAGCCATGCTGATGTGTGCGTTGCTGTTCATCGATCAGTATAAGGTAATTATCAGTAATAATTTCATGGCCAGCATAGGAAATATTACAATGATGATAACCGGGCCAGGTTTTGCCCGGTTGCCTGCTTCCCTTAAAAAAAGCCTGGCATAAGAATAGTGGGGCACCATTGCTATCACGGCCAATTCTTAGAGGGGACTCTCTATTATCTCCTTGCCACTGGGTGTGGTTAAACAATTGTCTGGGAGGTATATCAAATTGGTCGATGATGTATTCTTTTCCACCATAGGGGACATTACAACGGCCATAACCCTCCCAGGTTTTACCCGGCTGAGTGCTATTAAATAAGCGAGCCAGACATAGATACAAAGGTTTACCATTGGTATCGGTTCCAGTTCTTAAAGCGTTTGCCAATGAGTGAGTCGGATAATGATGGTAATGGTTGTCATTGGCAGAAGCTAAGGGTGATAGGCAGAATGCCAAGAAGAGAGAATAAATTATACGCATTATTCAATTCCAAGCTATCGTGTTAATAATTTACTCAATAGATTAGCTTATACGATACTGCCTGGCAAGCAATGCTCCCTACTGGCTGACTAACTAAAGGGGATGACTGAGGAGAAATCCTAAATGTTAGAAATAAATTTAAGTAAAAATGAAAAAAGTGTTTGACAAGGAAGAGCGGATGAGTAGAATACGCATCACGCCTTCGGGGCGGGTTCATTAAGAAGTGGAAGACAAACTGTGTGGGCGCTTCGAGGAATTGGAGTGCTAAATAGAGACAAAGAAGTAAAGAAGCTAGTATTTGAGCTAGCACAGGAATTGAACTGAAGAGTTTGATCCTGGCTCAGATTGAACGCTGGCGGCATGCCTAACACATGCAAGTCGAACGGCAGCACGGTCTAGCTTGCTAGATGGGTGGCGAGTGGCGCACGGGTGAGTAACGCGTAGGAATATGCCTTGAAGTGGGGGATAACTTGGGGAAACTCAAGCTAATACCGCATAAGCTCTTAGGAGGAAAGCTGGGGACCGTAAGGCCTGGCGCTTCAAGATTAGCCTGCGTCCGATTAGCTAGTTGGTGGGGTAAGGGCCTACCAAGGCGACGATCGG